>NZ_CP040899.1:628113-942170 GCF_006349365.1 Georgenia wutianyii
CGCCACGACCGACGCCCACCTGGCGGGCCAGCCAGGTGAGCCAGTCGGGGAACATCACCGACGCCGCCGCGACGACGACGAAGCCCACCAGGAGGATCCGCCGGATCGCCTGGTGCCGAGCGTTGGCCGTCCCCCGGGTGAGCAGCACCGCCACGACGCTGACCGCGACGAGCAGCAGCACCTGGATGACGATCTGGTCGGACATGGGGCTCCCTGGGTCGGAGGGTCAGCGGAAGAGGAGGTCGACGAGGATGTTCACCGAGTTGAGCAGGGACTGGCCCTTGGCCCGCGAGTAGTCGGTGTACAGGACGTGGACGGGGTGCTCGGCCCACGGTAGACCGGTCCGCCCGAGCTGGGCGACGATCTCCGAGGCGTGCGCCATGCGGTCCTGGCGCAGGTCGACGTGCTCGGCCGCGTCGCGGCGGATGACCCGCAGACCGTTGTGCGCGTCGGTGAGCCGCAGCCCCGTCGAGCGGTTCGTCACCCACACCGCGGTCTTGAGCACGACGCGCTTGAGCAGGCCGGGCCGGGTGCGGTCGTCGAGGAACCGGGAGCCGAAGACGACGGCGAGGTCCTCCTCGCGCGCCTTGCGCACCATGTCGACGGCGTCGGAGACCTGGTGCTGGCCGTCGGCGTCGAACGTCACGAGGTAGGGGGCGTCGGTGCAGGTGAGCACCCACTCGATGCCCGTCTGCAGCGCGGCGCCCTGGCCGAGGTTGACGGGGTGGCGCACGACGACGGCGCCGGCCTCGCGCGCCCGCGCGGCGGACTCGTCGGTGCTGCCGTCGTCGACGCAGACGATGTTGGGGAAGGTCTCCCGCGCCCGGCGCACGACGTCGCCGATGACGGACTGCTCCTCGAACAGCGGCACGACGAGCCAGGTGTCGGTGACGGTGCGTTCGCCGGTGGGCGGGACCGGCGTCGATCTCATGCCCTCATTGTGACAGCACCCCACCGGCCTTCTCCTGCCTCGCTCCCTCGCCCTCCCTCCCACCCGCGACAGCCGACTTCCGCACGACAGCCGAGTTCCGTACGACGCCGACGTCGCGCGTCATCCGACTTCCGCACGACAGCCGCCTTTCCGCGACGTGGCGCGGACCACGGTCCCGTGAGCCGCGGGGTGTGCTCCGTTACCCTGAGCGGGGCGCTGCACCTGGCAGCCGGAAAGGGACGAATGACAGTACGGATCACCGACAGCGCCGACGTCGCGCCCGACGCCCGACTCGGCGACGGCACCTCCGTCTGGCATCTCGCCCAGGTGCGCGAGGGCGCGGTCCTCGGCGAGGGCTGCGTCGTCGGCCGCGGCGCCTACATCGGCACCGGCGTGCGGCTGGGGAACAACTGCAAGGTGCAGAACTACGCGCTCGTCTACGAGCCCGCCGAGCTGGCCGACGGCGTCTTCGTCGGCCCCGCCGCCGTCCTCACCAACGACACCCACCCGCGGGCCATCAACCCCGACGGCTCCCTCAAGTCGGCCGACGACTGGGAGGCCGTCGGCGTGACCGTCGGCACCGGCGCCGCCATCGGCGCCCGGGCCGTCTGCGTCGCGCCCGTGACGATCGGTGCGTGGGCCACGGTCGCCGCGGGCGCCGTCGTCACCCGTGACGTGCCCGCCCACGCCCTCGTCGCCGGTGTCCCGGCCCGCCAGATCGGCTGGGTCGGTCACGCCGGACGTCGCCTCGAGCCCGAGGGCGACCTGCTCCGCTGCCCGGCCACCGGCCGGACGTACGCCATCCACGACAACGAACTGCGCGAGGTCACCGCATGAACCAGTCCTTGATCCCTGCCGCGAAGCCGATCATCGGAGACGAGGAGCGGGCCGCCGTCGACGCCGTGCTGCGCTCGGGCATGGTCGCGCAGGGCCCGCAGGTCGCGGCGTTCGAGGAGGAGTTCGCGGAGCAGCTCGTCGAGGGCCGCCGCTGCCAGGCGGTGAGCTCGGGGACCGCCGGTCTCCACGTCGGCCTGCTCGCCAGCGGTGTCGGCCCCGGGGACGAGGTCATCGTCCCGTCCTTCACCTTCGCGGCGACGGCGAACTCGGTGGCGCTCACCGGCGCCACCCCGGTGTTCGCCGACATCGACCCCGACACCTTCTGCCTCGACCCCGAGTCGGTGCGCGCCGCCGTCACCGAGCGCACCCGCGGGGTCATGCCGGTGCACCTGTACGGGCACCCGGCCGACATGGTCGCCTTCGAGGCGCTCGCGGCCGAGCTCGGCCTGGAGATCTACGAGGACGCCGCGCAGGCGCACGGTGCGAGCCTCCACGGCCGCAAGGTCGGCACGTGGGGCCGCTTCGCGATGTTCTCCCTCTACCCGACGAAGAACATGACGTCCGGTGAGGGCGGCATGGTCTCCTGCGCCGACGAGGCCGTCGCCCGCATGGTGCGCCTGCTGCGCAACCAGGGCATGGAGCGCCAGTACGCCAACGAGGTCATCGGCCTCAACGTGCGGATGACCGACATCCACGCGGCGATCGGCCGCGTGCAGCTCGGCAAGCTGCCCGCCTGGACGGCCCGGCGCCAGGCCAACGCGGCCTTCTTCGACGAGCACCTCACCGGTGTCGTCACCCCGCCGGTGGCCGACGGTGCGGTCCACGTCTACCACCAGTACACGATCCGGGTCGAGGCCTCCGAGCGGGACCGCATGGTCACCGCGCTGCGTGAGGAGCACGGCGTCGGGACGGGCGTCTACTACCCGATCCCCAACCACCGCCTCTCCTCGCTGGAGCAGTACGCCCCGGCGCACGAGCTGCCGCAGACCGAGAAGGCGGCCGGCGAGGTCATCTCGCTGCCGGTCCACCCCTCGCTGTCCCAGGAGGACCTCGAGCGGGTCGTGTCCGGGGTCAACGCCGTGGCGAAGGCGGGTGCGTGATGCCGATCCGCATGGGCCTCATCGGCCTCGGGGCCATGGGCCGTCACCACGCCCGGGTCATCCGCCAGACGTCCGGGATGGAGCTCGTCGCGGTCGCCGACCCCGGCGGGGACGCCTACGGGGTGGCCGGTGACCTCGAGGTGCTGCCCGACGTCCACGCGCTCATCGCGGCCGGGATCGACGCCGCGATGGTCGCCGTGCCGACCGTCCACCACGAGGAGGTCGGCCTGGCACTCGCCGCCGCCGGCGTCCACACGATGATCGAGAAGCCGATCGCGCACACCGTGGAGGCCGGGGAGCGGGTCGCCACGGCGTTCGAGGAGGCCGGGCTCGTCGGGGCCGTCGGCTACGTCGAGCGGTGCAACTCCGCCGTCCTCGAGCTGCGCAAGCGCCTCGCCGCGGGCGAGCTGGGACAGGTGTACCAGATTCAGACCCGGCGCCAGGGCCCGTTCCCGGCGCGGATCTCGGACGTCGGCGTCGTCAAGGACCTCGCGACCCACGACGTCGACCTCACCGCGTTCATCGCCGGCAGCCCCTACGACCAGGTCGCCGCGCAGGTGACCCACCGCTCGGGCCGCGAGCACGAGGACATGGTGCTCGCCATCGGCCGGCTCGCCTCCGGCGTCATCGTCAACCACGTCGTCAACTGGCTCTCGCCGATGAAGGAGCGCACCACCGTCGTCACCGGCGAGCGTGGCGCGTTCGTCGCCGACACGATGACCGGCGACCTCACGTTCTACGCCAACGGCACCGTGCCGACGACGTGGGACCGGGTGGCCCAGTTCCGCGGCGTCACCGAGGGTGACGTCGTGCGCTACGCGCTGCCCAAGCGCGAGCCGCTCGCGGTGGAGCAGGAGAACTTCCGTGACGCCGTCGCCGGCACCGGTACGGACATCGTCACCATGCGTGAGGGTGTCCACACCCTCACCGTCATCGAGGCGATGCTCGCCTCCGCCCACGACGGCGGCCGCACCATCGCCCTGTAGCACCCCCGCCTCACCCGCCGAGAGCCGGATCGTGCCCCGTGCACGATCCGGCTCTCGGCGTTGCGGGGGTGACGGGGGGGCGGCGTGGGGGCGGCGTCGGGGGGTTTTGGTTAACGGAGGAGCTTGGACATGCGGCGGTCGGCGAGCTTCTTGCCGCCCGTCTGGCAGGTGGGGCAGTACTGCAGGGACGAGTCGGCGAAGGACACCTCGGCCACGGTGTCCCCGCACACCGGGCACGCCTGGCCGGTGCGCCCGTGCACGGCCATCCCCGAGCGCTTGACGTCCTTGAGGTCCCGCGCGTCCTTGCCCACCGACGCCTCGATCGCGGCCGTGAGCACGGCGGTGACGGCGGTGAACAGGCGCTCGCGGGCCTCCTCGTCGAGCGTCCGGGTGAGGGCGAAGGGGCTGAGCCGGGCGGCGTGGAGGATCTCGTCGGAGTAGGCGTTGCCGATCCCGGCGATCGCGCCCTGGTCCCGCAGCAGGCCCTTGACCTGCTGGTTGCGCGCGTCGAGCAGGCCGTCCAGGGCCTGCCGGGTGAAGTCGGGGGACAGCGGCTCGACACCGAGCGTGGCGATCCGCTCGACCTCGCGGGGGTCGCGCACGACGTGGATGGCCAGGCTCTTCTTCGTGCCGGCCTCGGTGAGGTCGAACGCGCCGCCGTCGAGCACGACGCGCGCCGCCAGCCCGGACCGTCCGGCCCGCGGCATCCCCTCGGGCGGTGTGTCGTGCCACCGCAGCCAGCCCGCCCGGGCGAGGTGGAGGACGAGGTGGACCTCGCCGTCGGGCCCGGACGTGACGACGTCGAGCCACTTGCCGTGGCGCCCCACCCCGGTGACGGCCGCGCCCACGAGCGCCGTCGGCGGCGGGTCGTAGGTCTTGAGCGCCGGGAAGCTCGTCACGTGGACGGCGCGCACCACCTGGCCGGTGGCACGGGTGGCGAGCACCTGCGCCAGGGCCTGCACCTCGGGCAGCTCGGGCACCGGCCCATTGTGGCAGAGCGCGCGGGTACGGGCCGGGGGACGCGAACGGCGCCGGGCCGCAGGAGCTGCGACCCGGCGCCGTCGGCGTGCTCGGCCTACTGGCCGGTCTTGGCGTACTTGGCCTCGACGGCGTCCTTCTGCGGGCGCCACCACGCCTCGTTGGCGCGGTACCACTCGATGGTGTCGGCCAGCCCGGCGCGGAAGTCGCGGAACCGCGGCTCCCAGCCGAGCTCCTCACGCAGCGGGGTGGCGTCGATCGCGTAGCGCAGGTCGTGGCCCGGACGGTCCGCGACGTGGTCGTAGTCCTGCGGGTCACGCCCGAGCAGCTCGAGGATGAGCTCGACGACGGCCTTGTTGTTCATCTCGCCGTCGGCGCCGATGAGGTAGGTGCGCCCGAGCTGACCGGCGTCGATGATCCGCCACACCGCGGAGTTGTGGTCCGCGACGTGGATCCAGTCACGCACGTTGAGCCCGGCGCCGTAGAGCTTGGGACGCCGGCCGTCGAGCACGTTGGTGATCTGGCGGGGGATGAACTTCTCGATGTGCTGGTACGGCCCGTAGTTGTTCGAGCAGTTCGACAGCGTCGCCTCCACCCCGAAGGACCGCACCCACGCGCGGACGAGCATGTCCGAGCCGGCCTTGGTCGAGGAGTACGGGGAGGAGGGGTTGTACGGCGTGGACGCGGTGAACTTCGCCGGGTCGTCGAGCTCGAGGTCGCCGTACACCTCGTCGGTCGAGATGTGGTGCAGGCGGGTGCCGTGACGGCGCACCGCCTCGAGCACCGTGTACGTCCCGATGAGGTTCGTCTGGACGAACGGCCACGGGTCGTTGAGCGAGTTGTCGTTGTGCGACTCCGCCGCGAAGTGGACGACGACGTCGGCCGCCTCGACGAGCGGGTCGACGACGTCGCGGTCGGCGACGTCGCCCTCGACGATCTCGATGTCCAGGCCGGCCAGGGACTCCCGGTTGGCCGCGTAGGTGAACTTGTCCAGGACCGTCACGCGGGCGTCAGGACGCTCGGCGACGGTCTGGTGGACGAAGTTGGCTCCGATGAACCCGGCGCCTCCGGTGACCAGCACGTGCACTGGCTGCTCCTTGTCGTTGATGACGGACGTGCCCCTAGTGTGCGTCAGGGACGGCCCATGCCGTGATAGGTCCAGCCGGCTGCGCGCCACTGGGCGGGGTCCAGGACGTTGCGGCCGTCGATGATAGCGGCCCGGTTCGGCAGGGACACGGTCGCCGCGGGGTCGAGCTCGCTGAACTCCCGCCACTCGGTGAGCAGCAGGACGAGGTCCGCGCCCGTCATCGCCTCGTGGGCGGTGGGGGCGACGGTGAAGTCGTGGTGGTCCTGGCCGGCGAGCACGGGGCCGGCCTGCGGGTCGGTGACGGTGACCCGGGCGCCGGCGGTCGCCAGCCGGTGGGCGATGTCGAGCGCGGGGGAGTTGCGCATGTCGTCGGTGTCCGGCTTGAACGCCGCCCCGAGGACGGCGACGTTCGCGCCGTCGAGCTGCCCGCCCAGCAGGTCGGTGGCCAGGGTGATGACGTGGTCACGGCGCCGGTCGTTGATCGAGTCGACCTCGCGCAGGAAGCCGAGCGCCTCGTCGACGCCGAGCTCCTCGGCGCGGGCCATGAACGCCCGGATGTCCTTGGGCAGGCAGCCGCCGCCGAAGCCCACGCCGGCGCGCAGGAACTTCGACCCGATGCGGTCGTCGTGGCCGATGGCCTGGGCGAGCTGGGTGACGTCGGCACCGGTGGCCTCGCACAGCTCGGCCATCGCGTTGATGAAGGAGATCTTCGTCGCGAGGAAGGAGTTCGCGGCCACCTTGACGAGCTCGGCGGTCGGGTAGTCGGTGAGCAGGCGCGGGATCTGCTGGCGGTTGATGAGGTCGTCGTACACCTCGTCGAGCAGCGCCTGGCCGTGCGCGGCGGCCTGCTGGTCTGCGGGCAGGCCGTAGACCATGCGGTCGGGGGAGATGGTGTCCTGGACGGCGAAGCCCTCACGGAGGAACTCGGGGTTCCACACGAGCACGCCACCGGCCGCCTCGACCTGGGCGGCGATGCCGGCCGCCGTGCCCACCGGCACGGTCGACTTGCCGACGACGACGGGCGCGCCGGCCTCGGTGGGCGCAAGGTGCGGCAGCAGGGCCGCGACCGAGCCGTTGACCTGGGACATGTCCGCCGCGTAGGAGCCCTCCTGCTGCGG
Source organism: Georgenia wutianyii (assembly GCF_006349365.1). Taxonomy (NCBI): domain Bacteria; kingdom Bacillati; phylum Actinomycetota; class Actinomycetes; order Allobogoriellales; family Allobogoriellaceae; genus Georgenia; species Georgenia wutianyii. The sequence continues at coordinate 635,151 of NZ_CP040899.1, forward strand.
GGTGCCCACGCCGATGAAGTGGACCGCGGCGCCGGCCACCTCGGTCATGTCGGTGGAGAACCGCAGCCGGCCCGCCGCGACGTTGCGCTCGAGGATGTCCGCGAAGCCGGGCTCGTGGAACGGGGCCTTGCCCTGTGCGAGGAGGGCCACCTTGGTCTCGTCGACGTCGATGCCGACGACGTCATGACCAAGCTCTGCCATCGACGCCGCGTGCACCGCACCCAGGTAGCCACAACCGATCACCGAAATCTGCATGGGCTCACCCTAGCGAGCGGCGGTCCCCTCGCGGGGAGACCAACGGCCGCCGTTTTGCCGCCGGGGGCAACACGCCACCCGTCGCCGAACCGGACAAGCCGGTAGATTCGACGCATGACGTCCCGTGGAGCGCGCCTCGTCGTCGCCGGCACGGCAGCCGGTGCTCTCATCGTCGGGGCCGTGGCTCCCGCCGCCCTCGCGGCGCCCGGAGGCGGTCCGGCACCCGGCGACGCCGCCCGCGACGTCGCCGTCCTCCAGCTCACCGACGACGACGGACGGCCCACCGACCTCGCGCGGACGGTGGCTGACCTGCGCGCCGGCAGCTCGGTCCTCACTCCCGAGCTCGAGGCGCCGGAGTTCTACGTCGCCGGCGTCACCTGGGCCGGCGGGCAGGAGCCCGACGAGAGGATCTCCATCCGCGTCCGCTCCGGGGAGGGGTGGACGTCGTGGACCGAGCTCGACACCGAGGTGGTCGACGGGGAGGACGTCGGGGGGAGCGAGCCGTACGTCGTCGGCGGGGCCACCGGGGTCCAGCTCCGGCTCGACGGCGGTGACGGCACCCTGCCCCAGGACCTGCGCGTCCACCTCATCCCGCCGGAGCCCACCGACGAGGAGGTCGTCGCCGACTCCGCGCCCGCGGCCGCCGAGCTGACCCGACGCGTCGCCTCCTCGGCGACCGCGACGGCCACCGCGTCGGGCCCGGCGTCGGCCGCGCAGACCGAGGCCGCCGCCCCGACCTTCGGGGTGCTCGCCGCCACGGCGGGCGCGCCGAGCGTCGTGCCCCGCTCCGGGTGGGGCGCCGGCTACTCCACCCCCGCCTGGACACCGGACTTCTACGAGCTGCGCGCCGCCGTCGTCCACCACACCGCCGGCTCCAACGACTACACCGCGGCGCAGTCCGCCGGCATCGTCCGGGGCATCTACCACTACCACTCGACGAGCCGCGGCTGGGGCGACATCGGCTACAACTTCCTCGTCGACAAGTACGGCCAGGTCTTCGAGGGCCGCAACGGCACCCTCGCCGCGCCCTACGGCCTCATGGCCGAGGGCGGTCACGCCCGCGGCTTCAACGACGGCACGCTCGGCATCTCCGTCATCGGGGACTACACGCGCGTGCGTGCCCCCGACCTCGTCATGACACGCATGGCCGAGGTCATCGCGTGGAAGTTCGCCGACGCCGGCATCGAGGTGCGGACGGCCAGCGGCTACCGCTCCCCGGGCACCTACGCACGCCCCGCCGGGCAGCAGCTCCCGCGCGTCTTCGCCCACCGCGACGTCGACGCCACCACCTGTCCCGGCGACGACATCTACGCGCGCATCCCCGCCCTCCTCGACGACGTCGCCCGCCGCGTCTCGGCCCTGGGCGGGCGGCCGAGCACCGTCCACCTCAGGAACGTCGCCACCGGCGGCGGGGCGGACCTGTCCTACCCGCGCGGCCGGTCGGCCGACACCCTGCTCGTCGGCGACTGGGACGGCGACGGCGTCGACACCGTCGCGGTGCGCCGCGGCAGCCGCTACGAGTTCTACGACGACCACGGGTCCACCCCCTCCTCCGTCGTCGTCTACGGGCGCGCGGGCGACGACGTCCTCGTCGGGGACTGGAACGGGGACGGCAAGGACACCCTCGCGGTGCGCCGCGGCCGGGAGTACCACGTGAAGAACTCGCTGAGCGGCGGCCCGGCCGACCAGGTCATCGTCTACGGCCGCGAGCGTGACCGGGTGCTCGTCGGGGACTGGAACGGGGACGGCAAGGACACCTTCGCCGTGCGCCGCTACAGCGTCTACCACGTGAAGAACTCGATGTCCGGGGGCGAGGCCGACCACGTCTTCCGCTACGGCCGCGACTCCGACCTCGTCCTCGTCGGCGACTGGGACGGCGACGGCAAGGACACCATCACGGTGCGCCGCGGGCGCAGCTACTACGTCAACAATCGGCTCGCGGGCGGGGAGGCGAACAGCGTCTTCGAGTTCGGCCGCCCGGCCGACGCGTCGCTCGTCGGCGACTGGGACGGCGACGGCGTCGACGGCATCGGGGTGCGCCGCCTCGGCTGAGCCGTGGACGTGGGCGGGCGGCGTGCCCGGCGCCCGCCCACTAGGCTGTCCGGGTGAACATCGAGGGTACGCGGTGGCTGGTGGCCGGAGCCGCGGGAATGCTGGGCACCGACGTGTGCGACCTCCTGCGCAGCCGCGGCGCGCACGTCGTCGCCGCCGACCGTGAGGAGCTCGACGTCACCGACCCCGCCCAGGTGGCCGAGCAGGTGCGCGACGTCGACGTCGTCGTCAACTGCGCCGCGTGGACCGCCGTGGACGACGCCGAGGAGAAGGAGGCCGCGGCCTTCGCCCTCAACGCCGTCGCTCCCCAGCTGCTCGCCCGGGCCGCGCGCCTCGCCGGCGCCCGGATGGTGCAGATCTCCACCGACTACGTCTTCGCCGGTGACGCCACCCGGCCCTACGCGGAGTCCGCGGCCATCGCCCCGCGCTCGGCCTACGGGCGCACCAAGGCCGCAGGGGAGTGGGCCGTGCGCGCCGAGTGCCCCGACCACCTCATCGTGCGCACCGCGTGGCTCTACGGCGCCCACGGCAAGTGCTTCCCCAAGACGATGGCCCGCCTGGCCGCCGAGCGGGACGCGCTGACCGTCGTCGCCGACGAGGTCGGCCAGCCGACGTGGACGGCGGACCTCGCCGACCTGCTCGTGCGGCTCGTCGAGGCCGACGCGCCGTCCGGGACGTACCACGGGACCTCCTCCGGTGAGACGTCGTGGTTCGGCTTCACCGAGGAGATCGTCCGCACCCTCGGCAAGGACCCGGCCATGGTGAGCCCGACGACCGCGGCGGACTTCAAGCGGCCCGCCCCGCGCCCGTCGTACTCGGTGCTGGGCCACGAGGCGCTGCTGCTCGCCGGTGTCGAGCCCATCGGCCACTGGGCCGAGCGGTGGACCGTGGCGGCCCCCGAGGTCCTCGCCTGAGCCGCTGATCAGGCGGGATGCCACGTCCCTCCCAGCCGCCTAGGCTTGTTGCTCGGCCAGGACAGGCCGTACCGGGCGGAACGAACGGGGGAACCGATGGGTGCGCGACGCACTGCGCTCGTGGTCGGAACGGTGACGGCACTGACGCTCCTCGGAGCGCCCGCGAACGCCAAGGGCGGTGAGGTCGGAGGCAGCGGCAGCGTCTACCACCTCACCGACGGCTGGAGCTCGCGCACCGACGAGACCGTGGCCTACGGGCGCGCCGGAGACCGCGTCTACGTCGGCGACTGGGACGGCGACGGCGAGGACACGCTGGCCGTCCGTCGCGGCGCCACCTACTACTTCGCCAACACCCTCTCCGGCGGCTCGGCCGACCGCGTCGTCACCTACGGGCGCCCCGGCGACACCGTCCTCATGGGCGACTGGGACGGCGACGGCGTCGACACCCCGGCCGTGCGCCGCGGCAACGTCTACCACGTGAAGAACTCCCTCGGCGGCGGCGGCGCGGACCGGGTCGTCGTCTACGGCAACCCGGGTGACGAGGTCCTCGTCGGGGACTGGGACGGCGACGGCCGCGACACCCTCGGGGTGCGCCGCGGCAACGTCTACCACCTGAAGAACTCCCTCTCCGGCGGGCGGGCCGACCACACCGTGCCCTACGGGCGCGCCGGCGACGACGTCCTCGTCGGGGACTGGAACGGCGACGGCCGCGACACCCTCGGGGTGCGCCGCGGCAGCGCCTACTACCTGAAGAACCGGATTGCGGGCGGCGGGGCCGACCGGGTGCTGGCCTTCGGGCGCGACGACGACGCCGTCCTCGTGGGCGACTGGAACGGTGACGGCGCCGCGACGCTCGGCATCCGCCGCGCGGCGCAGAGCGCCGGCCAGGGCGGCCTCACCTCCTTCGACGCCGAGATGGTCGACCTCGTCAACGCCGAGCGGCGCCGCGCCGGCGTCGCGCCCGCGCAGGCCTGGCCGCTCCTTCGCGAGGGCGCCCTGGAGCACTCGAGGTGGATGGCGCGCACCGGCAGCTTCGAGCACGCGACCGGCACGACCATCAGCTCCGACGGCCGGGCCGCGGGCTGTGACGCCTCGGCGGAGAACATCTTCTGGGGCACGAGCGGCTTCGCCACCGACCCCGCGGCGGTCCTGCGTGAGTACATGAACTCCCCGGGCCACCGGGCCAACATCCTCGCCCCGGAGAACCGCTTCATCGCCATCGGCAGCGTCCAGGCGGACAACGGCCGCATCTACAACACCCAGCGCTTCGCCCGCAGCTGCTCCTGAGCCGCGCCTGAGAGGGCCTCAGCCCTTTCCTCCAGCCCGCCCGTTACGGTAGGCGGACCGGCACGGCGACCGCCTGCCGTGGGAGAGGTGTGACAGATGCGGCGAGTGTTCGGCGTGCCCCGGGCGTACGCGTGGGGTTCGGCGTCGGCGATCCACGATCTCGTGGGCAGCGAGCCGGACGGCACACCTCTCGCCGAGCTCTGGTTCGGGGCCCACCCCTCCGCCCCGGCACGGACGGCGGAGGACGGCTCGGACCTCCGCTCGCTCATCACCGAGGACCCCGAGGGCACCCTGGGGTACGACGTCCTGGCCCGCTTCGGCCCCCAGCTGCCCTACCTCCTCAAGCTCATCGCCCCGCAGCGGCCGCTGTCCCTCCAGGTGCACCCCGACCTGCGGCGCGCCCAGGAGCGCTTCGCCGCGGAGAATGCCGCCGGCGTCGCCCTCGACTCGCCCGTGCGCAACTACCGCGACCCGAACCACAAGCCCGAGCTCGTCTTCGCGCTCACGACGTTCGAGGCGCTGTGCGGCTTCCGCGCGCCGCGGCGGGCCGCCGAGCTGCTCGCCGGCCTCGACGCCCCCGTGGCGCGGTCCCTGCACACGGCGCTGCGCGCCGACCCGACGCCGTCGGGCATGCGCACCGCGTTCACCGCGCTGCTCCACGAGTCCACCCGCCCCGGGCCGGAGGAGGTCGAGCAGGTGGTCGCGGCCTGCCGGGAACGGGCCGCGCAGGGCTCGCCGTCACCGCGCGCCGACGGCATCGTCTGCCGGCTGGCCGAGGAGTACCCGCACGACCCCGGCGTCGTCGCCTCCCTGCTCCTCAACCCGGTGACCCTGCAGCCCGGGGACTCGCTGTTCGTCCCGGCCGGCGGCGTGCACGCCTACCTGTCCGGGCTCGGCGTCGAGGTCATGGCCTCCTCGGACAACGTCCTGCGGGCCGGGCTGACGAGCAAGCACGTCGACGTCGCCGAGGTGCTCGACTGCGTCGACTACGTGGCCGCACCGCCGATCCGCATCGCGCCGGAGGTGTTCCACGGGGCGACCCGTGTGTTCTACGCGCCGGTGGACGACTTCGAGCTGTCGGTGACGACCCTGGCCGAGGGCGACTGCGCCGACGGCCCGCGTCCCCTGCCGGGCCGTGGCCCGCGGGTGCTCCTGTGCCTCGAGGGCTCGCTCGCGGTGAGCGGGGAGACCCGCGGCCTCACCCTCGACCGGGGGCACGCCGCGTTCGTCCGTGCCGACGACGGTCCCCTCACCATCGCCGGCACCGGCACCCTCGTCCAGGCCGACGTCCCCTGACCCTCCGCGAGAGCCGACTTGCTCGCGAGAGCGGACTTGCTCGCGAGAGCGGACTTGCTCACGAGAGCGGACTTGCTCGCGAGAGCGGACTTTCTCGCGAGAGCGGACTTGTTCGCGAGAGCCGACGTTCTCGCGAGAGCGGACTCGCTCGCGAGAGCGGACTCTCTCGCGAGAGCGGACTTGCTCGCGAGAGCCGACTTTCTCGCGAGAGCGGACTTCCGCACGAGAGCGGACTTGCTCGCGAGAGCGGACTTGCTCGCGAGAGCGGGGTTCTGTCTGCGCTGGGGAACTGTCGTCGGCGTGCGCGACGAGTGGAATTCCCGCGCTGAGGTGTGCGCGGACGTCGACCGGTCGGTGTTAGTGCGGAAGTCGGCTGTCGTACGGAAGTCCGCTGTCGTGCGGAAGTCGGCTGTCGCGAGCAACTCGGCTGTCGCGCAGAAGTCGGCTGTCGCGAGCAACTCGGCTGTCGCGACCAACCCGGCTGTCGCGCAGAAGTCGGCTGTCGCGACCAACTCGGCTGTCGGGCGGAAGTCGGCTGTCGCGGGGGATGGGGGTCAGGGGGTGGGGACGTCGGCGAGGCGGAGGAGGAGGTCGCGGACCTCGGTGGCGCGGACGTGGGACGTCGCGGTCGCCGGGTCGCTGCACAGGAGGACCGGGCCGGCCTCCGGGGAGTCGGGCAGGCGCCCGTGGCTGCCGCGCAGCGGGGCCGGGTCGAGCGGCACGACGTCCATGAGGTAGCGCATCCCGAGCTTCTTGCGCAGCAGGGCCTTGCCCGCCCGGAGCTTGACGAACCTGTCCTCCGGGTCCATGAACAGCTCGACGGGGTCGTAGCCCGGCTTCTTGTGGATCTCCACGAGCCGGGCGAAGTCCGGGGCATGACGATCCTCGAGCCAGTAATAGTACGTGAACCACGCGCGCGGCTCGGCGACGAGCACGAGCTCCCCGGAGCGCGGGTGGTCCAGGCCGTTGGCCCGCTTGCCCTCCTCGTCGAGCACCTGCTCGACGCCGGGCAGCGCCTCGAGCAGCTCGCGCACCGCGGGCACGTCGGCCGGGTCCTTGACGTAGACGTGCGCGAGCTGGTGGTCGGCGACGGCGAACGCGCGTGACGTCCAGGGGTCGAGGAGCTCGCCGGTGGAGTTGCGGTGGACGTGCAGCAGCCCTGCGCGGCGCAGCGCCCGGTTGACGTCGACGGGCGTGTCGACGTCGGTGATGCCGTACTCGGACAGGACGACGACGGTCGCGCCGAGCGCCTCGGCGTCGTCGAGCAGGGGGGCGAGGGCCTCGTCGACCTCCTTCGCAGCCCGAACGGCCTCGGGGCCGGAGGACCCGAAGCGCTGGAGGTCGTAGTCCAGGTGCGGGATGTAGGCGAGGGTGAGGTCGTGGTCGGGCATGACCTTGCGGGTCGCGCCGACGATCCACCTCGAGGACTCGATGTTCGCTCCCGGCCCCCAGAAGGTGAAGAGCGGGAAGGGCCCGAGCTCGGTGACCAGCTCGTCGTGCAGGGACGGCGGCCAGGTCCAGCAGTCGGGCTCCTTGCGCCCGTCGGCGTGGTACTCGGGCCGGGGCGTGACGGTCGTGTCGACGTCGGCGCCCATGGCGTACCACCAGCACACGTTGGCGACCCGGTAGCCCGGGCGGTGGCGGCGGATGGTCTCCCACACGCGCTCGCCCTCGACCAGACCGCTGTGCTGGCGCCACAGCAGGACGTCGCCGAGGTCGCGGAAGTACCACCCGTTGGCGACGATGCCGTGCTCGCTCGGCAGCAGACCGGTGAGGTAGGTGGACTGGGCGGTGCACGTGACGGCGGGCAGCACCGTGTCGAGCTGGGCCTGGTAGCCCTGCCGGGCCACGCGCCGCAGCCGCGGCATGTGCTCGAGCAGCTGCGGGGTCAGCGCGACGACGTTGAGTACGAGCACCTTGGTCATGCGTCCTCCAGTCCGAGCGAGAGCAGCTCGCCGCGGGCGTGCCGCAGCTCGGCCGCGATCCCCGCGACGAGCCCGGCGTCGTCCGCCGGGCGCTGGTCGGGCGGCAGGACCGCCCACGTGTAGGTCTCCACCTCGAGGTGGTCGGTCAGGGGCCGCGGGCCGCCGACGAGCGCCCCGAGCGACGCGGTGAGCGAGGCCGTCGTGCTGCCCAGCGGGCTGCGCGGGGCCGAGTGCAGCGGCAGGTGGAAGTGCACCCGCCAGGGTCCTTCGGCGGGCAGCGGCTCGTCCCCGAGCGCCTCGGGCAGGTCGTCGCGCCCGACGACGCCGTCGGCGGTGGGCTCGCGGACCTGGTGGAGGAAGCGGTCCTCGACGAACTCGGCGAGGACGGCGCGCGAGGCCGGGTCGGCGGGGTCCGCGACGTCGAGGGCGGCGGACACCTGCGCCTTGACGACGGGCAGCCCCGCCGAGGTGAGCCGAGCCATCGCCTCGGCGGGGTCCTCGAAGACGGTGGCGAGGTGCGCGGTGTCGACGCACACCCCGAGGTGCTCGGTGTCGATGCCGGCGAGCTCGCGGACGGCCTGGGCCGTCGTCTCGACGACGCAGCCGGGCTCGGGCTCCAGGCCCACCCGCACGGTGCGTCCGGTGCGGTCACGCAGCCGGGCCAGGCCGTCGGCGAGCAGGTCGAGGTTCACCCGAGCCGTGGCCGCCCGCTCGGGCGACCACGGCGTGTGCCATGCGAGCGGAAGGGTGCTCACGCTGCCGCGGACGGCGTCCTCGGGCAGCAGCCCGGCGAGCACGGCCGCGGCGTCGAGCGTGAACTCCAGGCGCTCGGGCTCGGTCCAGTCGGGCCGGTAGACGCGGTGCTTGACCACCGGGTCGTGGAAGCCGCCGTAGGGGAAGGCGTTGAGCGTGACGACCTCCAGGCCCTGCTCGTCCAGCGTGCGACGCAGCGCCGCGAGCTCGGACCTGTCGGCGGCGAGCAGCCCGGCCGCCTGCGCCGGCAGCCACAGCCCCAGGCCGAGCCGGTCGACGCCGAGCTCGGCGCGCACCGGCCCGGCGAAGCGGCGGAGCTGGTCGTGGATCCCGGCGAGGTCCTCCGCGGGGTGGACGTTGCTGCAGTAGGCGAGGTGGACGACGGTCCCGTCCGGGTGACGCAGGCGCATGTCAGGCCCCGGTGCGCTCTCCGCGCAGGATCGAGTTGCCCTCGAAGGTCGCCGCCGTCCGGTCGGTGGTGTCGTAGTCGAGCATGAGGCGCCCGCTCTGCCCGAAGAACTCCACCGGGTTGCGCCACAGCACGCGGTCGACGTCGTCGTCGGTGAAGCCGGCGGCAAGCATCGCCTGGCCGGTCTTGTAGGTCTTCAGCGGGTCGCTGCGGCCCCAGTCGGCGGCGGAGTTCACCAGCACCCGGTCCAGCCCGCGCTCCTGGAGGATGCGCACGAGGCGGTGCTCGTCCATCTTCGTGTCGGGGTAGATGGAGAACGCGAGCCAGGCGCCGGCGTCGTCGACCATCTCGACGGTGGTCTCGTTGAGGTGGTCGACGACGACCATCCCGGGCTCGATGCCGACCTCGGCGACGAGGTCGAGGGTGCGGCGGGTGCCGACGGCCTTGTCCCGGTGGGGGGTGTGGACCATGGCGGGCAGGCCGAACTCGCCGGCGAGCTCGAGCTGGCGGGCGAAGACCCGCTCCTCGGCCTCGGTCATCGAGTCGAACCCGACCTCGCCGACGGCGACGACGCCGTCCTTGGCGAGGTAGCGGGGCAGCACGTCCAGCACGCCGAGGCAGCGCGGGTCGTTGGCCTCCTTGGGGTTGAGCGCGATCGTCGCGTGGTGCGCGATGCCGAACTGGGAGGCGCGGAAGCGCTCCCAGCCGACGAGCGCGTCGAAGTAGTCGACGAAGGAGCCCACGGTGGTGCGGGGCTGGCCGAGCCAGAACGCCGGCTCGACCAGGGCCCGCACGCCGGCCGCGTGCATGGCCTCGTAGTCGTCCGTCGTGCGGGACGTCATGTGGATGTGCGGGTCGAAGATGCGCATGGCGGGCTCCTGGTGGGGTGGTCAGGCGGTGGGCCGCAGGGTGGCGGCGACGTCGGGGAACTGGTCCAGGACGTGGGGGACGCGGTCGAGGACGAGGCGCACGTCCTCGGGCACGGCGCGGCCGGCGGCGAGCCTCTCGTGGGCGTAGGCGGCGACCATGCGGCCGAGCTCGTCGTCGGTGCGCTCACCGAGGCTGTCGACCGCCGCGAGGGGCACGCCGACGAACAGGCACTTCAGGACGCCCTGGCGCCAGGTGGCGGGGTCGAGCCGCTGCCCGGACCACTCGCCCATGGCGGCGGCGACGATGCGGATGTCGTTGGTGCGCAGCCCGTCCTCGACGAGGGGCTGGGCAGCGGTGCCCAGGCCGTCGAGGGCGCGCAGCACGGCGCGCTTCTCGTCGCCGTCGCCGAAGCGGTAGAGCTCGGTGAGCTCGCGCAGGGCCGCCTCCTCGTCGTCGAGCGCCTCGAGGAGCGCGGCGACGAGGACGCCGCGGACGGCGTCGTCGAGGGTGGGACCGTACAGGCCGCTGCGGTCCGCCGGGTCCAGCGGACCGCGGGCGACCTCCCGCGCAGCGGCCGGGAAGAGGCGCCCGATGACGGTGGGGTCGGCGGCGATCTGCGCGGTCATCTGCTCCAGCCGCTCGCTCGCGGCCGGGGAGAGGTGCTCGGCGAGGTCGGCGCGCAGCTGCTGGGTACGGCTCATGTCAGCTCCTGTGGGCGGATGGGGTGGACGGACCGGCGGCCTCGGCGGCCGCGAGGGCGGTGCGCAGCGCCTCCATGGAGCGGCGTGCGACGGCGGGGGCGTCGTGGGCGTGCCGGGTGAGCTCGACGGAGACGAGGCCGTCGTAGCCGATGTCGAGCAGGGCCCGCAGGGACGCCGGGACGTCGACCTCCCCCTCGCCGAACTCGAGGTGCTCGTGCACCCCGCGGCGCATGTCCTCGATCTGGACGTGGGCGACGAGGTCACCGGCGGCGCGGATGCACTCGTGCGGCGGCAGGTCCTCGTTGACGACGGCGTGCCCGACGTCGACGGTCGCGACGAGCGCAGCGGGGTCGCCCATCCGCGCGCGCAGCTCCCGGACGCCGTCGAGGCGGCTGACGAACATGCCCGGCTCGGGCTCGAAGGCGAGGCGGACGCCGGCCTCCTCGGCGTGCTCGAGCACCGGCGCGAGGCCGGAGACGAGCCGCTCCCAGGCGACGTCCTCGGAGGTCCCGGGCGGCAGGGCGCCGGACCACAGGTGGACGGCGTCACCGCCGAGGTCGACGGCGACGTCGACGGCGTCGTGGATGAGGCGGGCGCGCAGCTCGGCACCCTCGGCGGACAGGAACGTCGGCTCGTGCTTGCGCCACGGGTCCAGGACGTAGCGGGCGCCCGTCTCGACGACGACGCCGAGCCCCAGCCGCTCGAGCTGGGCCGCGGTCTGCGCGACGCGCTCGGCCAGCCCGGGGGAGAAGGGGTCGAGGTGCTGGTGGTCCAGGGTGAGCGCGACGCCCTCGTAGCCCAGCTCGGCGATGATCTCCAGCGCGTCGGGCAGGCGGTGGTCGGTGAAGCCGTTCGTCCCGTAGGACAGGCGCATGGTCATGTCGGTGAGATTCCCTTCGCGGCGGCGCGGAGCACGGGGCCGGCGACGGTGAGTGCGAGAGCGGCGGCGACGGCCCCGCCCCCGGCGACGAGCGCGGCCTGGAGCGGGACCATCCCACGGATGCCGGTGCCGGTGGCGCGGCGGACGGTCACGGCGTCGGGCGTGCGGACCGCCTCCGCCTGGGCGCGGCCGACCGTGGCGGCGTAGCTCGCGGCGAGCGCGGCGGTGGCCAGCCCGGGCAGCAGGCGCCGGGGGCGCACGCCGCGAGCGACGACGGCGGTGGCCACCGCGCCGGTCGTGGCGAGGGCCGCGCCGGCGACGGCGGGCGTGGAGCCGTGGACCTCGCCGCGGCTGAGCGCGGTGACGGCGACGGTGTGGGCACCGAGCGCCGCGGCCGCGGGCAGCGCCCGGCGCGGGTCGGCCGAGCCGCCGAGCAGGACGTCGAGGGCGCGGGCCGAGCCCATGAGGACCGGTCCGAGCGGGGTGGGCTTGGCGAGCAGGTCGTAGGCCCAGACGGTGCCCGCGAGGGGGACCGCGACGGCCAGCGCGCGGCGCCCGCCGCACGCGGCGAGCCCGAGGGCGGCGGCGGTGAGCCCGCCCGCGAGCCGTAGCGCCGTCGTCGGGCTCACCCGCCCGGAGGGGATGGGCCGCTCGGGCCGCTCGACGGCGTCGAGGTCGCGGTCGGCGTAGTCGTTGAGCGCCATGCCCGCCCAGTACAGGCACACCGAGGACGCCGCGAGGGGCAGGGTGCGCCGGTCCGGCCCGCCGGCGGCGACGGCGCCGGCGAGCGCGTCGCCGGGCACCGAGAGCGCAGCCGGCAGCCGGACGAGCTCGGCGAGGTCGCGGGCGGTGGTCACGCCCGGGCGCCGAGCTGCTCGCACCACTGGGTCAGCGCCCGCCACTGCCCGGCGAGGGTGTGGTCGATGCTGCCGAGCGGGTCCTTGAAGAAGAAGGACAGAGGGCCGAGGACCCCGTTCTCACCGCGCTCGTGCGCCTTGGCGGTGAGCCGGACGAGGTCGACGACGAGCGGGGCGGCGAGCGCGGAGTCGCAGCCCTCCCAGGTGAACTGCATCGTCATCCGGGTGCCGAGGAAGCCCTCGAAGGAGACGTTGTCCCACGCGGTCTTCCAGTCGCCGAGGTCCTCGACGTAGTCGATGTGCATGGGGCCGTCGACGTGGTAGCCGAGCATGGCGTCCAGGCCGGCGCCCTTCGTCGTCGTCTTGCTCACGGCGGCGCGCGGGTCGGCGAGGGTCCGGCCGTCTCCGCCGCCGAGCATGTTGTAGGACGCCCAGGAGCGCACCCGCAGGGCGCGGGTGGCGAACATGGGGGCGAGCGCCGACTTCACGAGCGTCTCGCCGGTCTTGCCATCGCGCCCGGCCCACGGCAGGGCCTGCTGCTTGGCGAGCTCGGTGAGCGCGCCGAGGGTGGCCCCCGGGCTCGGGGTGAAGGAGACGAGCGGGCAGCCGGCCCGGAAGGCGGCGTAGGCGTAGAGCGAGCTCTGCGGCAGCGGCGCCGATCCGGCGTCGAGCGCGGACTCGAGCGCGGCGAGGTTGTCGAGCTCGGGCTTGGACTCGGCGGGCGGCTCGGTGCTCGAGACGTCGACGACGACGACGCGGTCGAGCCGGTGCTCGTCGCGGAAGGCGCGGATGTCGTCGCTGATCGCCTGGGCGGCCTCACGCTGGGTGTCGCGGCGCGGCGCGAGACGGATGCGCGAGTCGGCCGCGGCGAGCTCGGCGCCGAGGGCGGCGACGAGGGCCGGGGGGAAGACCCCGCCGTCCGCGAGGACCTGCGCGCGGTGCGCGAGCGGGGTCTCGATGACGTCGTGGCCGCCGGTCACCAGACCCTCGACCGGGGGGAGCCCGGCGACGGCGACGGGCTCGAGCTCGCTCACGAGTCCGGTGCGGGGAGCGAGCCCCGCGTTCATCGCGAGCGTGCCGAGCGTGGCCGTGGTGGCGACCGAGCCGCGGGCCCCGACGAACCAGACCCCGGTTCGCGTTCCGTCGACGGCAGTACCCTGGGACATCACATCACCTCGTCGTATGTGCACGGCAACCGCCTGTGGCTGCCGGAACTCTGCCCTGTTAGGTAAGGCAGTGTCTTCCGTGTGAGACACGTCTTGACAAAAGACGGTAACACATCGTCCGCTTGTCCTGAACCTACCCGGGTGCGCCGGTGTACCGCGGTGGAGGTGACCAACGGTGGCGTCGTGGCGGCCGGGAGGAGGGACGAGTGGACAGTAGCGGACTGGCGACCGGGACGGGCGCGCATCTCCCCGTGCGGACAGCGGGTGAGGAGGTGGGTGCCGTCCTCGAGCGGGTGCTCGCCGAGGTCGGCCCGCGGGCGGGGCGCCACGGCGTCCTCTACCGGCGGCTGTGGGACGAGCTCGGCCGCGCCGTGAGCGGCGGCAAGCGGTTCCGCGGGAGGCTCGTCGTCGAGGTCCACGACGCGCTCGGCGGCCCCCGGCGGGAGGCGGCCGCGCAGGTCGGGGCGGCCTTCGAGCTGCTTCATGCGGGCTTCCTCGTCCACGACGACCTCATCGACCACGACACGATGCGCCGCGGCGAGCTCAACCTCGCCGCCCGCATGGGGATGGTCGCCCGCGAGGCGGGAGCGCCGGACCTCCAGGCGGAGGAGCTGGCCGAGGCCTCCGCCGTCCTCGCGGGCGATCTCGCCATCTCCCTGGCGCACCGGCTCGTCGCCGGCGTCGCCGCCCCGCCCGACCTCCACGCCCGTCTCCAGGAGCTGCTCTGGGACACGGTGTTCGTCAGCGTCGGCGGCGAGCTCGGCGACGTCGCCGCGGCGCTCGGCCTGCAGGACGTCTCGCTCGACGACGCCCTGCGGATCGCCGCCGAGAAGACCGCCCTCTACTCCTTCCAGGCCCCTCTGCGCGCCGGGGCGATCCTCGCCGGGGCGCCCCCCGCGCTGCGCGGCGAGGTCGAGGCCGTCGGCCTCGCCCTCGGCAAGGCCTTCCAGCTCGTCGACGACCTCCTCGGCGTCTTCGCCCCCGAGTCGGTCACCGGGAAGAGCGCGCTGTCGGACCTGCGCGAGGGCAAGGCGACGACGCTCATGCTCCATGCCCGCACCCTGCCGGTGTGGCGGGTGATCGCGGCGGACGTCGGGCGCCCCGACCTCGACGAGGGGACGGCGCGGGTCGTGCGCCGGGAGCTCGCCCGCTCGGAGGCGCCCGACCGTGTGGTGCGTCAGGCGCGTGCTGAGCTCGACGCCGTCGACGGGCTGCTCGCTGCCTCGCCGGCGCTCGCGGCGGCCGACGCCGTGGTCCGGGGCGTGGGGGAGATGGTCGCGCGCACGCTCGACGACGCGGCCGGGTACGTCGTCGCCGCCAAGGCCTGAGCGCGACGACGCGCTAAGTCTCGGCCTATACCAAAGGTGCGCGTTGCGCATCCTGAACCCGAGCCGCATAGGGCGACTTTTGATTTGACGTGTGCCGAAGTGGGGCATATCGTCCGAAAGGTCGTGACCTGAAGCACAAGGGGCGTGCATCGCGTGATGCGGTCCACGACCCGCCGGGCGGGCGGCAGTTTGGCGGACCCTCCGTCAGTCACTCTCCCGGTGCGCGGCTCCGCTGCGTTGCGGAGCCGACGACGTGCGCGACTCAAGGAGGATTCGTGGCAAGACGATCAACGGGGCGCCGCTGGGCGACCCGAGGCGCGAGCGCGCTGCTGGCCAGCGCTCTCGTGCTGCCGCTCGCCATGAGCGGAGCGCAGGCCAACCCGGACGCGCCGCACGACGCGGCCCCGGCACAGGACAGCGCCGAGCCGGCGCTGGACTGGAACAACTACGAGAAGACCCTGCTGACGAAGAACACGGGCGAACCACTCGACCTCGCCGTGCTCCCGGACTCGCGGGTGCTCCACACCGCGCGTGACGGCGTCGTCCGTCTGACGGACCCGGCGACGGGCGCGACCACCCAGGCCGCCCGCCTCGACGTCTACGCGAACTCGGAGGACGGTCTCCAGGGTGTCGCGCTGGACCCGGACTTCGAGAACAACAACTGGGTCTACCTCGTCTACGCCCCCCGGGTCATGTCCGGGACGTCGGCGGACGGGACGCCCTACCCCGAGACCACCCCGGCCGGGAACGCGCCGAACACCCTGCCCGCGGGGGCCGACCCCGAGACCTACTGGGACCAGTGGCTCGGCTACAACGTGCTCTCCCGCTTCCAGTGGGACGAGGAGACGGGCACGCTCGACCTCGCCTCGGAGCAGGAGATCATCAAGGTCGACGCCCAGCGCGGCCAGTGCTGCCACGTCGGCGCGGACATCGCGTTCGACGCGGACGGCAACCTCTACCTGTCGACGGGTGACAACACCCCCGCCGGCACCCCGGGCGCCAACGGCTACACGCCGATCAACAACGCCCCGGGCATGAACCCCGGCTTCGACGCCCGCCGCGGCGCCGGCAACACCAACGACCTGCGCGGTGCGATCCTGCGGATCGACGTCCTGGACGAGATCGCGCCGGACGCCGAGCCCGGGCCGGGCGCGACCTACACGATCCCCGAGGGCAACCTCTTCGACGACGAGGCGTACGACCCCGACCTCGTCCGCGAGGAGATCTACGTGATGGGTCTTCGCAACCCCTTCCGGATCGACTTCGACATCGAGACCGGCGCGCTCGTCTGGGGCGACTACGGCCCCGACGCCGGAGCGGCCCAGGCCGACCGTGGCCCCATGGGCTACGTCGAGTGGCAGCTGACCACCGAGCCGATGAACGGCGGGTGGCCCTACTGCCACGGCCCGAACGAGGGCGGCGCCTACAACGAGTGGGACTACGCGACCGGCACGCCGGGTGAGTTCTTCGACTGCGCAGGCGGCCCGGAGAACAACTCCACGTGGAACACCGGCCTCACCCAGCTCCCCCCGGTCACCGAGCCGCAGGTCTACTACGGCGACAACGTCGGCGACCAGCCGTGGGACGAGTTCGTCGAGTTCCGCACCGCGACCGGTCAGGCCCCCATGGGTGGCCCGATCTACCGTTTCGACCAGTACGACTCGGAGACCAAGTTCCCGGAGTACTGGGACGGCAAGCCGCTCATGGCGGAGTTCTCCCAGGACTACGTCGCCGCGATCACGATGGACGAGCTCTCCTCCGACGGTGTCGTCACCGCCGTGGAGAACTTCCTGCCCAACCTCCACCTCGAGACGGTGAACCAGCCCATCTGGGACAACGTCATGGACATGGAGTTCGGGCCGGACGGCTCGCTGTACGTCCTCGAGTACGGTGACGGCTTCTTCCGCCAGAACCCGGACGCGGGCCTCTACCGCGTCAACTACGTGGGCGACGGCAACAAGACGCCGCAGGCCGCCTTCACTGCGACGCCGGTCTCCGGCAGTGACGCGCCGCTCGAGGTCGTCTTCGACGCCTCCGCGTCGCGCGACCCGGAGGGTGCCGAGCTCACCTACACGTGGGACCTCGACGGTGACGGCCAGTACGACGACGCCACCGGCGTGAACCCCACGTTCACCTACGCCGAGCGCGGTGTGTACAACGCCGCCCTGCGCGCCACCGACCCGGAGGGCAAGGCGGGCATCGCCATCCGGCAGATCAGCGTCGGCAACACCGCTCCGGAGATCTCCCTGAGCGTGCCCGACGGCGCGGTCTTCAACTGGGGCGACGCGGTGCCGGTCTCCGTCACGGTGACCGACGCCGAGGACGGCACGGACTTCGTCTGCAACGACGTCCGGTGGACGTTCGGACTCGGCCACAACGAGCACGCCCACCCGGAGCAGTCCGGACGCGGCTGCGAGTTCACCCTCCAGACCAGCGAGGACGCCGTCGAGCACGGCGAGGGCGAGAAGATCTACGGCACCCTCGTCGTCACCTACGCCGACCGCGCGCAGGGTGACGTCCCGTCCATCACCGGCGAGGCCACCCTCGTGCTCAAGCCCGAGGTCCAGCAGGCCGAGTGGTTCGACGCCTCCGAGGGCATCACCGTGGTCGACGACGCCGAGGCCGGCGCCGGCGGCTACGTGAGCGAGCTCGACGAGGGTGACTCGATCACCTTCCGTCCGTTCGCCTTCACCCACGCCCCGACGGGCGACGTCATCGACACGGTGACGGCGCGCGGCAGGGGCGAGGGCACCATCTCCCTGGGCTGGGGCGACGAGACCGTCGCCACGATCGAGTTCGCCCAGGCGGAGAAGGCCCTCACGGGTGCCTCCACGGTGGCGCAGTGGTTCGCCGACCCGGTCGGTGGCCCGCTCATCAGCGAGGTCATCCCGGCCGACGCGGTCGACGCGATCGCCGACGTCGCGCTCGAGGCGGTGGACGCGAGCGTGCTCTCGGGCCACGCGCGCTCCGAGCTCCTCGCCGCCTACGCCGACGCTCCCGTCGACGGCTGGCAGGACGTCGAGGTCAGCTTCAGGAACGCCCCCGAGGGCGCCGGTGAGCTCGTCGTCACGAGCACCGGCGGAGTCGACCTCGACTCGCTGTACTTCACCGCCTCGGGCCGTCCGGCCGGGAACATCGAGATCCCGGCGGAGAAGGTGTCGATCGGCATGTTCTCCCTCATCCCGTGGGTGACCTCGGACGGTCTGCCGAACGTCCTCGGGCGTCTGGCGGAGATCGGCTTCCAGAACGTCGAGCCGTTCGGGTCCAACTTCAACGGCTACACGGCCGAGGAGTTCCGCGCGATGGTCGAGGAGATCGGCCTGCGGGTCCCCTCGTCGCACTACAACACCGCCGAGAACACCTTCGACGCCACGCTGGAGTTCGTCGAGACGCTGGGCCAGGAGTACGTCGGGTCCGGTGGCTTCGCGGCCCCCGGCATCGGCACCTACGAGAACACCCTCGCGACGGCGGAGACGATGAACCGGCTCGGTGAGCGGTCCGTCGAGGCCGGCATCGGCAAGTTCTTCGGCCACAACCACGCCACCGAGTTCACCACCGTGTACGAGCACGACGGTGAGCAGATGTCGGCGTGGGAGATCCTCGTCGAGGAGACGAACCCCGAGTTCGTCACCTTCCAGCTCGACGTCGCGTGGGCGGCTCACGCCGGGATCGACGTGCCTGCCCTCATCGAGGAGCACGGCGACCGGATCGAGCTGCTGCACGTGAAGGACGCCGTCAACCTCGGCGGCCCGACGAACCCGACCTTCACCAACCTCGGTGAGGGAGAGGTCCCGCTGCAGGAGATCCTGTGGGCGGCCGAGGAGCACGCGGAGATCGCGTACTACGTCCTCGAGTTCGACCGCGCCGCGCACGGCGAGACCTTCGTCGAGACCGGCTTCTCCTACCTCACCGGTGAGGAGCTCGCCCCCGTCCGGGTCGACAGCGAGGACGTGTCGATCGGCATGTTCTCCCTGATCCCGTGGGTGCAGGCCGAGGGTCTGCCGAGCGTGCTCGCGCGCCTCGCGGAGATCGGCTTCCAGAACGTCGAGCCGTTCGGGTCCAACTTCGGCGGGTACACCGCCGAGGAGTTCCGCGCGATGGTCGACCTCATCGGGCTCGACGTGCCCTCGTCGCACTACAACGTCGCGGAGAACACCTTCGACGCGACGCTGGAGTACGTCGACACGCTCGGCCAGCGGTACGTCGGCTCCGGCGGCTTCGCCGACCCGGGCATCAGCACCTACGGGCGCACCCTGCGCACGGCGGAGACGATGGACCGGCTCGGTCAGCGGTCCGTCGAGGCGGGGACCGGGAAGCTCTTCGGTCACAACCACGCGACCGAGTTCACCACCGTGTACAACCACGGCGGCGAGGAGATGTCGGCGTGGGAGATCCTCGTCGAGGAGACCGACCCGCGCTACGTGACGTTCCAGCTCGACGTGGCCTGGGCCGCGCACGCCGGGATCGACGTGCCGGCTCTCATCGAGGAGTACGGCGACCGCATCGAGCTGCTCCACGTCAAGGACGCCACCAACCTCGGCGGGACCAGCCCGACGTTCACCAACCTCGGTGACGGCGACGTCCCGCTCCAGGACATCCTGCGCGCCGCTCGCGACCACGCGAACGTCTCGCTCTACGTCCTCGAGTACGACGTCTCCCCGAACGGTCCGTCCTTCGTCGAGACCGGCTACGAGTACCTCACCGGCGTCCCCGCCGGCGAGGCCGGCAGCCGCCCCGTCGAGACGACCACGCAGCCGGTGACCTTCACCGACGAGGTCGGCACCGAGAACGACACCTACACGGTGCCGCGGGTGACCGGCGTCCAGTACGTCGTCGACGGCGAGGTCAAGGCGCCGGGGACCCACCCGGGCTCCGGCACCGTGACCGTCACCGCTCGCGCCGCGGCCGGCTTCGAGCTGGCGGAGGGGGCCACCACCGAGTGGACCCGGACGTTCTCCGCGGCCGGCGCGCCCACCCCCGTGCCGAGCCAGGAGCACGGCTTCTTCCTGTCGAACGACTGGAAGGGCGGCACGGCGCACGCGTTCCACTACGGCCGGTTCACCGACGAGGTCTTCATCGGTGACTGGGACGGGGACGGGACCGACTCCATCGCCGTTCGTCGCGGCAACGTCTTCCACGTGAGCAACAGCCCGCGTGGGGGCGCTGCGGACGCCACGTTCGTCTACGGGCGTGCGGGTGACACCGTCCTCGTCGGTGACTGGGACGGCGACGGCAAGGACACGTTCGCGGTTCGTCGCGGCGCGGCGTACCACATCAAGAACTCCCTCGGCGGGGGTGCGGCCGACACGGTCGTCGCCTACGGCCGCGGGGGCGACACGGTGCTGGTCGGCGACTGGGACGGCGACGGCCGCGACAGCCTGGCCGTGCGCCGCGGGAGCGAGTACCACGTGAAGAACTCGCTCACCGGTGGTGCCGCCGACACGGTCTTCGCCTACGGACGTCCGGACGACGTCACGATGGCGGGCGACTGGGACGGCAACGGGACCGACACGCTGGCCGTGCGCCGCGGTGCGACGTACTTCGCGAAGAACTCCCTCTCCGGTGGGAACGCGGACCTCGTCGTCACCTACGGCCGCGTCGGCGACCAGGTGTTCGTCGGTGACTGGGACGGCAACGGGACCGACACCCTCGGTCTGCGTCGCCTGCCCCCCGCCGTCGTGAGCACCGCGCTCGCGACGCCGGGACAGGTGGTCGCGGTCTGACGACCGTCCGAGCACGACCAGGGGCCCGCAGCCACACGGCTGCGGGCCCCTGGCCCGTCTCCGCCCCGCCCCCACCTCTCTGGGACACCCCCTGGCGCCCGGGGACGCACCCTGTGCAGCTCGAGCGGACGCAAAAGTGCGTCCCAGAGGGGGCAGGTCGAGCGTCCGCGCAGCGTGCTCGCGGTGTCCGGCATGCGGCAACGGCGCGGTTTCCTCCTAACGGTGGAGTCACACCGGTGTGGTGTCACCGCCACCCGCGCCACCGCCGCGATCCACCCTCCTCCTAAAGGTGGAAGTGATCACCTAACCCCCGCACCACGATCACCTAACCCTCCTACCTCGCGTATGACTTTTGATTGACCATGCACATAAATCGCCATACGCTCCTTCGGTGCACGACGTAGGGGCGCCTACGTCGACGGGGGGCAACGCGTGATGTGGCGCTGACCCGTCGTCGGTGGTGACACCCGAACAGGGCTGCGCCCGTGGCCCGGACGCGTACGCGACTTCAAGGAGGAATCGTGGTCAGACGAACCAACGGGGGACGGTGGTGGGCCCGGGGCGCGAGCGCGGCGCTCGCCGCCGTGCTCCTGGCGCCGCTCGGCATGAGTGGTGCCAGTGCCCATGACGGAGAGCCACACGCAGAGGAGGATGCCGAGTTCAGCGCCCTCGTCTTCTCGAAGACGGCCGGTTTCCGGCACGGCTCGATCCCTGCCGGTGTGGCGGCCATCCAGCAGCTCGGTGAGGAGCACGGCTTCGCCGTCGACCACACCGAGGACTCCACCGCCTTCACCGAGGAGAACCTCGCCAACTACGACGTCGTCGTCTGGCTCTCCACCACCGGTGACGTGCTCAACGACGAGCAGCAGGGGGCCTTCGAGCAGTACATCCAGGACGGTGGCGGCTACGCCGGCATCCACGCCGCGAGCGACACCGAGTACGACTGGCCCTGGTACGGCGAGCTCGTCGGTGCCTACTTCGCCAGCCACCCTCCCGGCACCCCCAACGCGGACGTCGCCGTCGTCGACCGCGTCCACCCCTCGACGGCGCACCTGCCGATGCGCTGGAACCGCACGGACGAGTGGTACAACTACCGCGAGAACCCGCGCGGCGACGTCCACGTCCTCGCGACGCTCGACGAGACCACCTACGAGCCCGGCAACGCCGCCATGGGCACCGACCACCCGATCGCCTGGTGCCACGACTACGACGGCGGACGCTCCTGGTACACCGGTGGCGGGCACACCAACGAGTCCTACAGCGAGCCGGAGTTCGTCCAGCACATCCTCGGCGGCATCCGCACCGCCGCGGGCGTCGAGGGCGCGGACTGCGCCGCGACCGTCGAGAGCTCCTTCGAGCAGGTGACCCTCGCCAAGGGGGGAGCGACCATCGGTGAGCCGATCGCGCTCGCGGTCCTGCCGAACGGCGACGTGCTGCACACCGCGCGCGACGGCCGCGTCTTCTACACGACGGCCGACGCCTCGACCCGCACCGCCGCGACCATCCCCGTCTACAACCACGACGAGGACGGCCTGCAGGGCATCGCGATCGACCCGAACTTCGAGGAGAACCGCTGGGTCTACCTCTACTACGCCCCGCCGCTGGACACGCCCCCGGGTGACGCGCCCGAGACCGGGCCGCCGTCGGCGTACGAGCCGTTCGAGGGCCACAACAGCCTCTCGCGCTTCCAGCTCGCCGAGGACGGCACCCTCGACCTCGCCTCGGAGCAGGAGATCCTGCGCGTCGAGGCCGACCGTGGCATCTGCTGCCACGCCGGCGGTGAGATCGACTTCGACGCCGAGGGCAACCTCTACCTGTCGACCGGTGACGACACCAACCCCTTCGCCTCCGACGGGTACTCCCCGCTGGACGACCGGGAGAACCGCAACCCCGCGTTCGACGGCCGCCGGACCTCCGGCAACACCAACGACCTGCGCGGCAAGCTCATCCGCATCGACGTCATGGACGAGATCGCCGACGACGCGGAGCCGGGGCCGGGCAGCACGTACACCGTCCCGGAGGGCAACCTCTTCGACTCCGAGGAGTACGACCCGGAGCTCGTGCGCGAAGAGATCTACGCGATGGGCTTCCGCAACCCGTTCCGCTTCGCCGTCGACAAGGAGACGGGCTGGATCCACCTCGGTGACTACGGCCCCGACGCCGGTGCGGCCAACGCCGACCGCGGCCCCGGTGGCCAGGTGGAGTTCAACCTCATCAAGGAGCCGGGCAACTTCGGCTGGCCCTTCTGCCACGGTGACAACGACGCCTACAACGACTACGACTTCGCCGCCGGCACGTCCGGGCCGAAGTTCGACTGCGCGAACCTCGTCAACGACAGCGCGCACAACACGGGCCTGACGAACCTGCCGCCGGCGGTCCCGGCATGGCTGCCCTACGACGGTGGCAGCGAGCCCCAGCTCGGCACCGGCAGCGAGTCGCCCATGGGCGGCCCGACCTACCGCTTCGACCCGGAGCTCGACTCCCCGACGAAGTGGCCGGAGTACTTCGACGGCAAGACCTTCAACTACGAGTGGGGCCGTGGCTGGATCCGGGAGTTCGTCACCGACGACGAGGGCAACCTCGTCGACGTCGTCCCGTCCTTCGAGTGGCTCGACCTCTCGTGGCCGATGAACGTCGAGTTCGGGCCGGACGGCGCGATGTACATCCTCGACTACGGCCAGAGCTGGTTCGGCGGTGACGAGTTCTCCGCGCTGTACCGCATCGACTACGTCGGGCAGCTCAACCCGGTCGCGCGCATCGAGACCTCGGCGACGAGCGGCCCCCTGCCGCTCACCGTCGAGTTCGACGCCTCGACGTCCACCGATCCGGAGGACAGCGACCTCACCTACGAGTGGGACTTCGACAACGACGGGACGGCGGACGCCACCGGCGTCACCGTCGAGCACACGTTCACCGACCCGGGCGTCCACACCGTGCGGCTCAACGTCGTCGCGGCCGACGGGCGCGTGGGT
This sequence comes from Georgenia wutianyii, assembly GCF_006349365.1. Classification (NCBI taxonomy): domain Bacteria; kingdom Bacillati; phylum Actinomycetota; class Actinomycetes; order Allobogoriellales; family Allobogoriellaceae; genus Georgenia; species Georgenia wutianyii. Next base: position 658,539 of record NZ_CP040899.1, read on the forward strand.
ACCGCGACCGTGAACATCACCGCGGGCAACACCGCACCGACGGTCGAGCTCGAGTTCCCCGAGGACGGCTCCATCTTCTCCTTCGGCGACCGGATCCCCTTCAAGGTGACCGTCACCGACCCGGAGGACGGCGAGATCGACTGCGCCGACGTCGTCGTGGAGTACATCCTCGGCCACGACAGCCACGGGCACCCGCTGTCCCGCGTGTCCGGCTGTGAGGGCACCATCGCCACCGCGGCCGACGATGGCCACGGGCTGGACGCCGACATCTTCGGCATCATCAACGTCCGCTACGCCGACCAGGGCGGAGAGGGCGATGTCCCCAGCCTCACCGGGGACGACGAGGCGATGCTGCGGCTGCGCACCCAGCAGGCCGAGTTCTACGACGAGGCCGAGGGCGTCAACGTCTTCGCCAAGGACGGAGCAGCCGGCGGTCAGCAGGTCGGCGACATCCACAACGGTGACTGGATCGCCTTCGACCCGCTGAACTTCGTCAACATCGACGGCGTGTCCTTCCGGTACACCTCCGGAGGCGCGGGCGGCACCCTCGAGGTGCGCCAGGGCTCGGTCGACGGCCACCTCGCGGCGAGCGTCGAGCTCGGCAACACCGGTGGCTGGGAGGTCTGGGAGACCAGCGAGGTCGTCGAGCTCGACGCCCTCGAGGGCACCGGACCGGTGTACTTCGTGTTCACCGGCCACGAGACCGAGGCGCTCTTCGACATCGACGAGATCCGGTACTCGGGTCGCGGCGCTGCCGACAACATCGCCCCGACGGTGGAGGCGCAGGCCACCCCGACCTCCGGGGAGGCCCCGCTCGAGGTGACCTTCACCGCGACCGCCTCCGACCCCGACGGCGACGACGTCACCCTCGCGTGGGACTTCGGCGACGGATCCACGGGTGAGGGTGCCGAGGTGACCCACACCTACACCGAGCCCGGCACCTACACCGCGACGGTCACCGCGACCGACGCCGGTGGTGCCAGCTCCACCGCGACGGTCACCGTGACCGTCGACGGGCCTCCGTCCCAGTGCGACGAGGTCGCCCCGAGCGACGAGTTCGACGGCTCGGAGCTCGACGAGTGCCGCTGGCAGGTCGTGCGGCCCGCGCCGGAGCACCTGCGCGTGGTCGACGGCCACCTCGAGCTGGACGCCACCCCCGGTGACATCTACGGCGGTGACAACCAGACCCCGGCGAACTTCGTGCTCCAGGACCTCGGTGACGAGGACTGGACCGTGGAGACCGTCGTCGACATGTCCGAGACCAGCCAGCAGTACGAGCAGGGTGGCCTCATCGTCCACGTCGACGACGACAACTACGTGAAGCTCGACGCCCTGACGACGAACGCGGCGGGCTCCGCCGTGACGCGGCAGGTGGAGCTCCGCAGCGAGGTCGGCAGTGTGGTCCAGGACCCGCAGCCGAGCTCCCCGCAGATCACCGCGACCACGGTCCACCTGCGGCTCGCCAAGGAGGGGGACACCTTCACCGGCTCCTACTCCGTGGACGGCGGCGAGACGTGGACCGCGTTCCCGGCGGTCACCAACGCCGGTGTCGCGGCCGACGGCCGGACCGGTCTGTTCGCCCTCGGCGCCGCCTCGACGCTGGAGCCGACCATCCGGTTCGACTACTTCCGGGTGCTCGGTGACGAGCCTCCGGCCGAGCCGGTCCTCATCCCCGTCGAGAAGGTCTCGATCGGCCTGTACTCCCTCATCCCGTGGGTGGAGGCCGAGGGTCTGCCGACCGTGCTCGCGCGGCTGGCCGAGATCGGGCTGGAGAACATCGAGCCCTACGGCGGGAACCTCACCCCGTACACGGCCGAGCAGTTCCGCGCGATGGTCGACGAGATCGGCCTGCGAGTCCCCTCGTCGCACTACAACACCGCGGAGGACACCTTCGACGACACGCTCGCGTACGTCGAGACTCTGGGCCAGGAGTACGTCGGCTCCGGTGGCTTCGCCGCCCCCGGCATCGGCACCTACGAGAACACCCTCGCGACGGCGGAGACGATGAACCGGCTCGGTGAGCGGTCCGTCGCGGCCGGGATCGGGAAGTTCTTCGGCCACAACCACGCCGTCGAGTTCACCACCATGTACGAGCACAACGGTGAGCAGATGTCGGCCTGGGAGATCCTCGTCGAGGAGACGAACCCCGAGTTCGTCACCTTCCAGGTGGACGTGGCGTGGGCAACGCACGGCGGTGTGGACGTGCCCGCACTCCTCGAGGAGTACGGCGACCGCATCGAGCTGCTCCACATCAAGGACGCGACGAACCTCGGGGCGGCCGGCGGGCCCTCCTTCACCAACCTCGGTGAGGGCGACGTCCCGCTGCAGGACATCCTGCGCGCGGCCGAGGAGCACGCGGAGATCGCGTACTACGTCATGGAGTACGACGTCGCGCCCGAGGGCGAGGACTTCGTGGTCACCGGCTTCGAGTACCTCACCGGCCTGGAGGCCGGGGAGGACGGCTCGCGCCCGGTCGACGTGGCGCCCGCGGCGGTGACCTTCACCGACGAGGACGGCACCGAGGACGACACGTACACCGTCCCGTGGTCGGTCGGCGTGGAGTACGTCGTCGACGGCGAGGTCGTGGCGCCGGGGACCTACCCGGGCTCCGGCACCGTGACCGTCACCGCGGTGGTGCTCGACGGCTTCCGGCTCGAGGAGGGGGCGACCACCGAGTGGACGCACACCTTCTCCACCGGTGGTGGCACCCCGACCGACCCGGTCGAGGGCGCGCAGGCGCTGGCCGACGCGCTCGAGGGTTACATCGCCTCCGGTGACGTGGCCGGCCCGATCGCCGGTCAGCTCACCCGGGCGCTCGAGCAGGCCGTCCGGCACCTCGAGGCGGGCCGCGAGGCCCAGGCCGTCCGGTCCATGGAGCTGTTCATGCGGCACCTGGACAACCCGAAGCGGCCCGACACGCTCGACGCCGCGGCGCAGGCCGACCTGCGCAGCCAGGTGGAGGTGATCATCGACCTCCTCGGCTGACCACTGAAGGTGAGGCCCGCAGCCGGCAGGCTGCGGGCCTCACCCGTGCCCGGACGGTAGCGTGCCGAGCATTCCGGCAGAGGGGAAGGGCGCCGTGGGTGGGAGGTCGCGCGGCCTGATCGTGGCCGTGACCTGCGCCGTCGTCCTCGTCGGGTGCGCGGCGCCGTCGACGCCGGACAGGTGCGGCGGGCCCGACCCGGCGGGTGACGCACGGGTGCTGCTCGACGGCTCGCAGGAGAGTCTCGAGGGGTGGCGGTCGGCCGGGCCGGGTGGCTTCGAGGTCGCCGAGGACTGCTCGGTTCGCACCGTCGGCGGGATGGGGCTGCTGTGGTTCCCCGAGGAGCTGGCGGACTACCGGCTCACGGTCGAGTGGCGCGCGTCGGGGGACGACAACTCCGGCGTCTTCGTCGGCTTCCCAGATCCCGGTGACGACCCGTGGGTGGCGGTGCGGCAGGGCTACGAGATCCAGATCGACCCGACCGACGCGCCGGACCGCACGACCGGCGCCGTGTACGGCTTCCAGGGCGCCGACGTCGTCGCCCGGGACGCGGCCCTCGCCGCGCCGGGGGAGTGGAACACCCTCGACGTCGTCGTCCAGGACCCGCGGATCACGGTGTCCCTCAACGGCGCGGTGGTCACCGAGTTCGTCTCGACCGACCCGGCGCGTGACCTCTCCTCCGGGCACGTCGGCCTGCAGAACCACGGCGACGACGACGAGGTCCACTTCCGCAGCGTCGTCCTCACGCCCCTCACGGACTGACCACCCCCGCCCGCCCTCGCGTGCAAGATCCAGCTCTCGGCGGGGAAGGGGGGGCGCGGGGTGAGGGTGGGGGTGACCGGGGTGGACGATCCGTGAGACGGGGGTGATTTTGGTTGACCGCTACCCAAAAGAACGCCTACGCTGCGAGCCACGGTGGGCGACGACGGTGCAAAGACACACCTGCGTCCCCCTGCCGAGGCGGAAGGGCGGCCACCCCGCCCACCCGACCGACAGCAGTCGCGGACCAGAGAGGGTTCGTGACGCGACCCTGCGTACACGGTTCGAGGAGGAATTGTGCACAGAAGATCCACCGTACGAAGCTGGGGAGCACGGGCCGCAAGCGCCCTGCTCGCCGGCGCACTGGTGGTGCCGCTCGGGATGAGCGGCGCAACGGCCCATGACGGGACCGACCACGACGAGACCGAGCCCTTCAGCGCACTCGTCTTCAGCAAGACCGCAGCTTTCCGGCACAGCTCCATCCCCGCAGGCATCGCGGCGATCGAGGAGCTCGGGGAGGAGCACGGGTTCGAGGTGACGGCCACCGAGGACGCCGCCGCCTTCACCAGCGAGAACCTCGCCCAGTACGACGTCGTCGTCTGGCTCTCCACGACCGGCGACGTCCTCAACAACCAGCAGCAGGCCGCGTTCGAGGAGTACATCCAGAACGGCGGCGGCTACGCCGGCATCCACGCCGCGAGCGACACCGAGTACGACTGGCCCTGGTACGGCGAGCTCGTCGGCGCCTACTTCGCCAGCCACCCCCCGGGGACTCCGACGGCCACGGTCGTCGTCGAGGACCCGGCCCACCCCTCCACCGAGCACCTGCCGGCGCGCTGGGAGCGCACCGACGAGTGGTACTCCTTCCGCAGCAACCCGCGCGGTGACGTCCACGTCCTCGCCTCCCTCGACGAGTCGACGTACGACGCCGGCAACGGCGCCATGGCCCCGGACCACCCGATCGCCTGGTGCCACGACTACGACGGTGGCCGCGCCTGGTACACGGGTGGCGGACACACCGACGCGTCCTTCTCCGAGCCCGAGTTCCGCGACCACATGCTCGAGGGCATCCGGACCGCGGCAGGCGTCCTCGACGCCGACTGCAGCGCGACGCTCGACGAGAGCTTCGACAAGGTCGAGCTCGACCTCAACACCCAGAACCCGATGGACCTGGCGCCCGCGCCGGACGGCCGCACGATCTACATCGAGCGCGACGGCCGCGTCCAGATCGTCCAGCCGAACGGCGGCACCGTCACTGCGGCCACGCTCCCCGTGACGCAGGTGCAGGAGTTCGGTCTGCTCGGCATCGAGCTCGACCCGGGCTTCGAGGAGAACGGCTGGGTGTACCTCTACTACTCCCCGCAGGGCTCGTCCTCCGACCGGGTCTCCCGCTTCACCCTCGACGAGAACACCCTCGACGTCGCGAGCGAGCAGGTCCTCCTGGAGGTCCCGGTCCAGCGCAGCGAGTGCTGCCACGCCGGCGGCGCCCTGGAGTTCGACGGCGAGGGCAACCTCTACGTCGCGACCGGTGACAACACCAACCCCTTCGCCTCGGACGGCTTCAGCCCGATCGACGAGCGTCCCGGCCGCGCGGCGTGGGACGCCCAGGGCACGTCGGGCAACACCAACGACCTCCGGGGCAAGATCCTGCGGATCACCCCGCAGGACGACGGTTCGGTGACGATCCCCGAGGGCAACCTCTTCGCTCCCGGGACGGACAAGACCCGTCCGGAGATCTTCGCGATGGGCTTCCGCAACCCGTTCAAGATCGGCATGGACCCGCGCACCGACACGCTGCTGGTCGCCGACTACGGTCCGGACGCCGGCGCGGCCAACCCCGACCGGGGACCGGCCGGCATGGTCGAGTGGAACATCGTCCAGGAGCCGGGCAACTACGGCTGGCCGCACTGTGTCGGCGCCAACGACGCCTACCGCTCGTACGACTTCGCCACCCAGCAGCCCGGCGCGGCGTTCGACTGCGCCAACGGCCCGACCAACGACTCGCCCAACAACACCGGGCTGACCCAGCTGCCGCCGGTCGTGCCCGCGACCATCTGGTACCAGAACAACAACCAGCGGAACAACGCCCCGGAGATCGGTTCCGGGGGTGGCGCTCCGATGGCCGGCAGCGTCTACGTCTACGACGAGGAGCTGGCCTCCGCCCGCAAGTGGCCCGCCTACTTCGACGGCAAGGCCGCCTTCGCCGAGTGGAACACCGGCAAGCTCTTCACCTTCCAGATGAACGACGACACGACCGAGGTCGTCGACATCAACCGGATCCTCGAGAGCATGTCCTTCCGGCGTCCGCACGCCCTGGAGTGGGGCGCCGACGGTGCGCTCTACATCATCGAGTGGGGCTCCGGCTTCGGCGGCAACAACGCCGACTCCGGCGTCTACCGCCTCGACTACCTCTCCGGCCAGCGGGCGCCGATCGCGCGCGCCGAGGCCGACGTCACGAACGGACCGCTGCCGCTCGAGGTGACCTTCAGCTCCGAGGGGTCGCGCGACCCCGAGGGCGGCCCGGTCACCCTCGCGTGGGACTTCGGTGACGGCGAGACGTCGACGGAGGCCAACCCGACCCACACCTACACGGAGGCCGGCAACTACACGGCCACGCTCACCGTGACGAACGCGGACGGGGTCTCGACCTCGACCACGGTCCTCATCTCGGCGGGCAACACCGCGCCGACGGTCACCGTCGAGATGCCCCCGAACGGTGGCTTCTTCAACTTCGGTGACGTCGTGCAGTACAAGGTGACGGTCACCGACCCCGAGGACGGGGAGGAGATCGACTGCAACGACGTCATCGTCCAGCCGGCCCTCGGCCACGACGAGCACGCCCACCCGTACGACCAGTACCGCGGCTGTGAGGGTGCGATCCCGGTCAACGGGGACACCGGTCACATCGGCGCGAACATCTTCGGCGTCATCACCGTGACCTACACCGACCAGGGTGCCGAGGGGGTCGACCCCCTCACCACGCAGGAGGTCATCATCCTCCAGCCCAAGCGCAAGGAGGCCGAGTACTTCGCCGAGACGGGCCGTCTGCCCGGCTCGACGAGCACCGGTGACCCGGGCGTCCAGGTGGAGGCCACCGAGGACGTCGGCGGCGGCCAGAACGTCGGCTTCGCCGAGGTCGACGACTGGTTCTCCTTCGACCCGACCAACCTCACCGGGATCGACTCGATCCGGCTCCGTGCCGCGTCGCAGCCCGGCGGCACCGTCGACATCCGTACCGGCGCGCCGGACGGGGAGTCGATCGGCACCATCACCGTCCCCGCGAACACCTGGCAGTCCTGGGCCAACCACGACGTCGCCCTCCCCGAGGACGTGACGACCGAGAGCGGCCCGCTCTACTTCGTCATCACGAGCGGACAGGCCAACGTCAACTGGGTCCAGTTCATCGGACGCGGTGTCACGGACAACGAGAGCCCCGCGGTCGAGATCACGACGACGGCGACCTCGGGACCGGCCCCGCTCGCGGTGGCCTTCACGGCCACGGCGACCGACCCCGACGGCGACACGCCCCTGACCTACGCGTGGAGCTTCGGGGACGGGGCCACGGCCGACACGGCCGAGGCCTCGCACACCTACACCACCCCCGGCCGCTACACGGCGTCCGTGACGGTGACCGACGCTCGCGGCGCCTCGACGATCGAGACCGTCCAGGTCAACGTCACGGCGCCGGGTCTCCAGTGCCTCGACGGCCGCTCCGACGGCTTCGACGGTGACGCGCTCGACACCGAGCGCTGGGACGAGTCCCTGCGGGTCAACCAGGACCTGCGCGTGGAGGACGGCAACCTCGTCATCCCGACGTCCTCGACGGACATCTACGGGACGGACAACGGCGACGTGCCGAACGTCGTCCTGCAGGACCTTCCCGAGGGGCCGTTCACGGCGACGACCAGGCTGACGCTCAACGGGTCGCAGGCCTACCAGCAGGGCGGCCTCATCATCTACGGCGACGCGGACAACTACGCCAAGATGGTGTTCTCCGGGCGCAGCACCTCCGGGTCCGACCCGGCGAGCCGCGTCTTCCAGTTCATCCGCGAGGAGGCGGGGCAGCCTAACGAGGTCAACGCCTCGCTGAGCCCCGCGGTCGGTGCGGACCACCCGAGCACGGTGTGGGTGCGCTTCGTCAGTGACGGGCAGAACCTCGTCGCGTCCTACAGCGCGAACGGGACCGACTTCACCGAGATGTCGGAGACGAAGCTGCTGGCCGGCATGACGGACCCGAAGATCGGTCTGTTCGCCCTCCAGGGGGCCGGCCAGGCGCAGGCCCCGGTCGACGTGGAGTTCGACTACTTCCACATCGTCCCGGACGACTCGGTCGCACCCGTCGACCCGAGCGACGAGTTCGACGGCAGCACCCTGGACGGGTGCCGCTGGGAGATCGTGCGGCCCGACCCGCAGCACATGCGGGTCGTGGACGGCCACCTCGAGCTCGACGCCACCGCCGGTGACATCTACGGCACGGACAACGGCACGCCGAACAACTTCGTCCTGCAGGACCTGGGCGACGGTGACTGGACGGTGGAGACCCTGGTCGACGCCTCCACCCTCACCCGCCAGTACGAGCAGGGCGGTCTGATCGCCTACGTCGACGACGACAACTACGTCAAGCTCGACATCTCGGCCCGCAACAGCCCCGGGAGCGCGCTGACGCTCGGTCTCGAGGCGCTCAGCGAGGTCGACGGGGCCATCCAGAACCCGCAGCCCGCAGCGACCGTCCAGCAGGCGGTCTGGCACCTGCGGCTGGCGAAGGTCGGCACCGACTTCACCGGCTCGTACTCCGCCGACGGTGAGGAGTGGACAACCTTCGCGTCGATCCCCAACGCCCCTGTCGCCGCCAGCGGCAAGGTCGGCCTCTTCGCGCTCGGCACCTCCTCGACGGACAACCAGCCCGTCACCTTCGACTACTTCCGGGTCGACGGGGACGAGGAGCCCGAGCCGGTGACGGTGACGCCCCAGGCGGTCGTCTTCACCGACGCCGCCGGCACCGCCGGCGACACCTACACCATCCCGGCGGTCGAGGGCGTGGAGTACCTGGTCGACGGCGACGTCGTCGAGGCCGGCACCTACCCGGGCTCCGGCACGGTGACGGTGACGGCGCGGGCCCTGGACGGGTTCGTCATCGCCGACGGCGCGACCACCGAGTGGAGCTTCACCTTCGCCACGACCGGTGGCGAGCCGGAGCCGGTCGAGGTCCGTCCGGCCGCGGTGACGTTCACCGAGCTGCCCGGCACGGCGAACGACACCTTCACGGTGCCGGCCACGCAGGGCGTGGAGTACCTGGTGGACGGCGAGGTCGTCACGGCCGGGACCTACCCGGGCTCCGGGACGGTCACCGTGACGGCGCGTGCGACGGACGGCTACGTGCTGGCCGACGACGCCACCGCCCAGTGGTCCTACACGTTCGCCACCACCGGTGGCGAGCAGCCGGAGCCGGAGCCGGAGCCGCAGCCGCAGCCCCCGGTCAGCCAGGAGCACGGCTTCTTCCTGTCGAACGACTGGAAGGGCGGCACGGCCCACGCGTTCCACTACGGCCGGTTCACCGACGAGGTCTTCATCGGTGACTGGGACGGGGACGGGGAGGACTCGATCGCGGTGCGCCGCGGGAACGTCTTCCACGTGGCCAACTCGCTGCGCGCCGGCACGGCGGACTCCGTGTTCGTCTACGGACGCCCGGGTGACACCGTGCTCGTCGGCGACTGGAACGGCGACGGCAAGGACACCTTCGCGGTCCGCCGCGGCAACGTCTACCACGTGAAGAACTCCCTGTCGGGTGGCGTGGCGGACACCGTGGTGGCCTACGGCCGCACCGGTGACGTCGTCCTGGTCGGTGACTGGGACGGCGACGGTCGCGACACGCTGGCCGTGCGCCGCGGGGCGGAGTACTTCGTGAAGAACTCCCTCACCGGTGGTGTCGCGGACAAGACGTTCGCCTACGGCCGCGCCGGCGACATCACGCTCGCCGGTGACTGGGACGGCGACGGTACCGACACCCTGGCAGTGCGCCGCGGTGGCACGTACCTCGCGAAGAACTCCCTGAGCGGCGGCAACGCCGACCTCACCGTCACCTACGGCGGGGTCACCGACCAGGCGTTCGTCGGCGACTGGGACGGCAACGGGACCGACACGCTCGGTCTGCGCCGGCTGCCCCCGGCCGTCATCGCGACGGCGCTGGCAGCTCTCGGGCAGGTGATCGCCGTCTGACCCTCAACCGGTGAGCCAGGGGCCCGGGCCCTCGCCCGGGCCCCTGGCTCACCGGGGCGGACCATCCGGTCCGTCGATCTGCCCCTCCACGACACGCAGATGGTGAGACGACGATGACCCTCGTGACGTCCGCGTCACCGCAGCACAAGGCACCGCGCAGACGCGCGGTGCCGGCCCGGGCGCCCTCGACCCGGGGCGGGGAGCACGCAGCTCCCCGCCGGGGAGGATCAGGCCCGGGCGAGCAGGTCGTCGATGGCGGGTGCCGAGAGCACCTGCTGGGACACCATCTGGGAGGCGCCCAGGACGCCGGCGCGGCCCTCGGTCTGCGAGGCCACGATGCGCAGGTGCTGGGTCGCCAGCGGCAGCGAGCGGCTGTAGACGACCTCGCGGATGCCGGCGAGGAGGTGCTCCCCGACCTCCGACACGATGCCGCCGATGACGATGACCGACGGGTTGAGCAGGTTGACGCAGCCGGCGACGACGTCGCCGATGTCGCGGCCCGCCTGACGCACGGTCTGGCTGGCGGTGACGTTCCCCGAGCGCACGAGGTCGACGATCTGCGCGGTGCGCTGGATGTCGATGCCCTGGGCCTTGAGGGACTCCACGATCGCCTGACCGCCGGCCAGTGCCTCGAGGCAGCCGACGTTGCCGCAGCGGCACGGGATCTGGCGGCCGCGCGGAACGGCGATGTGGCCCAGGTCCCCGGCGGCGCCGAGCGCCCCGCGGCGCAGCTCGCCGTCGGAGATGATCCCCGCGCCGATGCCGGTCGCGATCTTGATGAAGACGAGGTCCTTGACGTCCTTCCACCGCGCGGCGTGCTCGCCGAGCGCCATGATGTTGACGTCGTTGTCGACGAGGACGGGGGTGGGCAGGGTGCGGCCGATGTGGCCGGGCACGTCGAAGCCGTCCCAGCCGGGCATGATCGGCGGGCTGATCGCACGCCCGAGCCGGTGCTCGACCGGACCGGGCAGTCCGACGCCCACGCCCGCGACGTCGGAGATCGGGCGACCGAGCTCGTCGACCATGTCGCACAGCGCGGCGGTCACGGCGTCGAGGACGATCTCCGGGCCGTCGGCGATGACGAGCTCCAGCGACCGCTCGGCCAGGACGTTGGACGCGAGGTCGGTGATGGCCAGACGGCCGTGGCTGACCCCGAGGTCGGCGGCGAGGATGATGCGGGCGCCCGGGTTGAACGCGAAGGTGGCCGGGGGTCGTCCGCCGGTGGACGACGCCTCGCCGGCGGGGACGATCAGTCCGGAGCCGAGCAGCTCGTCGATGCGCGCGGCCACGGTCGGGCGCGCGAAGCCGGTGACGGCCGCGAGATCCGCGCGGGTCCGGGGCCGTCCGTCGCGCACGAGCTGGAACAGCGTGCCGGCAGAGCGGGGGTCGGCGTCACGCCGCAGGTCTCCGCGCTCCTCCAGGCCTGTCGGAAGTGTGCTCATGCACAGAGTAAACCACCGTTGCTTCCACAGGTCACGCTCACGTAACTACTTCTCTCCTTCCCAACTTTTGATTGACGGATTCCAGAATGCGCCCCTACAGTGTCGCCATGGTCACAGCAGACCCCACACCCCTCCTGACCCTCACCGGCATCGTCAAGCACTTCCCCGGAGCCAAGGCGCTCGACGGCGTCGACCTCGAGGTCCGCGCCGGCGAGGTCCACTGCCTCCTCGGCCAGAACGGCGCCGGAAAGTCCACGCTCATCAAGGTCCTCGCCGGGGCGCACCAGCCCAACGCCGGCGAGATCCGGTGGAACGGCGAGGTCGTCACCATCGGGTCACCCACCGCCGCGATCGAGCTCGGCATCGCGACGATGTACCAGGAGCTCGACGTCGTCGACGGTCTCACCGTCGCGGAGAACATCTTCCTCGGGCACGAGCTCTCCCGCGGTGGCCTCCTGCGCCGCTCGGAGGCGCACAGCCTCACTCGTGCGCTCCTCAAGCGCCTGGGCCACTCGGAGATCTCCCCGAACCGCGAGGTCGGCCACCTGTCCGCCGCCGGCAAGCAGATCGTGTCGATGGCCCGCGCGCTCTCGCACGACGCGCGCGTCATCGTCATGGACGAGCCCTCCGCGGTGCTGGACCCGGAGGAGGTGGACAACCTCTTCCGCGTCGTGCGCGCGCTCCAGGCCGACGGCGTCGCCGTCATCTACATCTCCCACCGCCTGGAGGAGATCCGCCAGATCGGTGACCGGATCACCGTCCTCAAGGACGGGCGCACCGTCGCCGAGAACCTCGCCGTCGCCGACACCCCCACCCCCGACCTCATCCGCCTCATGACCGGTCGCACGGTCGAGGGCGACTTCGGCGGCGGGCCGGGCGGCCACGAGCGGGGCGAGGCCCTGCTCGAGGTCGAGGACCTCTCTCTCGAGGGCGTCTTCCACAACGTGAGCTTCACCGTGCGCGCCGGGCAGATCGTCGGCCTCGCCGGCCTCGTCGGCGCCGGCCGCTCGGAGATCCTCGAGACCGTGTACGGCGCGCGCAAGGCGACGTCCGGGACCGTGCGGGTCAAGGGCAAGAAGCTGCGCCCCGGCTCGGTCGCCGCGGCGGTGAACGCCGGCGTCGGCCTCGCGCCCGAGGAGCGCAAGAGCCAGGGACTCCTGCTCGACGAGCCGGTCTACCGCAACATCACCCTGTCCACCTTCGCCCGCTTCGCCCGCTCGGGCTTCCTCAACGAGCGGGCCGAGCGCCGCGCCGCCAACGAGCAGATCAAGGACCTGCACGTGGCGCCGGCCGACGGGGAGCGGCGGATCCGCACGCTCTCGGGCGGCAACCAGCAGAAGGCCATGCTCGCGCGCTGGCTCGTCCACGGCTGCGACGTCCTCGTCCTCGACGAGCCGACCCGCGGCGTGGACGTCGGTGCCCGCGCCGAGATCTACGGCCTCATCCGACGCCTCGCCGCCCAGGGGGCTGCGGTGCTCATGGTCTCCAGCGAGATCGAGGAGGTCCTCGGTCTGGCCGACGACGTCCTCGTCGTCGCCGACGGCCGAGTGGTCCACCAGGGACCCGCTGACCAGATCGACGAGCACGGCGTGCTCGACCTCGTCATGGAAGGAACTCACGCATGAGTGAGAACACTGCGGCAGGCACCTCCGCCGCTGCGGGCAGCTCCGCAGCACTGCCGCCCACCAACGCCGACCTCGTGCCCGACGACGGCACCGGCCGCTCGTCCGGCCGGAGCCTGCGGATCTCGGGCATGGCCCGCAACCTCGGCCTGGTCGTCGCGCTCGCCCTGCTGTGCGTCGCCGGCTTCGCCACCGCGGGGGACCGCTTCCTCAGCACGTCGAACATCGCGACGATCCTCGCGCTGGCCGCGACGACGGGCATCCTCGCCGTCGGGATGACCTTCGTCATCACCGGTGGCGGGATCGACCTGTCGGTCGGCTCGGTCATGGGCCTGGCCACCGTGTGGGCGACCACCCTCGCCACCCAGTCGATGGCCGAGGACACCCACTGGCTCGTCATCGCGCTCACCGCGATGCTCGTCGGCACCGCCGCGGGACTGGTCAACGGCGTCGTCGTCGCCTACGGGAAGGTCGTCGCCTTCATCGCGACGCTCGCGATGCTCGTCGCGGCCCGCGGACTCGCGGAGATCATCTCCGACCGCAAGACCCAGATCCTCAACGTCCAGGAGTTCAAGGACTTCTTCGGCGCGAGCTTCCTCGGTCTGCGCGTCACGGTGTGGATGTTCGTCGTCGTCGCGATCATCGGGTGGATCCTGCTCAACCGGACGACCTTCGGCCGCCGGACCATCGCCGTCGGTGGCAACCCCGAGGCGGCGCGCCTGGCCGGCATCAACGTCCAGCGCCACACGATGTACCTCTTCGCGATCGCCGGCCTCACGGCGGGCATCGGCGCCATCACGATGCTCGGCCGCACGGGCGCGGGCACCTCGACCCACGGCGTGCTCCTCGAGCTCGACGTCATCGCGGCGGTCGTCGTCGGCGGCACGCTGCTCATCGGTGGCCGCGGCACGATCGTCGGCACCGTCCTGGGCGTGCTCATCTTCTCCACGCTCACCAACGTCTTCATCCTCAACAACCTCTCCACCTCGGTCCAGCAGGTCGCCAAGGGCGCGATCATCGTCGGCGCGGTCATGCTCCAGCAGCGCATCGCGACGCGCGGGACCAAGTAGCCCAAGAACCCTTCCCATCCCTGTCAGCAGTACCCGTTCAAGGAGGAACCACCCATGTCCGCACGCACCACGCGCCGCCGTTTCGCGGTCGCCGCAGGCGTCACCGCCGCCCTGCTCCTCGCCGGATGCACCGGCAACACCGAGGAGCCCGAGGAGACCGGTGACGGCGACTCCACCGCCGGCTCCACCGCCGGTGCCACCGCCGGTGGCAGCTCGAGCAACGACGAGGAGGGCGAGAACGTCGTCATCGGCTTCTCCGCCCCCGCCGCCGACCACGGCTGGATGGGTGCCATCACCTCCCAGGCCGTCGAGGAGGCCGAGAAGTACGGGGACGTCGAGCTGCGTCTCGCCGAGGGCACCAACGACGTGTCGCTGCAGATCAGCCAGATGGAGACGTTCATCAACGACGGCGTCGACGCCATCGTGCTGCTGCCCTTCGACGGTGCCGCGCTCACCGACATCGCCCTCGAGGCGATGGCGGCCGGCATCCCCGTCATCAACGTCGACCGCGAGTTCTCCGACCCGAACGCCGCCCGCGTCACCGTCCTCGGCGACAACTACGGCATGGGCGTGAGCGCCGGCGAGTACATCTGCGAGCAGCTCGGCGACCAGTCCGACGCCGTCGTCGCCGAGATCGCCGGCATCGACAACCTGCCGCTGACGCAGGAGCGCAGCCAGGGCTTCGCCGACGCGCTGTCCGAGTGCGGCCTCGAGGTCTCCAACCGCGTCGCGGCCGACTTCACCGTCCAGGGCGGGGAGTCCGCGACGGCCAACCTGCTCCAGGCGGCGCCGGAGATCGACGCCATCTGGAACCACGACGACGACCAGGGTGTCGGCGTCATGGCCGCCATCGAGAACGCCGGCCGTGACGAGTTCTTCGTCGTCGGCGGCGCCGGCTCGGCCAACATGATGCGTGAGATCGAGTCCGGCGACTCGCTCGTCAAGGCCACCGTCATCTACCCGGCCAGCCAGGCCGCCGACGGCATCCGCCTCGCGCGTCTGCTCGCGCAGGGCAAGGGCATGGGCGACCTCGTCCAGATCGAGGTCCCCCGCCTCGTCCAGCTCTACGCCCCCGTCGTGACCTCGGAGAACGTCAGCCAGTACATCGACTCGGCCTTCGAGTCCTGAGTCACCCCAGGAACCGGGGCGCCGGTCCGTCCGGCGCCCCGGTTCCCACATATCGACAAGGAGCATGATGACTGAGGACAAGCCGCGGCTCGGCGTAGCGATGATCGGGTACGCGTTCATGGGCCGCGCCCACTCCCAGGCGTGGCGCAACGCGCACCGGTTCTTCGACCTGCCCCTCGAGCCGCACATGACGGTGCTCGTGGGCCGGGACGAGCAGCGGGCGAGTGCCGCCGCGAAGCAGCTGGGCTGGGACTCCGTGGAGACCGACTGGCGGCGGGCCATCGAGCGTGAGGACGTCGACGTCGTCGACATCTGCACCCCGGGCGACACCCACGCCGAGATCGCCATCGCCGCGCTCGAGGCCGGCAAGCACGTCCTCGTCGAGAAGCCGATGGCCAACACGGTCGCCGAGGCCGAGGCGATGACCACCGCCGCCGTCGCCGCCCGCGCCCGCGGCGTGCAGTCGATGGTCGGCTTCACCTACCGCCGCGTCCCCGCGGTCCGGCTCGCCCAGCGGCTCGTCGCCGAGGGCCGGATCGGCGAGGTGCGCCAGGTGCGCGCCCAGTACCTCCAGGACTGGCTCGCCGACGCCGAGACGCCGCTGTCGTGGCGCCTGGACAAGGAGAAGGCCGGCTCCGGCGCGCTCGGCGACATCGGCGCCCACATCATCGACCTCACCCAGTTCATCACCGGCCAGCAGCTCGCCGGCGTCTCGGGCATGCTCGACACGTTCGTCACCGAGCGCCCGGTCGCGGAGAGCTTCAGCGGCCTGCACGGCACCGGTGGCACCGAGCGCGGCCCCGTCACGGTCGACGACGCCGCGAGCTTCCTCGGCCGGCTGTCCAGCGGCGCGCCCGCCGTCTTCGAGGCGAGCCGCTTCGCCTGGGGCCGCAAGAACGCCATCCGCATCGAGGTCAACGGCTCGACCGGGTCGATCGCCTTCGACTTCGAGGACATGAACGTCCTGCACTACTACGACGCCACCGAGCCGGCCGAGACCGCGGGCTTCCACCGCATCCTCGTCACCGAGCCCGTCCACCCGTACATCGAGGCATGGTGGCCCGCCGGTCACGGCCTGGGCTACGAGCACGGCTTCGTCCACCAGGCGGTCGACCTCGTCCGCGCCCTCGGCGCCGGCGAGCAGCCCACCCCGTCCTTCGAGGACGGTCTGCACGTCCAGCGCGTGCTCGACGCCATCGAGCGTTCGGCCGCGCAGAACAGCACGTTCACGACGATTGGAGACTGACATGGCTCGACCGATCACGCTCTTCACCGGACAGTGGGCAGACCTGCCCTTCGAGGAGGTGGCCCGTCTCGCCGGTGAGTGGGGCTACGACGGCCTGGAGATCGCCTCGTGGGGCGACCACCTGGACCCGTGGCGCGCCGCCGAGGACGACGCCTACGTCCAGAACCGGCTCGACATCCTCGAGAAGAACGGCCTCAAGGTCTACGCGATCGCCAACCACCTCAAGGGGCAGGCGGTCTGCGACGACCCGATCGACGCGCGTCACCGCGACATCCTCTCCGACCGGGTCTGGGGCGACGGCGAGCCCGAGGGCGTGCGCCAGCGGGCCGCCGAGGAGATGAAGATGACGGCGCGGGCCGCGGCCCGCCTCGGCGTCAAGACCGTCACCGGGTTCACCGGCTCCTCCATCTGGAAGTACGTGGCGATGTTCCCGCCGGCGTCCGAGGAGCTGGTCGAGGCCGGCTACCAGGACTTCGCCGACCGCTGGAACCCGATCCTCGACGTCTTCGACGAGGTCGGCGTGCGCTTCGCGCTCGAGGTCCACCCCTCGGAGATCGCCTACGACTACTGGACCGCGCAGCGCACCCTCGAGGCGATCGGCCACCGCGAGTCGTTCGGGATCAACTGGGACCCCAGCCACTTCATGTGGCAGGACCTGGACCCGGTCGCGTTCCTGCTCGACTTCAAGGACAAGATCTTCCACGTCCACTGCAAGGACTCCAAGCGCCGGCTCAACGGCCGCAACGGACGCCTGGGCTCCCACCTGCCGTGGGCCGACCCGCGCCGTGGCTGGGACTTCATCAGCACCGGCCACGGCGACGTGCCGTGGGAGGACGCGATCCGGATGCTCAACCACATCGGCTACGACGGTCCGCTGTCGGTCGAGTGGGAGGACGCCGGGATGGACCGGCTCGTCGGCGCCCCCGAGGCGCTCGAGTTCGTCCGCAAGCTCTCCTTCAAGCCGTCCGAGGCGGCCTTCGACGCCGCCTTCTCCACGCGCTGAGCCCGGCCGACGCCGGCGGCACGCGCGGCGCCCCCTCGTGGGCGCCGCGGTACCGCCGGCGTCGGCGTGTGACCAGGGCGACGGCGTCGCCGAGATGACCGCGCCGCCGGTCTTCCGTACCGTGGACTGCCGGACACGACCACTGGGGGAGACCAGCCAATGACGACGACGCGACGACGCCTGCTCGCCGCCGCCCTGACCGTCGGCCTCACCGCCGTCGCCGCACCTGCCGCCGCCAAGGGCGGGGAGGTCGAGGGGCAGGGCACCCGCTACCACCTGACGAACACGTGGGCGGGCATCACCCACCTGTCGATCGCCTACGGGCACGCGGACGACTCCGTCCACGTCGGCAACTGGGACGGGCGGGGCACCGACACCCTCGCGGTGCGCCGCGGAGCCACCTTCCACTACCGCAACAGCCTGTCCAGCGGCCCGGCCGACCGGGTCGTCACCTACGGGCGCCCGGGCGACGTCGTCCTCATGGGCGACTGGGACGGCGACGGCGTCGACACCCCGGCGGTGCGGCGCGGCGCGCAGTACTTCGTCAAGAACAGCCTCACGCCGGGGGAGGCGGACCACGTCGTCGTCTACGGACGGCCGGGGGACGTCGTCCTCGTGGGCGACTGGGACGGGGACGGCGCCGACAGCCTCGGCGTGCGCCGCGGCAGCACCTACCACCTGAAGAACTCGATCAGCGGGGGCGACGCGGACGTCGTCGTCACCTACGGGCGCCCGGACGACGAGGTCCTCGTCGGCGACTGGGACGGCCGCGGCGGGGACACCCTCGGGGTGCGCCGCGGGGACGTCTTCCACATGAAGAACACCATCGCCGGCGGCCCGGCGGACATCGTCATGCCCTACGGCGCACGCGGTGACGGGGTCATGGTGGGCGACTGGAACGGCGACGGGCGCGACTCGATCGGCCTGCGCAACGGCGTTAGCCACCCGGTGCCGCCGCGTGTGGGCAGCATGAACGAGTACGACGAGCGGATGATCGAGATGATCAACGCGGAGCGCGCGGCCCGCGACGTCCCGCCCGTGCGCGCCGTGCCGCAGCTGCGCGCCGCCGCCGTGCGCCACTCGACGTGGATGGCCGAGAACGGGATCATCCAGCACGCCGCCACCGCGACGATCGCGGCCGACGCCGCCGCCGTGGGCTGCACCCGCGGCGGGGAGCACATCGTGCGCACGTGGCAGCGGGGGACCGCGCCGGACCCGCGCGACGCGATGAACTGGTACATGAGCTCGGCCGACCACCGCACCGGGATCCTCAACCCGAACAACACCCACGTGGCCACGGGAAGCGTCCAGGCCGGGGACATGGTCTACAACACCCAGCGCTTCGTGCGCGGCTGCTCCTAGGGCCTCAGCGGCGGGCCGCGGCGGTGACGACCTCAGCGGCCCGCCGGCCGGTGGCCGTGGCGGAGCGGTGGCTGCGGACCCAGGCGGCGCGCCGCGCGTCCTCCTGCGGTGACCGCCCGGCGCGCAGGGCGGCGACCATCGCCTCGGCGACGGCGCCGGGCTCGTGGTCCACCGCCCAGCCGAGCCGCTCGTCGCGCACCTGCTCGGCCGCCTGACCCACCCCGGCGAAGACGACCGGGGCGCCGCAGGCGAGCGCGGAGTGGATCTTCGTCGGGACGGCGAAGTCGTAGCCGCGGCCCGGCACGATGCTCGCCAGGCAGGCCGCGGCACCCCGCTGCCAGCGGGCCGCCTCCTCCGCGGGGCCGCGGGTGTGGAACTCGACGGTCCCGGGCGGCAGCCCGGCGGCGAGCTCGCGCAGGTGCTGCCAGTCGCTGCCCTGCCCGAGGTAGACGACGCGGGCGCCGGGGACCTCCTCGAGGACCCGGGGCAGCGCCCGGAGGAAGACGTCGGCGCCCTGCCACTCCGAGGCGGTACCGGCGTACAGCAGGTACGGGCGTCCCTCGTCGTCGACGGCGGGGCCGTCGGGGGAGAAGACGTCGGTGTCGACGCCGTTGGGCACGACCTCCACCCGCCCGACGCCGAGCTCGTGCAGCCGCGCGGCCACCGGCTCGGAGACGGCGATGACGCAGGCCGCCCCGCCCATCGCCCATCGCTCGACGGTGTGCAGGGCGCGCACGACGGCGCCCGGCATGCCGGCGGACTGCGCGGCGTCGGCCCACACGTCGGCCGCGTAGTAGACGTAGGGAACGCGGCGCAGCCGGGCGGCCAGCCGCACCACCGCGCCGGTGGTCGGCGGCGGCTCGCACACGAGGACGTCGGGACGCGGCGTGCGCAGCAGGCGCAGCAGCAGCGGGACGTCGAAGCTGAGGTACTGGACGTAGCCGCGGACGTAGCCCTCGGGGTCGCGCAGCACGGGCCACCGCTCGACGGTGACGCCGGGGCCGGGGGAGGGCTCGGCCCGTCCGGGCACCGTCGTCGTGAGCACCCGGACCCGGGCGCCGAGACCGGTGAGTCCGCGGGTGAGCGCGGCGAGGCGGAAGGAGGCGGCTGCCGGCTCGGGGGCGAAGATGCGGGTCGCGAGGGTGACGCGGACGCCGTCGGCGGGCCGTGCCGACCCGCTCACGGGAGTCCCACGAGGGCCGAGGCAGCCATGAGCCGCACCGGGGCCTCGACCCGCAGCAGGTCGGCCGGGCTGCGGGTGAGGAGCGTCGCGGGGCGTCCGTGGCGACGTCGCTGCTCCGCGAGCCGGATCATCGCGCCCGTGTCGGAGGAAGGGTCGGCGACGGCGTCGAGCAGGGTCCGGTCGGCGAGGGAGAGCACGCGCTCGAAGCCCTCGGCGCGGGCGAGGAGGTCCTCGGCGGTCTGCGCGAGCGCCTGGCGGTCCTCGGGCGTCCACACCGCGGGGTCGCGCCGGTTCCAGACCGCGCCGAAGAGGTGGATGCGGGTGAGCTTGGTGCACACCGCGCGTCGCGCCGTGAGGTCGTAGCCGGCGAACCACGGCTGGGCGAGGAGGTCGCGGACGAAGGCGAGCTCGACGGCGATGGGGCGCGGGGTGAGGGTCACCCGGTCGCGGGCGTCCTCGCCGATGACGTACGCCGGGCCGCGGCGGTCGACGGCCACGCGCGTCTCGAACCACAGGCGGGTGACGTAGGCGACGTCACCGCCGACGGTCATCCCCTCGACGAGCTCGAGGCCCAGGCGCTCGCGGGCACGCTGGGAGACGAGGCCGAGCGGGGCGCTGCGGTAGCTGAGCCGGTCGCGCACCGGGTCGGCGAGCCCGCGCAGCCAGGGACGGACGGGCGGGGTGAGCACCGGCCGCGCCGCGCTGCCGATCCGCAGCCGGCACATGACGGTCTCGGCGCCGGTGCGCCCGGCGACGTCGAGCCACGAGCGCACGGCCCCGGGCTGCAGGACGTCGTCGGAGCCCATGATCGAGACGAACTCGCCCTCCGCCGCACGCATGCCGGCGTTGAACGGGCCGGAGGCGCTGCGGCGGGGGTCGGTGTGCTCGAGCAGGCGCACGTCGGCGCGGTGGCGCGGGTCGATGACCGCCGCGATCTCGTCCGCCGCCACGTTGTGGCACACGACGGTGAGCCTGGTCTCGGCGCGGTTGCCCTCGAGGACGGAGGCGACCGCCCGCCCGACGGGACGGGTCGGGCTGTGGACGGCGATGACGATGTCGACAGGTCCGCTCACGGGCGCAGCTCCCGGGCCGCGCAGTAGGCACGCTCGTAGCCGTCGGCCACGGCAGGCACCGAGAAGCGGTCCCCGATGGTCGCGGAGATCTCCTCGGCGGACAGGTCGCGGGTCGCGGCCTCGACGCGCAGGACGGCGTCGGCGTAGGCCGCGGGCGTCTGCTCGGCGACGAGCTCCCCGACGCGCGGGTCGATGTACTCGCCCTGGCCGCCGGTCGCGCCGACGACGACGGGCCGGCCGGAGACGATCGCCTCGGCCGCGGAGACGAAGAAGTTGTCCCCCTTGGTGGGCCCGAG
The DNA here is from genome assembly GCF_006349365.1 of Georgenia wutianyii. Lineage (NCBI taxonomy): Bacteria > Bacillati > Actinomycetota > Actinomycetes > Allobogoriellales > Allobogoriellaceae > Georgenia > Georgenia wutianyii. The sequence continues at coordinate 679,922 of NZ_CP040899.1, forward strand.
GAACAGGTCCGCGGCGGCGAGCTCGGCGAGGACGGCGGGGCGGGGCAGGGAGCCGGTGAGCCGCACCCGGTGGGCGATCCCGAGCTCCTCGGAGCGCTGCACGACGGCCGCGCGCAGCTCACCCTCCCCGACGAGGACGAGCTCGGCGGGGGTGCCGCGCCGCTCGAGCTCGGCGACGGTCTCGACGGCGGTCACCGGGTCCTTGCGGTCGATGAGCCCGCCGACGCTGACGAGGCGCAGGACGTCGGTGCGGGCCGGGCGGGGCGGGAGCGGCTCGGGCGTCTCGACGATGCACGGCACGACGCGCGTGGGGCGCGGGCCGCGCACCGCGCGGATCGGCTGGGCGAGGAACTCGCACACCGCCGTGACGACGTCGGGCCGGCGCAGCACCCGCGAGACGACGGGCAGCGCGCGGCGCCAGGTCGCGGGGAGGTTCTGCGGGGAGGTGAGCCCGGACCAGTGCTCGGTGTGCACCCACGGCGCCGCGGGACGGTGCAGCGAGAGCGGCAGGAGGGAGGAGATCGCCATCGAGTGGACGAGGTCGCCCCCGGCGAGCAGCGGCGTCAGCGCGCGGGCGGCCCGGACGACGTCGAGCGGGTTCGTCGTGCCCATCGGGACGCGGCGCACCGGCAGCCCCTCGTGGACGAGGGAGCGGGTGCCGTCGTCCTGGTGGGGCGGGACGAGGTGGACGACCCGCACGTCGTGCCCGAGCGAGGCGATCGCGAGGGCGTCCTTGACGACGAAGGCACCGCTGCTGGGGGCCACGGACGTCGGGAACCAGGTCGACACGGCCACGACTCGCACGCCGTCACGCTACCAGCCGGCGGCGTGGCCCCTCAGCGCAGGATGGCGGCGACGGCGTCGGCCCAGCCCTGGGTCTGCTGCTCGGCGGAGTACTCGGCCGCGACCTCGTGGGAGGCCTGCTTCCAGCGGCGCACCTGCGCCGGGTCGAGCTCGTCGAGGACGGCGGTGAGGGCCTCGGCGGTGAACCCCTCGGTGACCTCCCCGAGCCCGTGCCGGCGCACGATGCCGGCCATCTCGGGGGAGGGGCCGACGATGAGGCCGAGGCGGCCCTGGATGAAGTCGAAGAACTTGTTCGGCAGCGCCCACAGGTTGTTGAAGCTCACCGGCGGCAGGACGTAGACGCCGACGTCGTAGGCCGACAGGGTGCGGGCGAGCTCGGTCGGCGGGACCGGGTCGTGCACCGTGACCTCGGGCATCGTCTCGGCCCGCTCACGCAGCTCGGCGAGGTAGACCGGGTCGTTCGGCATGAGGTACAGGTCGAGGGTGAACGGCCGGCGCGAGGCGGCGACGGCGTCGAGCATGATCTCCAGGCGGCGGCCTCGGCGCGCGTTGCCCGAGTGGACGAGCCGGATCGGGTCGCCGACCTCGCCCGGGGTGAGGTCGGCGTAGTGGGGCGCGTTGACGACGACGGCGGCGTCCACCCCGAACTCCCGGCCGTACTCCGCGGCGAGCCCCGCGCCCACGGTGGTCACCGAGCTCGCGAGCGGCAGGTAGGTGCGGCACAGCCAGCGCAGGTAGGGCGCGACGAGCAGGCGCCAGCGCCACATCTCCTCGTTCTGGCGCGGGGCGTACTCGTGGAGGTCGACGTGCACCCCGGCGCGCGCCCCGAGGGACAGGGCGAGGGGGACGGTGTCGATGTCGTCGGCGAGGACGACGTCGAAGTAGCCGCGCGGCAGGCGGTCCCACAGGTACCGCACGACCTCGTTCGACCGGTAGACCGCCGCGTAGCGCCGCTGGAGGAGCAGGCGCTGGTCCTTGCGCCAGTAGACGTGCTCGGCCGGGATCTCGATGTGGTCGACGACGCCCTCGGGCGCCGGTCCGTACCCGCACGTCGTCACGTCGTAGCTGCCCGACAGGAGCTGGACCTGGCGCAGCACCCGGGCGTCGGCGTGGATCGGGGAGAAGGACAGGATGAGCAACGTCGGGCGGGTCGGCATGGACGGAATCCTGCCACCGATCCCCGACGACGTTCGCATACGCTGGCGGGCATGACCGCTGAGCCGGCTGTCCTCCACCTCAACGACTGCGCGTTCGTCGCGCTCAACCTCGTGCGCGCCGCCCGGAGGGCCGACCTGCGGTGGGGCTACCTGCCCCCGGACAAGGTCCGCCCGGCCCGCACGCCGGGCGGGGGCCTGGACCGGGTCCGCTACCTGCCCTACGTCCAACGCCGCGCCCGTGCGCTGCACCGGGCCGACGTCGTCCACGTCCACTACGGGACGAGCGTGCGGCTCATCCGTGAGCGGTTCATGCCCCGGCGGCCCTACCTGCTCCACCTCCACGGCACCGACATCCGCGAGCAGGCCGACGACCCGCGCTACCGCGAGGAGATCGCCCGGGCCGTCGACGGCGCCGAGCAGGTCTACTACACGAACCTCGACACCGCGGAGCGGGCGCTGGCCGCCCGGCCCGACGCGCAGTACATGCCGGCCTTCGTCGACGTCACCGGCCTGCCGCAGTGGCGGCCGGGCGGCCGCCGGGTGGTCTTCGCCTCCCGCTGGTCGCCGGCCAAGGGTGCCCCGGTCATGCTCGAGCTCGCGGCGCGGCTGCGCGAGGTGCTCCCCGCCGACGTCCGCCTCCAGGGGCTGGACTGGGGCGAGGCCGCCGGGGCGGCCGCCGCGGCCGGGGTGGAGCTGCTCCCGCGCACGGCGCACGCCCGCTACCTCGAGCTGCTCGCACAGGCCGACGTCGTCGTCGGGCAGGCGAACACCGTCCTGGGCGTGAGCGAGCACGAGGCGATGGCGCTCGGGGTGCCGCTCGTCGTCCCGAGCCACGTGCTCACCCACCCGGAGGGCGGGCCGCCCCCGGTGCTCGCGGGCGGCGTCGAGGAGTCGGTGGAGCACGTCCTCGAGTCGCTGCGCGACCCTCGTGGGGTCAGTGACGGCCTCGGGGCGGCGGCGTGGGTGCGCCGGCACTACACGGCCGACCCCTACGTCCGGCCGCTCCAGGAGGTCTACCGCCGGGTCGCGCGGTCCGGCTGAGCCTCAGCGCCAGAAGCGGTCCGCCGCGAGGTAGCGCAGCGTCGACTCCCGGTCGAGGTTGTCGGCCGGCGATGGCGTGAGGACGGCGTCCCACCGGCCCGCGGCCGCGCGGGCGGCGACGGCCTCGACGAGCGAGGCGGCCGTGACCTGGGGGTCGAGGGCGGCGGCGAGCAGCGCCCGGTCGGCGCGGCTGAAGGGCCGCAGCACGCCCGGTGCCAGGTCCACCCACCGGGTGAGCAGGTCACGCAGCCACTGCGGCTCGCCCTCGTGCCAGTCCGTCTCCTCCCGGCGGCGGCGGATCGCTCCGAGGAGGTGGATGCGCACGCTCTTGACGGCGATGGCGCGGCGCGCGGCGGGGGTCAGGTCGGGCAGCCACGGGCGGGAGACGAGGTCGTCGAACGCGCGCAGCTCGTCGGTGATCGGGCGTACCGACGTCGTCACCCGGGTGACCGCGTCGGTCCCCACGACGTAGCGGGGCGCCGAGCGCGCGAGGTCCACCCGCACGCCGGAGGACCACAGGCGCGCGGTGAACGCGACGTCGCCGCCCGAGCGCATGCCCTCGACGAGGCGCAGCTCGAGCGCGTCGAGGGTCGCCCTGCGCATGAGGCCCAGCGGCGCCGTGCGGTAGGCGAGCCGGTCGCGCACGAGGTCGAGGTCGCGCGAGCGCAGCGGGCGCACCCGCGGCGTGTGGACCTCGGTGCCGTCCTGCATGCGCACCCGGGCGAGCATGACGTCGGAGCCGAGGCGGTCCGCGGCGCGCGTCCAGGCGGACAGCGCGCCGGGCTCGAGGAAGTCGTCCGAGCCGATGATCGAGACGTAGCGGGCCGTGGCGGCGTCGATGCCTGCGTTGTACGGGCCGGACGGGCTGCCGAGGCCGTCGCGGACCGGCAGGAGACGCACGCGCGGGTCGGCCGGGACGAGCGGGGCGACGTCGTCGGGGTCGAGCTCGTGGCAGGCGACGGTCACCCGGACGTGGGAGCCGGCGCCGGCGAGGAGGGAGGAGACGCAGCGTCCCACCGGCCGGGAGGGGTCGTGGAGCGCGACGACGACGTCGACGTCGGGGGCGCTCACGCGAGACCCGCCAGGCTCGCCTGGTAGGCGAAGTCGGGCTCGCTGGCCACGACCTCCTCGAAGGTCCCGCGGGCCACGATGCGGGCGTCGCGCATGAAGCACACCTGGTCGCTGTGGCGGATCGTGGAGAGCCGGTGCGCGACGCTGATGACCGTGACGTCGCCGTGGAGGTCGCGGATCGCGCGGGCGACGGCCTCCTCGGTGGCGGTGTCGAGCGCGCTCGTCGCCTCGTCCATGACGAGGACGAGCGGGTCGGAGTACAGCGCCCGGGCGATGCCCAGGCGCTGGCGCTGCCCGCCGGACAGGGCCATGCCGCGCTCGCCGATCCGGGCGTGCAGGCCGCCGGCGCGGTTCTCGACGACCTCGAGGAGCTGGGCGCGGGTCAGGGCCTCGCGCACCCGGTCCTCGTCGACGTCCCCGTCCCACGACAGCGCGACGTTCTGGGCGATGGTCCCGTCGAAGAGCGAGACGTCCTGGGGGACGTAGCCGACCTTGGACCGCCAGTCGGCGAGCACCTCGACGAGCGGCTCCCCGTCGATGGTGATCGAGCCGGAGGACGGGACGAGCAGGCCGAGGAAGATGTCGACGAGGGTGGACTTGCCCGCCCCGGAGGCACCGACGAGCGCGAGCGAGCTGCCCATCCGCACGTCGACGTCGACACCGGTGACGGCCGGGGTCGCGCTGCCCGGGTAGGTGAACTCGACGTCGCGCAGGCTCAGCACCTCGGGGCGGTGACGCAGCGGGCGGGTGCCGATCTGCTCGGGCCCCGCGGTGTACCTCTCGGCGAGCCGGATGTCGCGCATGACGGCGTTGGCGTGCGGGATCGTCGAGGACGTCGTGGTGATGATCCCCTGGAAGCGGGTGACCGAGGGGATCATCCGGAAGCCCGCGACGGCGAAGAGCGCGACGGCGCTGAGCGCGCTCGCCGACCCGCCCTGGAGGTAGGCGGCCGCCCCGACGAGGACGAAGCCGCCGATGAGCGCGGCCTCGATGACGAACTTCGGCACGGCGTTGAGGAACTGGATGTTCGCGCGGGCCCGGGTCGTGTGGATGCGGTTGCGGTGGACGACCTGCGCGACCTCCCCGGCCTTGTTGCGCAGGGTGATCTCCTTGAGCGTGGCGACCATCTCGGTCATGAGCGTGGCGACGCGGAAGGAGTAGTCGCGGTTGACCCGCCCGGCGACGACGGCGCGCTTGGAGATGACGAAGTAGAGGACGGCGGCGATGAGGCCGAGGTAGACGAGGGTGATGGCCGCGGTCACCGGCTCGGCGACGACGAGCACGGCGAGCACGGCGACGAACGTCACGACCTCGGCGGGCAGCGACGCGGCGGGCAGGAGGAGCCCGGCCGTCGTGTTGGCGATGCCGACGTCCGCGAGGCGCACGAGCTCGGCGGAGTTGCGGCGCAGCCGCTCGGTCCACGGCGCCTGGATGTAGGCGGCGAAGAGGCGGTCGCCGATGAGCAGCTCATAGGCCGCGAAGCGGCGGGTGGCGATCCACTGGAGCGCCATCGACAGGACGCTCTTGAGGACGATGAGCACGCAGACGACGACGATGATCCACACGGTGTACTCCGGCGGCACCTCGCCCACGAGCGGCAGGCTGAGCGGGCGGCCCTGGACCAGGGGCGTCATCGTGAGGGCGAGCAGGCCGAGGGCGGCGATGTCGAGCAGCGCGAGCGAGCTGGTCGCCACGGCGTAGAGCACGAGGAAGCGCCGGGCACCTCGGGGGAGAAGCGGCAAGAGCTCCTTGAGAGCGGCCCACAAGCGCGTCACGCGTCGGTCTCCTCGGTCGGCACGGTCATCCCGCCATCGTCCCACTATCGCACCGAGGTCCGACGCCGCGCGGCTGCCGGATAGGGTCGGTGCTCGTGAAGATCCTCAGCGTCGTCGGTGCCCGCCCGCAGTTCGTCAAGCTCTCGCCCGTCGCCCACGCCCTGGCGGCCGCCGGTCACGAGCACGTCATCGTCCACACCGGCCAGCACTACGACGCCGCCCTGTCCGACGTCTTCTTCGCCGACCTCGGCATCGACCGCCCGGACGTCAACCTCCACGTGGGCTCCGGCTCGCACGCCGAGCAGACCGGGGCGATGCTCCCCGGCCTCGAGCGGGCGATGCTCGACCACCGCCCCGACTGGGTGCTCGTCTACGGCGACACGAACTCCACCGTCGCCGCCGCGCTCGCCGCGGTGAAGATCCACCAGCCCGTGGCCCACCTCGAGGCGGGGCTGCGCTCCTTCAACCGGCGCATGCCCGAGGAGCACAACCGGGTGATGACCGACCACGCCGCCGACCTCCTGCTCGCCCCGACCGCCGTCGCCGTGGAGCACCTGCGCTCCGAGGGACTGGCCGACCGGACGGTCCTCGTCGGCGACGTCATGACCGACGTCCTGTACCGGGTGCGCGACGAGGTCGTGCGCGAGGGCGCCCCCGCCGTCGCGGCCCCCGAGGGGGACTACCTCGTCGCGACCATCCACCGCGCGGAGAACACCGACGACCCCGAGCGTCTCGGGGCCATCGTCGGGGCGCTGGCGAGCCTGCCCCGGCCCGTCCTGCTGCTGGCCCACCCGCGCCTGCGTGACCGCGCGGCGGCCGCCGGGATCGACCTCACGGCCGGGGCGGTCACCGTCCTCGAGCCGCAGCCCTACCCGACGCTCGTCGCGCTCGTCGCGCGGTCCTCCGGTGTCGTCACCGACTCCGGCGGCCTGCAGAAGGAGGCCTTCCTCCTGCGGGTGCCGTGCACGACGCTGCGCCGGGAGACCGAGTGGGTCGAGACGGTCGAGCTCGGCTGGAACGTCCTGGACGGGGACCTCACCGACGTCGCCGGCCACGCGCTGCGTCCCACGCCGCCCGCCACCGACGCCGCCCCCTACGGGGACGGGCACGCGGCCGAGCAGGTCGTCGCGGCGCTCACGGAGGCGCTGCCGGCCTGAGGCGGCTCACCACCGGTTGAGGACGTCCTCCGCCCAGCCGGTGGCACCGTCCACGCTCACCCGCGTCCCGGCGGAGTCGCTCATCCACCCCGACCAGTGCCCGAACGCCTGGTGGGTGTCGCTGGCGAGCACGCCCAGCGCCGTGCGCGACTCCTTGACGTGGAACGGGGTGAGGGTGAGGTCCGCACGCTCCCCGCGCACCCGCCACGGGCCGCCCTCGGTCGAGTACTCCCAGCGGAGCTCCTCGCTGATCTTGTGGACGACCCCGTCGACGACGAGCGCGTTCTCCGTCGAGCCGGTGCCCTGCGTCCACCGGGCGCCGAGCTGGACCCCGACGACCCGCCCGGCGCTCACGCCCGAGCCGGCGCCCCAGTTCCAGCGCATCTCGTAGGGCCAGCGCCCGCGCCCGTGGTCGAGCACCGCCCACGACTCACCGGCGGGCACGTCGTGGACCCGCCCGTCGACCCACAGCCGGCCGCGCGCGGGCCGGGCGACGTCCTTGACCGTGTACTGGAAAAGCCGCTCGTCCCAGGGCACGACGACGCCCATCGCCTCGTGGCCGGCGGGCCGCTCGGCGAGGACGTCGAGGCGGACGCGCGAGGTGACGGCGCGCAGCCGGGTGCCGCCGTCGACCTCGTCGACGGCGATGGCGAGGTCCCCGGCCCGGGCCCGCACCGGGCCGCGCCCGAGGGTGCCGGGAAGCGTGGTCCCGGCCGCGAGCGGGCTGATCGCGTTGGCGCCGACGGCCTCGCCGGTGGCGCGGTCGAGCAGCCACACCTCGTGGACCCCGGCGTAGTCGATGTCGGAGACGGTGAGCGCGAGGACGTGCGTCGGGGTGACGACGTTCCAGTACTCCCACCGCTTGCTGCGTCCGCGGGCGTAGGCACCGCGGCCGATCCCGTCGGTGTCGTGCAGCTGTCGCCGGGTCCAGCCGACGGCGGCAGGATCGAGGCGGCCGTCGGGGCGGCACAGCGCCACCGGCTCGGTGATCTCCCGCTCGGGCACGCTGGGCCCCTCCGTGCCCGCCCGGGTGAGCTGGTCGTTGAGGGCACGCATCCGCGCGGGCGCGATCTTCACGGTGCGCCGGTCGGCGGACAGCAGCCCGTTCGTCTCGCCCTCGACGTCCGACACCTGGGTGTACACCGACGCCGCCAGGCCGTGGCGGACGGAGGGGAGCACCTGGCCGAGGTGGAGCCGCTCGACGGCGAGCGCGAAGGCCTCCGGGTCGCGGTAGCGGCGGTAGCCGAACTCACGGGGGACGTCCGGGGCGTCGGCCTCGCTGCGCAGGCTGTAACCGCCGAACTCGGACAGGACGAGCGCCCGGTCCCCGCCGCGGTGGCGCAGGTGGACGGGCCGGAAGTACACGTGCCGGCTGTCGACGTCACCGGCGCCCTGGTCGTGCCAGCCGCTCGCGTGGTCGACGACGCGGGTGGGGTCCAGCGTGCGGACCTCCGCGGCGACGTCGGCGGCGTCGAACTGGCCCCAGCCCTCGTTGAACGGCACCCAGGCGACGACGCTCGGCACGTCGCGGAGCAGCTCGACGGTCGCGCGCGCCTCCCGGCGGAACTCCGCACGCCCGGCGGCGTCGGCGCGGGCGAACGCCGCGTAGCGGTCGTCGCGCAGCCGCAGCGGGGTGAGCACCGGCGCCGTGACGACCGCCGGCCGGTAGCGCCCGCCGCCGTTGACGAGGTCCTGCCACACGAGCATGCCGAGCCGGTCGCAGTGGTGGTACCAGCGCAGCGGCGCGATCTTGATGTGCTGGCGCAGCATCGTGAAGCCGAGGTCCCTCATCGTCTCGATGTCGTGCACGAGGGCCGCGTCCGACGGCGGGGTGTAGAGCCCGTCGGGCCAGTAGCCCTGGTCGAGCGCGCCCGCCTGGAAGAAGGGCCGGCCGTTGAGGTGCAGGCGCGGCACGCCGGAGCGGTCCGCTGCCACACCCACCGAGCGCATCCCCGCGTAGGAGGTGACGACGTCCTCACCCAGCGTCACGGTGAGGTCGTACAGGTGCGGGTCCTGCGGGCTCCACGGCCGCGCGTCGGGCAGGTGCAGGCGCACCGGCTCGCCCGTCGCGGCGTCGTCCGTCCCGCCGACGACGGCGTCCCCGTCGCGGACCTCGACGCTCGCCCGGAGCCCGGCCGGGCCGAGCACGGTGACCTCGAGCCGGCCGTCGGCCAGGTGCGGGAGGAGCCGCAGCCCGGTGACGTGCTGCTCGGGCACCGACTCCAGCCACACCGTCTGCCAGATCCCCGACTGCGCGGTGTACCAGATGCCGCTCGGCTCGAGGGTCTGCTTGCCGCGGGAGTGGTAGGAGGTGTCGGACAGGTCGCGCACGACGACGGCGAGCTCGTGCGTCCCGCCCTCGGCGAGCCGGCCGGTGACGTCGAGGGTGAAGGGCAGGTAGCCGCCCTCGTGGGTGCCGACGACGCGGCCGTCGAGGAGGACGGCGCAGTGCTGGTCGACGGCGCCGAGATGGAGGTGGAGGCGCCCGCGGTCGAACCCGGCAGGCAGCCGCAGCGTGCGGCGGTACCAGAGCAGGTCCCCGGGACCCACCTGGCGCCGGACGCCGGACAGCGGCGCCTCGGGGGAGAAGGGCACGAGGATCTGCCCGTCCCACGAGCGCGGCGGGGAGAGACGGTCCAGCCCGCGCGCTCCCGGGCCCAGCCCTGCGGGCGCCGGGAGGATCGCGTAGTCCCAGTGCCCGTTGAGGCTGAGGTGCCCCGGGCGGGTGAGCTGCGGGCGGGGGTGCTCGGGCAGGACTGCCGCCGGGTCGAGCGCCGCGCCCCAGGGGGTGAGCGCCGGGGCCGCCGCGGCGGTGCGGCTGGGAGACATACGGTGAGCCTAGCGGCGCCCTCGGGGCGACGCCGGGCGGCTATCGTCGTGCCCTCCGGAGACCTGGGGAGGGGCAGTGGAGCCACGGATCAGCGTCGTCACGCTCGCGGTGCGCGACCTCGCGGCGAGTCGCCGCTTCTACCTGGACGGCCTGGGCTGGAGCGCCGTCGTCGACGTGCCCGGTGAGGTCGTCATGGTGCAGGTGGGCGCGCACGTCGTGCTCTCGCTGTGGGACGAGGCCGCCTTCGAGGCCGAGGTCGGCCCCCTCGCCCGCGGTGACGGGGTCCCGCCGCTCACCCTCGCGCACAACGTCGTCACACCCGCCGAGGTCGACGAGGTGCTGGCGACGGCGCACGCCGCCGGGGCGAGCGTCGACGCGGCCCGGACGCGCGAGTGGGGCGGTTACAGCGGCTACTTCGCCGACCCGGACGGCTTCCGGTGGGAGGTGGCCCACAACCCCGGCCCGGTGGGACGGTTGCTCCTGCCCTGACGTCCCCTCCCACGGATATCGTGGGCACGGGTCCGGACCGGCCGGGCACGAGATGAGGAGCTTCATGCGTATCGCGGTGGTTGCCCTGGGCAAGATCGGTCTGCCGTTGGCGGTGCAGTTCGCCGACGCGGGGCACGAGGTCGTGGGCGTGGACGTCCAGCAGTCCGTCGTCGACCTCGTCAACGAGGGACGCGAGCCGTTCCCCGGCGAGGCGCACCTCCAGGAGAAGCTCTCCGAGCTCGTCCCCGCGGGCCGGCTGCGGGCCACGACGGACTACGGCCAGGCCGTCCCCGGCGCCGACGCGGTCGTCGTCGTCGTCCCGCTCTTCGTCGACGACGAGACGTGGGAGCCGGACTTCGCGTGGATGGACGCCGCGACGCGCTCGCTGGCCGAGCACCTCACGCCGGGCACCCTCGTGTCCTACGAGACGACGCTGCCCGTGGGCACCACCCGGGGCCGCTGGAAGCCGATGATCGAGGAGATCTCCGGGCTGCGTGAGGGCGAGGACTTCCACCTCGTCTTCTCCCCCGAGCGGGTGCTCACCGGGCGGGTCTTCGCCGACCTGCGGCGCTACCCCAAGCTCGTCGGCGGGCTGAGCACGGCGGGCGCGGACCTCGCCCGCGAGTTCTACGAGGCCGTCCTCAGCTTCGACGAGCGCCCCGACCTCGCCCGCCCCAACGGCGTGTGGGACATGGGCAGCGCCGAGGCCGCCGAGATGGCCAAGCTCGCCGAGACGACCTACCGCGACGTCAACATCGGGCTGGCCAACCAGTTCGCCGTCTTCGCCGACAAGGTCGGCATCGACGTCTACGCGGTCATCGAGGCCTGCAACTCCCAGCCCTACTCCCACATCCACCGCCCGGGCATCGCCGTCGGCGGCCACTGCATCCCGGTCTACCCGCGCCTCTACCTGTCCACCGACCCTGACGCCTCGATCGTGCGCACGGCGCGCCAGCACAACGCCGGGATGCCCGAGTACGCGATCTCCCGCGCCGCCGAGCTGCTCGGCGACCTCACCGGGCTGCGGGCGGTCGTCCTCGGCGCCTCCTACCGCGGCGGGGTCAAGGAGACGGCGTTCTCCGGGGTGTTCGCCACGGTCGCCGCGCTGCGCGAGCGCGGTGCGCAGGTGCTCGTCCACGACCCGATGTACACCGACGAGGAGCTCACCGCCTTCGGCTGGGAGCCCTACCGGCTCGGCGAGCCGGTCGACCTCGCCGTCGTCCAGGCCGACCACGCGGACTACCGTGAGCTGACCCCCGCCGACCTGCCCGGCGTGCGCCTGCTCGTCGACGGTCGCCAGGTCACCGACGCCGCCGCGTGGGCGGGCACCCCCCGCGTCGCCATCGGGGCCGGCCACTGAGCACCTCGCCATGAGCTGGTGGGCCGCGGCGCCGGACGCGTTCGCGCTCGCGCTGCTCGTCCTGCTGCCCGGCGGGCTCGCCCTGCGCCTGCTCGGGGTCCGCGGCCTGTCGGCGCTCGCGGGCGCCCCGCCGGTGACCCTGGGTGCGCTCGGCGTGCTCGCGGTCGCCTACGCACCCCTCGGGGTGCCGTGGCGGCTGCCCGCCGTGCTCGCCGGGCTCCTCGTCCTGCTCGGGGTGCTCGCGCTGCTCGCGCGCGCCCTGCGGCTGCCGGCCGGGCCGGGCCCCGGCCCGCTCGGGCGGCGCGGGCGGCTCGCTGTGGGGGCGGGCCTCGCGGTGGGCGCCGCCCTGCTCGCCCTGCCCTTCCTCACCGTCCTGCCGGCAGCGGACTCGCCGCTCCAGCAGTGGGACGCCGTCTTCCACCTCAACGCCGTCGTCAGCGCCCGTGAGACCGGGGTGATCACCCCGCTCGGCGGGCTCGCCCCGCTCTACGGTGATGGCTCGGGCAGCCCCTACTACCCGACCGGCTGGCACTCGCTCGTCGCGCTCGCGCCCGGGGACTCGGTCCTGGCGGCGACGAACACGGCGGTCCTCGTCCTCGGCATGGGCACGTGGGTGCTCGGCCTGACCGGGCTGGCGCGTGAGGTCCTCACCCGCGCCGTCCTGCCGGCCGTGCTCGCCCCGCTCCTGGCGGCCGGCTTCATCGCCTACCCGGCGGTGCAGCTCACCGTCCTCGCCCAGCTCCCCAACGGCCTGTCCACCGCGCTGCTCCCGGGCGCGCTGCTGCTCGTCGTGCGCGCGGTGCGTGCCGCGCGGGTGCGACAGGGCGTCGTCGGGGCCGGGCTGGCCGCCGTCCTCGCCGCGGCCGGCGTCGTCGTCGCCCACGCGAGCGGGGCGTTCTCCCTCGCCGTCCTCGCCGGCCCGCTCGTCATCGGCGCCCTCGGCGGGTGGGCGCTGGCGCAGGTGCGGCAGGGCCGTCGAGCGCTGGGCGGGGGAGTGCTGCTCGCGCTCGTCGCCGTCGTCGTCGGGACGCCGCTGCTCCTCGCCAACCTCGACGCGCTGTCCTCGGTCACCGGGTTCGAGCGCGCCAGCGGGCGCAGCCACCGGGCCGCCCTCCAGGAGGTGCTGCTCGACAACGCCCTCGTCCACTGGTTCCCCGGTGACGGGTGGCAGCACGTCGCGGTGACGGTGGCGACGCTCGCCGGGGCGGTGCTCACCCTCGTGCGCCGCCGCCACCGCTGGCTCACCGTCGCCCTCGCCCTGGCCGCCGGGCTGGCCGTGCTCGCGGCCGGCCCGGAGGACCACCCGCTGCGCTGGCTGTCGGGCTTCTGGTACACCCAGGCGGGGCGCATCGCACCGGTCGCGGTCGTCCCGGCGGTCCTGCTCGCCGCCTACGCCCTCACCGCGCTCGTCGAGCGGGCACGCGGCGTCCCCGCCGCGGTCCCGCAGAACTCGGCTGTCGCGCGGAAGTCGGCTGTCGCGCGGAAGTCGGCTGTCGCGGGGGAGGTGGGGGTGGGGGGTGCCGTGCTCGTCGGGGTGCTCGTGCTCGTGCTCGGCACCGCGGTGCTGCGGCTGCCGCTCCAGGAGCGGGTCGTGGCCAGCGCGTACGTCCCGGGGCAGGTCGCCTGGGGCACGATGGCGAGCGAGGACGAGCTGGCGATGATGCGCCGCCTCGGTCAGTCCCTGCCGCCCGGGGCGGTCGTCGTCGGCGACCCGTTCAACGGCTCGGCGCTCCTGCCCGCCGTCGCCGGGGTCGACGTCGTCTTCCCCCAGCTCGGCGCCGGCGGCCGGTCCCCGGCCCAGGAGGTGCTCGAGGAGCGGCTGGCCGACGTCCACGACGACCCGGCCGTGTGCGCCGCGCTGGGCGAGGTCGGGGCGACCCACCTCTACCAGGACACCGCCACCGCGCGCGACGGCGCCAAGCAGCGCGACCGCACCGACGGCATGCAGGACGTCGACGTCACCCGCGGCTTCACCGAGGTGGACAGCGCCGGGACGGCGTCGGTCCACCGCATCGAGGTGTGCGGCTGAGCACACGGCACCCGCGCCCGGCGGGCACGCCCCTATCCTTGGCCGCGATGAACATTCCTGCGGTGCGCGTCGTGACGGTGGCCTTCAACCCCGGCGAGGAGCTCGAGACGTTCGCGACGTCGCTGGCCGGGGCGACGTCCCGCGAGGTCACGCTCGTCGTCGTCGACAACGGCACGCGGACCGACGTCGTCGACGACGTCGCCCGCCGCCACGGCGCGCAGGTGCTGCGCCCCGGGACGAACCTCGGCTACGGCGCGGCCGCCAACCTCGGCGCGCGCGAGGGCGAGGAGCCGTGGGTGGTCGTCGCCAACCCCGACATCCGGTGGGAGCCGGGCTCCCTCGACGCGCTCCTCGACGCCGCGGCCCGCCACCCGCGGGCCGGGTCCCTCGGCCCGCAGGTCCTCAACACCGACGGCACCGTCTACCCCTCCGCCCGCGCGATCCCCTCGCTCACCGAGGGCATCGGCCACGCGCTGTTCGTCCGGGTGTGGCCGGGCAACCCGTGGACGCGGCGCTACCACCGGCGCCAGGAGCAGCAGGAGGTCGAGCACGCCGCCGGGTGGCTGTCCGGGGCCTGCCTGCTCCTGCGCCGCGAGGCGATGCGCGAGCTCGGCGGCTTCGACGAGAGCTACTTCATGTTCTTCGAGGACACCGACCTCGGTGACCGGCTCGGGCAGGCCGGCTGGGAGAACGTCTACGTCCCGGCGGCCCGCGTGGTCCACGACCAGGGCGCGAGCTGGCGCGAGCGGCCCGCCCCGATGATCCGGGCCCACCACCGCAGTGCCGAGCTGTACCTCCACCGCCGGTACGCGGCGTGGTACCAGCTGCCCCTGCGCGTGGCGATCTCCCTCGGCCTGCGCGCCCGCGCGTGGCTGGAGACGCGCCCCGCCCGCTGACGCCGCGGCGGAGCAGGCACGGGATCGGGGACAATCGACGTCATGCAGTGGACCGAGGCGGTGCCGACCGCCGCCGCCCTCGCGGCCCTGCTCTACCTGCCCGGCTACCTCGGCACCCGGCTGCTCGGCCTGCGCGGGCTCCTCGCGCTCGCGGGGGCACCGGCAGCGACGGTCGCCGTGCTCGCCCTCGGCGCGGTCGCCCTCGACGTGCTCGACGTCGCGTGGGGGCCGGTCTCCGTGACGGTGCTGCTCGCCCTCGCCGTGGCCCTGTGCGCCGTGCTCGGCCGCCTGCTGCGCGCCCGGCCGATCGCGCTGCCGCCTGTCTCCCGCACGTGGGCGGTCGTCGTCACCGGGGCGACGGCGCTCGCCGCCGGCGTCCTGCTCTACGCGTTCGTCCTCGGCATGGGCAGGCCCGACGCCGTCCACCAGATCTACGACCCGATCTTCCACCTCAACGCCGCAGACACGATCCTGCGCACGGGCAACGCCTCCTCCCTCGGCGGCCTGGACCCGATGTACGGCTCGCGCACCGGGGTCTTCTACCCGGCGGCGTGGCCCTCGATGGTCGCCCTCGGCGCGGCGGTCTCCGACGTCGTCGTCGCCTCGAACATGCTCATGCTCCTCACCGGGGTGGTCGTGTGGCTGGGCGGGATCGTCGTGCTCGCGCGGGTGGTGGCGCCGGGTGCGCCGCTCGTCGCCGCCGCGGCACCGGTCGTCGCCTCCTCCTTCCTCGCCTTCCCGGCGAACATCCACGTCCTGCAGGGGATCTTCGGGTACTCGGTCGCGATCGCGATGTGGCCCGGCGTGCTCGCCGTGCTCGTCCTGGCCCTGCGCTCACGCAGCGCGGCCGGGGTGGTGGCCGGGGCGGTGGGCGCCGCCGGGCTCGTCCTCGCCCACCCCAGCGGGGTCATGCTCCTCGCCGTCGGCGTGCTGCCGCTCCTGGGGCACCACCTCGCCGGGTGGGGCCGTGAGCTCGCCGGGCGCGGGCGACGCGTCCTGGGCACCCTGGTCCGGCTCGCGGTGCCCGGCTTCGTCGCGCTCCTCGTGCTCGCCGTCTACACCGTGCCCCAGCTGCAGGCGATGGCGGGCTTCGTGCACCCCACCCGACCGCTCGGCCCGACGCTGCGCACCGCGTTCCTCTCCGCGACGACGGTCGGCTGGACCAGCCCGTGGGCCAACACCGTCGTCGCCGCGCTCGTGCTCCTCGGCGCCGTCGTCGCCTGGCGCCGGCCCGTGACGCGCTGGCTCGCCGTCGGGTGGCTCACCACCCTCGTGCTCTTCCTCGCCACCGCCCTCGGTGGCCCTCTCCGCCGGCTCGGGGCCTTCTGGTACAACAACCCCGACCGCGCCGAGGCCCTCCTCCCGACGTTCGGCGCGCTCCTCGGTGCGCTCGGCGTCCACGCGCTCGCGAGCCTCGCCGCCCGGGCCCTGGCCGCCCGCGGCGCCCGCCCGGCGCAGGTGGCCGGCGGGCTCGTGGCCGTGGCCGTCCTCACCCTCGCCTTCGTCACCTCCGGCGCCTTCCGCACCGACGAGCGGCTCCACGGCTGGACGTGGTGGGCCTTCAACCCCGACCACCGCCTCACCGGCCTGGCGTACGCCTCGCGCGAGGAGCTGGAGATGCTGCGCGACCTGCCGGTCCCGGACGACGCCGTCGTCGTCGGTGACCCGGTGAGCGGGGCGGTGCTCACCCAGTCGGTCGGCGACGCCGTCGCCTTCATCCCGCACGTCAACCCCTCGAGCTGGGACGCGACGCAGCGCTTCCTCCTCGAGCACTTCGCCGACATCCACACCGACCCCGCCGTCTGCGAGGTGCTGCGCGCCGAGGGGATCGACTACTTCTACGCCGACGAGCCCGCCGACCCGACGTGGGAGACCCGCGCGCCGGGCTTCTACGGCGTCGACACGTCCACCGGCTTCACGCTCCTCGACAGCGGCGGGACCGCGCGGCTCTACCGCATCGACGCGTGTACCCCGTGAGCCTGGTCGCAGCTTCGGCGGGCGGGAGGCCGCGGGCGGGAGTCATGCCGTAACCTGTGGCGAGCGGCGCGCCCGGAGGCGGCCGCCACCGAGCAGGAGGAGAGCGGCCGTTGGGCGTGGTGCAGGACGTACGAGACTCACGAGAGCTCGTGCTCAACCTGACCCGGCGTGAGATCAAGGGCAAGTACAAGCGGACGTTCCTCGGCCAGCTGTGGTCGCTGGCCAACCCGCTGGCCCAGATGCTCATCTTCACGCTGGTCTTCTCGTTCATCCTCCGCGTCCCACCGGACGTCGGGGATCCCTCGGGGCTGAACATCTTCGCCCTGTGGCTGCTGTGCGCGCTGCTGCCGTGGTCGTTCTTCACCAACACCGTCAACGGCGGCATGGGTGCGCTCGTCGGCAACGAGAACCTCATCAAGAAGGTCCACTTCCCGCGGGTCGCGCTGCTCGCGGCGAACTCGCTGTCGTGGATGTTCACCTGGTCGATCGAGATGGCCGTCCTGCTCGTCGCGCTCCTCATCGTCGGGGCCAACGCGCTGCCGTTCGCGCCGCTCGTCATCGTCTTCATGGCGGTGCTCTCGCTGTTCGCCACGGGCGTCTCGCTCATCCTGTCGATCGCCAACGTGTACTTCCGCGACGTGCAGTACCTCACCGGGATCGTCTTCCAGGTGTGGTTCTACGTGACGCCGATCCTCTACCCGGTGGCGTTCGTCGCCGAGCAGCTGAACAAGCTGCCCTCGCTCTTCGGCGTGGTGAGCATGTTCGACATCTACATGTTCAACCCGATGGCGAAGTTCGCCGAGGTCTTCCGCAACCTCCTCTACGACAACCGGCTGCCCGAGCTCGGGACCTCCCTCACCGTCCTCGCCTGGGGCCTGGGCACGTTCCTCGTGGGGTACCTCGTCTTCAAGCGGCACGAGAAGGGGCTGGCCGAGGCGCTATGACACAGGTCGCCGTCGCAGTCGAGAACGTCTCCAAGCGCTTCCGGATCTACCACGAGCGCAACCAGACCCTCAAGAGCGCGATCATGCGCCGCCGCCGGTCGCTCCACGAGGACTTCTGGGCGCTGGACGACGTCACGTTCGACATCCCCGAGGGGCGCACGTTCGCGCTCGTCGGGGACAACGGGTCGGGCAAGTCCACGCTCCTCAAGTGCATGGCGCAGATCCTCTACCCGACGTCGGGGACGATCCGCACCCGCGGGCGTGTCGCGGCGCTGCTCGAGGTCGGCTCCGGCTTCCACCCCGAGCTCTCCGGGCGGGACAACGTCTACCTCAACGGCTCCATCCTCGGCATGACCAAGCCGGAGATCGACTCGAAGTTCGACGACATCGTCGGGTTCTCCGGCGTCGAGCAGTTCATCGACCAGCCGGTGAAGAACTACTCCTCGGGCATGTACGTGCGCCTCGGCTTCTCCGTGGCGATCCACGTCGACCCGGAGATCCTCCTCGTCGACGAGGTCCTCGCCGTCGGTGACGCGGCCTTCCAGGAGAAGTGCGCCGAGAAGTTCGCCGAGTTCCGCCGCGACGGGCGCACCGTCGTCGTCGTGTCCCACTCCGCCCCGCAGCTGCGCCAGATGGCCGACACCGCCGCCTGGCTCGTCCAGGGCAAGCTCAACCGGGTCGGGGACGCCAAGGAGGTCCTCGAGGAGTACATGGACGCCTCCCACGCCGGGGAGGTGCGCATCGACGCCGAGGGCCGGGTCCACCACGGCAGCGGCGAGATGAGCGTGGACCACGTCGAGGTCTTCGGCCCCGGCGGCCCCGGCACCGACGTCCGCAACGGCGAGGACCTCACGGTCCGGGTCGCCTACACGGCGCACGAGCCGGTCACCGACCCCGTCATCGGCTGCGCGATCGAGTCGGTCGACGGCACCTACCTGTGGGCCTCGAACACCTTCGACCACGGCCCGCGCCTCGGGCAGGTCACCGGCTCGGGCGTCCTGGAGTGCCGTGCCCCGGCCACGGCCCTGGCGCCGGGCATGTACACGGTCATCACCTCCCTCACCGACTCCACCACCCAGCACCTGTACGACCAGGTGCGCGACTCGGCCCGCTTCGGCGTCCAGTCCGGGGCGGAGAAGTTCTGGGGCGGTTACGTCCAGACCCCCTCGCGCTGGCAGGTGCCCTGATGGCCCGGATCCTCGTCGTCACGCTCGACACGCTCGCCGAGCGGATGGCGGGCCCCGCCATCCGCGCCTGGGAGATCGCCTCGGCCCTCGCGCCCGAGCACTCCGTCCAGCTCCTCACCTTCGGGTCCTGCGACCGGCCGGGGGAGGGGTTCACCACCGCGCACACGACCGTCGGGGAGTTCCGCGCCCAGGTCGAGGCCAGCGACGTCGTCGTCGTCCAGGGCTTCGTCGTCGCGACCTTCCCGTGGCTGCAGAGCGCCGAGCAGGTGCTCGTCATCGACCTCTACGACCCCTTCCACCTCGAGTCCCTCGAGGTCGAGCGGTACAAGCCGGCCCCCGAGCGGCACGCCGCGCTCGCCACCGCGCTGCGTGAGCTGGGCGCCCAGACCCGCCGCGGCGACCTGTTCCTCTGCGCCTCGGAGAAGCAGCGCGACCTGTGGCTCGGGCAGCTCGCCGCCTCCGGCCGCGTCAACCCCGACACCTACGACGCCGACCCGTCGCTGCGCAGCCTCATCACCGTCGTGCCCTTCGGCACCTCCCCGACCCCGCCCGAGCGGACGGCGCCGGCGATCAAGGGCGTCGTGCCCGGCATCGGCCCGGACGACAAGGTCGTCCTGTGGGGCGGCGGCGTCTACAACTGGTTCGACCCGGTGACGGTCGTGCGGGCGATCGACGCCGTGCGTGAGCGCGTCCCGCAGGTGCGGCTGTACTTCCTCGGGATGAAGCACCCCAACCCCGACGTGCCCGAGATGGCGATGGCGACCCGCACCCGCGAGCTCGCCGACTCCCTGGGCCTCACCGGCACCCACGTGTTCTTCAACGAGGACTGGGTGCCGTACGCCCGGCGCGCGGACTACCTCCTGGACGCCGACGTCGGCGTCAGCGCCCACTTCGACCACATCGAGACCGCGTTCAGCTTCCGCACCCGGATCCTGGACTACCTGTGGGCCGACCTGCCCATCGTGTGCACCGAGGGTGACACCTTCGGTGACCTCGTCGCCGCCGAGGGGCTGGGCGTGGCCGTGGCCCCCGAGGACGTCGACGGCATGGCCGCCGCGCTCGAGCGTCTGCTCACCGACGACACCGCTCGCGACGAGGCGCGTGCGAACGTCGCCCGCGTCGCCGAGCGGTACACCTGGCCGGTCGCCCTCGCCCCGCTCCTCGACTTCGCCCGCGCCCCCCGCCGGGCCGCGGACGCCGCCCGGATCGCCGCGGGCAGCGAGGTCGACTTCGCGAGCCTCCCGCTGCTCACCCGCCTGCGCCTGGACGCCACCGCCGCGTGGCGCCAGCTGCGCTCCGGCGGCCCGCGCGCCGTCATCGACAAGGTGCGCTGGCGCCTGGCCCGCCGCCGCGGCTGAACCGCGGCCGGCCCACAGCCGGCCCGCGGCCGGGCCGCTCAGGCCAGGCCGCGGACGTTCGTGTACGGGTCGGACATCGTCCGCGGACGCCACCAGGCGAGCGCGGCGCGCTCCTCGTCCTCGATGCGCGCGGTGCGCGAGGAGGACTCGTAGTGCCGCAGCCGCGCGAAGGGCGTGCACACGACCCGGCGGCCCGCGCCACGCACCTTGAGGCAGTAGTCGACGTCGTTGTAGTTGAGCGGCAGCGCCTCGGTGAGGCCGCCGACCTCGACGAACAGGTCCCGGGGCGTGAGCAGGCACGCGCCGGTGACCGCCTCGTAGTCGCGGTCCACGACCTTGGAGCCGAAGTGGCCGGCGTCCTCCGCCTCGAAGATGTGCGGGTGGGTCGCCTCGCCGTCGCGGTCGAAGCTCACCCCGACGTGCTGGATGCGGCCGTCCCCGAAGAGCAGCTTGGCGCCCACCGCCCCGACCTGCGGGTCCTGCGCGACGGCGACCATCCGCTCCAGCCACCGCGGCTCGAGGACGACGATGTCGTCGTTGAGCAGGAGGAGCAGCTCGCCGCGGGCGGCGGCCGCCCCGGTGTTGACCGAGCGGGAGAAGTTGAACGGCCCCGCGACAGGAGCGAGGGTGAGCCGGTCCCCGAGGATCTCCTCGCACTCGGCGAGGACCTTCGGGGAGGTGCCCTCGGAGGTGACGAGGACGACCTCCCAGCGCTCGTACGTCGTGCGCTCGACGAGCGAGCGCAGCAGCTGGGTGACGAGGAGGCGCTCGTGCCCCTCGATCTCGCGTCGGCCACCGGCGGTGGGGACGAGGATGCTCACGAGCGGCGGCTCGGGCACCTCCCGCCACACGCGCAGGAAGCCCGGGGCGTCGCCCTCTGCGGTGCCGGTGAGCTCGACGCTCGCCGGGACGCCGAGGCGGGCGTAGCGCTCGGCAACCGCCTCCCGGCCGGCCGTGAGCACGGCGAGGTCGTCCCCGGCGGCGCGGATGAGGCCGGTGACCGGGACGTGGGCGACGTCCTCGGTGCGCTCGGTGAGGCGCAGCGCGAGGTCCCACTCCATCGCCCCGCCGCTGCGCCACCCGCCGACCTCGGCGAGCACGTCGCGGCGGACGAGGAGGAGGCGCCCGAGGTAGTTCGTCGCCTCGAGGTAGGCCGGCACCCAGCGCGGCTTGGAGAAGACCCCCGCGGGCCCGGACTCGTCGGTGTAGAGGGCCGCGGGCTCACGCCCGAGCCGGTCGACGAAGGCGACGACGGCGGCGAGCGCGCCCGGCTCGAGCCGGTCCCCGGAGCCGAGGACACCGACGTAACGGCCGCCGGCCCGGCCGGCCGCCGTGGTGAGGGCCGCGGCGAGGTCGCCCGCGGCGGGCACCGGCACGAGCTCCCACGGCCCCTCGCCCTGCGCGGCGAAGGAGTCGGTCGCCGCCGCCCGGCCGGCGTCGTCGCCGGGCAGGAGGAGGAGGGAGAGCAGAGGGCCGGAGGCCTGGCTCACGGCTGACGCCTCAGCCGGGCGAGCACCGCGCGGGGCGCGCGCAGGAGGCGGCTGAGGAGCTCGGTCGCGCGCCAGCGCCGCGAGGAGAGGACGACCGCGAGCTGGTGCTCGGCCTCGACCGCGCGTCGCTCGGCAGCGCCGACGACGTCGTCGCGCTCGGCGATGGCCACGGACTGGTCCTCGAGGAGGCGGTGACCGATCTCCAGGGCGTCGCGGGCCGCGACGAGCGAGGCCGACAGCTCGGCGTTGTGCAGGCGCAGCTGTTCGTTCTCCAGGGCGAGGGCACGCCCCGCCTCGTCCGCGTGGGCCTGGCGGTCGCGAGCCGGCAGGTCGCGCCAGTAGACAGCGTCATCGGAGGGCATGGCCATACGGTAGTCCCCCTCACGCCCCGCGCCGTACCGCCCGGGAGAGGTGGGGACGGGCCCCTCCGGAGTGGTGGCCACGTACGATGCTGGGATGCGCGTCGTCCAGGTGTCCGCACACTTCCCACCGAACTTCGTCTCCGGCGGGGTCCTGGTCCCGCAACGGTTCGCGCGGGCGGCCGCCGCCGCGGGCCACGAGAGCCACGTCTACGCCGGGTACCTCGACGACGCGCGCACGCCGCTGTCGACCTTCAGCGAGACCCACGAGGGTGACGTGAACGTGCGGTGGATCGTCACGACGCCCTGGACCGCCTGGAACGACGAGAAGAACTGGTACAATCCCGCCGTCGAGGCCGACTTCCGCGCCTGGCTCGCCGAGGTCCGGCCCGACGTCGTCCACCTCCACTCCCTGCAGACCCTCGGTGGCTCCCTCGTGCGGGCCGCGAAGGAGTCCGGCGCGGCCGTCGTCGTCACCATGCACGACTTCTGGTGGGTGTGCGCCCGCCAGTTCCTCGCCACCGCCGACCTCACGCCGTGCTCGGTCGTCGTCTCGTGCGGCACGTGCCCCTGCGCCGCCGGCCACCAGTCGCTCCTCGAGCGCGACGCGCGGCTCGCGAAGGAGCTCGCCTTCGCCGACGTCGTCCTCGCCCCGTCGGAGATCACCGCGAAGGTGCTGCGGGCCAACGGCGTGCCCGCCGACCGGCTGCGCGTCGACGAGAACGGCCTGCCCGCGACCGAGGCGCCGGTCGCCCACCAGCCCTCCGACGGCCCGCTGCGGTTCATGTTCGCCGGCGGACCCGACCCGATGAAGGGCCTGCCGGTGCTGCTGCGCGCCGCCGAGCAGGTGGCCGACCTCGACGGCTGGACCCTCGACCTCTACGGCGCAGGCGACTTCCCCACCTCAGTGCCCCCGCAGGTCCGGGTGCGCGGACGGTACGGCCGCGAGGAGCTCGGCGAGGTCCTCGCCGCCCACGACGTCCTCGTCCTGCCCTCGGTGAACCGCGAGTCCCACTCCATCCTCACCCGCGAGGCGCTGCTCGCCGGGCTCGCCGTCGTGTGCACCGACACCCTCGGGCCCGAGGAGGCCGTCCTCGACGGGTACAACGGGATGGTCGTCCCGGCCGCCGACGCCGACGCGCTCGCCGGGGCGCTGCGCCGCCTCGTCACCGACCCCGTCGCCGCCCGCGCCCTCATGGGCAAGGGCTCGGCCAGCCCGGTGCGCACGCTGGAGGACCAGACCGCCGGCGTCCTGGAGCTCTACGCCGAGCTCGCCGCCCCGCCGGCGCCGGTGCCCCCCGAGGAGGACCTGACCGTCACCCGCCGCGCCTCCGAGCAGCTCATGCGGCGCGTGCTGTTCGTCGTCGGCATCCAGGGCGCCCCGCTGCGCTACCGGGCCCACCTGCCGGCCGAGGCGCTGCGCCTGCACGGGGTGCACGCCGACGTGCGCCACTACCGCGACCCCGCGCTGCCCGAGCTCGTCGAGCAGGTCGACGCCGTCGTCCTCTACCGCGTCCCGGCGACCTCCCAGGTGCTCGACCTCGTCGCCCAGGTGCGCCGCCGCGAGCGGACCGTCCCGGTCCTCTTCGACGTCGACGACCTCATCTTCGACCCCGAGCTCAAGGACGAGGTCCACGGCCTGAGCCGGCTCTCGCCCGAGGAGATCGAGCTGTGGTGGCGCGGCGTGGCCCGTTACCGCACGACGATGGAGGCGGCCGACATGTTCATCGGCTCCACCACCGAGCTGTGCCGCCACACCACCGCCGTCACCGGGCTGCCCTCCCGTCGCTTCGCCAACGGCGTCGGCACCCTGCTCGCCCAGGCCTCCGACGACGCCCTCCAGCGCCCCCGTGCCGAGGGTCCGCTGCGGGTGGGCTACTTCTCCGGCACGAACACCCACGACGCCGACTGGGCCGCCGTCGAGCCCGCCGTCCGCGAGGTGCTCGAGGCGCACCCCGACGTCGAGCTGTGGCTCGGCGGGCTCGTCGAACCGACGTCCGCGCTCGACGGCCTGGCCCACCGGGTCCGCCGGCTGCCGTTCGTCGGCTGGACCGAGCTGCCCGGGCTGCTGCGCGACGTCGACATCGCCCTCGCCCCGCTCACCGAGCGCAGCCGCTTCAACGAGGCGAAGTCGGCCATCAAGTGGCTCGAGGCCGCGCTCGTCGAGACCCCCGTCGTCGCCTCGCCCACCGAGCCCTTCCGTGAGGCCATCGACCACGGCCGCACCGGCTTCCTCGCCGCCGGTCACGAGGAGTGGGTCGCCGCGCTGACGTCCCTCCTCGACGACGTCGCGCTGCGCCACCGGGTGGGCAGCCAGGCGCGCCGCGACGCGCTGCTGCGCTGGTCACCCCACCTCCAGGGCCGGGTCTACCTGGAGAACCTGCTCGCCGCGGCGGACCACGTCCGGCGCGAGGGCCCGCGTCGGCCGACGGACTGGGAGCCGGTCGTCGACGACGAGCCGCTGTCCGCCGCGGACGCCTACGTCGAGCCCTACGCCCTGCCGGCCCCCGCCGGCCGCGTGCCCGCCGCGCTGCTGAGCCACCCGCTCGCGCGCAAGGCCGCCGCGGCACGGCGCGTGTACCGCGCCGAGGGAGCCCGTGAGGTCGGCCGCCGGGTCGTGCGCACGCTGCGCGCCCGCGTCCGCCGGTGACCGCGGCGCAGGAGAGGCGGCGCGCCCGCCTCGGCACGGTCGCGGCGTGGGCGCCCCTCGTCGCCCTCGTCGTCCTCCTGCTCGGCCCCGCGCTCGTCGGGGCGCAGCTGTTCGCCGCCGGCGACCTCATCGAGCGCCAGGCGCCGTGGGCCGAGGCCTCGACCGTCGAGACCGTGACGAACGCGTGCGTCTCCGACACCGTCGACGCCGCACTCCCGCACGCGCTGAGCTTCCGCGACCGGATCGCCGCGGGTGACGCCGCGCCGCTGTGGGAGTCGAGCGCGAGCGCCGGGACGATCCTCGGGGCCGCCCCGTTCCAGGGTGTCGTGTCCCCGATCTTCCTCGCCACCCTGCCCCTCCCCGACGTCCTGTTCCCCGCGTGGATGAAGCTCCTGGAGATCGGCGTCGTCCTCCTCGGCACCGTGCTGTGGGCGCGCCGCCTGGGGCTGTCGGTCGCGGCGGGAGCCCTCGGCGGGTTCCTCTACGCGACGAGCGGGTACCTCGTCATGTGGACCGGCTGGCCGCAGACCCGCACCGCCGCCTTCTTCCCGCTCGTCTTCTGGGCGGTCGAGCGGATCGTCCAGGACCGCACGCTGCGCTCGGCGCTGCCGCTGCCGTTCGTCGTCGCGGGCGTCGTCCTCGGCGGGTTCCCCGCGATCGTCGTCCACACCGTCTACCTCGCGGCCCTCTACGGGGTCGTCCGGCTCGTCGTGCTCAACCGGCGCGAGCGGCCGGCTCCCGGCGGCTCACCGTGGCGCAGGTGGGGCCGTGCCCCGGCACTCGCCGCGGCCGGCGGGCTCGCCGGGCTCGCGCTCGTCGCCTTCCAGGTCGTGCCCTGGGCCCAGCAGCTGCGCGAGAGCGTCGACCTCGAGCGCCGGGCGAGCGCGTGGCAGCTCACCCTCGACTGGCCCGAGATCCTCACCATGGCCTACCCGGAGGCGCTCGGCTCCTGCGCGTCGGGCGCGGCGCGCTGGGGCAGCCTCATCCCCGTCGAGGGCGTGAGCTTCGTCGGCGCCGGCGCGCTGGTCCTGTGCGTGGCCGCCCTCGTCATGCCGCCGGCCTCCGACCGGCTGCGCGCGGTGCGCGGTTTCCTCCTCCTCGCCATCGTCCTCACGCTCGCCGTGACGTTCGTCGGCGGCGGGCTCAACTACCTCGTCCAGCTCCTGCCCGGCATGGGCGGCTCCGGTCTCCAGCGCACCCGCGCGGTCGGCGGGCTCATGTTCGCCATGCTCGCCGCCGTCGGCTTCGACTCGCTCGTACGCGGCCCCCGGCCCGGGGTGGGGCGCCGGCGCTGGGCGCTGGCTGCCGCCGTCGCGGTGGTCGCGGCCCTCGGGGTCGCCGCGCTGCTCGTGCGGGAGGTCGCTCCCGGACCGGCCGAGTGGGCCCAGGCCCGCCCCTCGGTGGTCCTCGGGCTCGTCGCCGGCGTGCTCGTCGCCGCGGCGTGGGCGGCGGTGCTGGTGCGCCCCCGGCCCGCGCAGGTGGTCGCGGCCGTGCTCGTCCCGCTCGTCCTCGCCGTCGAGGGCATCACCTTCGCGGCGGCCTGGTGGCCCCGCGCCGACCCCGACACCCTCTACCGCGACACCCGCACCGACGCGTTCCTCTCCGAGAACCTCGGGCACGACCGCATGGTCGGGATGTACGGCGCCTACTGGTACTCCGCCGCCCAGGTGCCCGGCCTTCGGTCCCTGTCCGGGCACACCTTCACCCCCGAGGAGTGGCGCGCGCTGCTCCTCGCCGCCGACAAGGGGATGTTCCGCTCGGCGACGAGCCACTCGCTGTCGAGCCCGCAGGCGCTCACCTCACCGGTCCTGGACCGCTTCGCCACCCGCTACGCGGTCATGGACACCCACGTCATCCCGCCGGGAAGCTTCTGGGGCGACGGCGAGCAGGGCACCGGCGTCGTGCGCGCCGGCGCCGGTGCGGACGGGCCGGTGGCCGCGCGGACCGTCGAGGCCGGCACCCCCGTGCGCGCCGCGCTCGTCGAGCTCGCCGAGCCGCTCGGGGACGTCCCGGAGGGCGGCGACCCGGGCCGCCTCGTCGTCGAGGCGCTCGACGAGGACGGGAAGGTGCTCGCGACGGGCAGCCGCCGCCTGCGCGACGGGGAGTCCGGCGTCGTCGGCGTCGCGCTCGCGGGGGAGGAGCTGCCCACCGACGGGCCGGTCACCCTCCAGGTCCGCGTCGAGGGCGGCCCCGGCGTCGAGCTGCGGGCCGCGGGCGACAACGAGGCCCAGCGCGGGGAGGCCTGGCTCGGCGTCATCGTCGCCGGGGACGACGACCTCACGCTCGTCGACACGACCGACGCGCTCGTCCTCGAGCGCGAGAACGCCCTGCCGCGCTTCCGGTGGGCGTCCGACGCCGCGGAGTGCACCGACGCGCCCGAGTGCGCCGCGCTCATGGCGCAGGTGCCCGGGAGCACCGTCCTCCTCGAGGACGCCGACGTCGCGGCCTTCGACGGCGCCGGCGCCGAGATCGAGGTGCTCCGCGACGACGACGACCTCCAGCAGGTCCGGGTCGAGGCCGACGGGGCCGGGATGCTCGTCGTCGCCGACGGCGTGCACAGCGGCTGGGTCGCGCGCCTCGACGGCCAGGAGGTGCCGATCCTCACCGCCGACCACGCGATGCGGGGTGTGGCGGTGCCCGCGGGGGAGCACGTCGTCGAGCTGTCCTACGAGCCCACCGGGTGGGGGGCGCTGCCGTGGGTGGCCGGCGCCACGGCGGTCGGTCTCCTCGGGCTGTGGCTGTGGCTCGCCCGGGCGGGGCGCCCGGCGGACCGCCCGCGGCACGCGACGGGCCGATAGCCGCTTCGGTGTGGAGTCCTGGACCCAGGAGGTCCAGGACTCCACACCGAAGGCGCGAGACCGGGGGTCAGGCGATGCCGGAGAAGCTCAGCAGCATGCTGAGGTAGCCGCCGACCGCGACGACGTAGGCGAGGACCTGGTAGCGCCGCTCGTGCGCGACGAGCGTGAGCGCGGCGATCGTCATCGGCACGAGGGTGACGGCGTAGCGGGCGCTCACCCCGCGGAAGTAGCCGCCGCCGCGGAGGAACTCCTGGCCCTGGACGAGCAGCGGGACGGCGACGGCGCCGACGAGCGCCGCCCAGCCCACGACCCGCTCCGCCTGGCCGGGCCGGAACGTCACCAGCGCCATGAACGGGGCCGCGGTGAGGAGGACGGTGAGGGCGCCGACGCTCAGCCAGATGAGGGAGGACATGAGCTCGGGCTGGACGTAGAAGTCGTCGACCAGGCCGAAGGCGGAGGTGAGCGTGGGCGCCCACTCGTCGAACGGTGCGCCGGCCACGGGCGCGGTGTTGACCCCGGCGATCGGGTTCGTCCAGTTCTCCACCGCCCGCCCGGACTGGAAGGCCGACCAGGCGAGGGCGCTGGCGCCGACCGCGAGGACCGGGACGACCGCGATGAGCAGCCGGCGCACCGCCTCGCCCCAGTTCCGGTCGCGCAGCTGGGGCAGCGCGCTGAGCGCGACGACCCCCACGGCGGTGAGGATCGCGACGGTGCTCATGAGCTTGACGTTCGCCGCGAGGACGGCGATGACCGTGGGCAGCACCCAGGCGAACCAGCCGGTCCGCCCGTCCCGGAACACCCGGGTGAGCACCCACAGCGCACCGACGCCGAGGAGCGCGGCCGGGGCGTCGTTGGTCACCGTGGAGGAGGCGTGGACGATGCTCGGCACGGCCATGATCACCGCGGCGCCGGACGCGGCGAGCGCCGGGCGCAGCCGCCAGTGGCGCAGCACGCCGTACATCGCGACGACGGCGGCGGCGAGCCACAGCCCGCCGCTGAGCCGGGCGCCGGTGGTGAAGCTCTGGCCCAGCGCCTCGGCGACGGTGCCGGCGGCCGCGGCCGCCGCGTAGTACAGCGGCGGGTGCCAGGCGTTGTAGTTCTCCCCGCGGGCCGGGTAGTCCGAGGGTGCGACCTCGTCCGCGGTGGCCTCCTCGCACGGCGGCAGCGCCTCGGCGATGGACTGCTGGCCGCGGCAGGACCACTCCTCCAGCGTGAAGTCGCTCAGCGGCACGCCGGTGTAGGGCAGCTCGCCCTGGCTCACCTTGTACGCGTAGTCGAGGTGGGTGTGCTCGTCGAGAGCGGAGATCTGGGTGCCGCCGAGCACGCCGAGCACGCTGAGCAGGACAGCGGCAGCGGCGAGGAGGAGGGACCACAGGACGTCGGTGCGCAGCGGCACCTCGCGCGTCCGGCGACGGGTGCGTCCGGATGCCGGCTCGTTCGTCGCCGCCGCGACCTCGGGGGTCTGGCCCTCCACACGTCCTCCTCAGGCTCGGTGGCGCGGTGCAGACGCGCCGCGGACAGGCTACCGTCGCGCCGTTGCCGGGCTGTGCGGGTGTAAGGCTCGGCACACCCGGCCCGGCCCCCGGGCGCTCTACCGTATTGTGGGCGGGAGGTTCGGCGTCGTGCCCGGTCGTGCCCGGCGCCGCGAATGACAGGCTGCTCGTCAGGCGTCGGCAGCCACGCTGATGACGATGGGTTGATCCAGTGAAGCTGTTTGTCCAGGTCCCGTGCCTCAACGAGGAAGAGACCCTGCCGATGGTCCTCGAGTCGATCCCGCGGGAGATCCCCGGGATCGACGAGATCGAGATCCTCATCATCGACGACGGATCCACCGACCGCACGATCGAGGTCGCGCAGGCGCACGGGGTGCGCCACATCGTGCGCCACGCCCGCAACATGGGCCTGGCCCGCTCCTTCCGCGACGGCGTCGACTACGCGCTCGCGCACGGGGCGGACATCGTCGTCAACACCGACGGCGACAACCAGTACCCGCAGGAGCGGATCACCGACCTCGTCCAGCCGATCGTCCACGGCACCGCCGACATCGTCATCGCCGACCGGCAGACGAGCACGATCGCGCACTTCTCGCCCTTCAAGAAGGCGATGCAGCAGGTCGGCTCGAGCGTCGTGAACAAGGCGGCCGGGACGGCCCTGCCCGACGCCGCCTCCGGCTTCCGCGCCTACTCCAAGAACGCGCTGCTGCGCCTCAACGTCATCACGCAGTTCTCCTACTGCATGGAGACGATCATCCAGGCCGGCAACAAGCGCCTGCGCATCGCCTCGCTGCCGATCGAGACGAACCCCAAGACGCGCGAGTCGCGGCTGTTCAAGAACATCTGGCAGCACATGTTCAAGTCCGCGGGCGCCATCTCGCGGTCCTACCTCATGTTCAAGCCGCACCTCGTGCTCGGCACGCTCGGCACGCTCATGCTCATCGCGGCGCTCGTGCCCTTCGTCCGGTTCTTCGTCTTCTGGCTCCAGGGCGAGGGCAGCGGCCACGTCCAGTCGCTCATCTTCGGCAGTGCGATGCTCGTCGGAGCACTGCTGAGCTACGCCCTGCTCGTCATCGCCGACCTCCAGCGCACCAACCGGGTGCTGCTCGAGGAGAGCCTCGAGCGGATCAAGGTGCTCCAGTACCGCCCGCCCGCCGACGTCGCGGGCGACGACCGGTTCGCGCACAACGGCAACGGCCTCGGCCACCACCTGGGACTGGCCGTGCCGCCCCAGAACGCGCAGCACCCGACGACCCTGGCCACGGGCGAGACCGTCGAGCAGTGAGGATCCTGGCCTTCGGCACCTACGACGTGGGGCGCCACCCGCGCGTCCAGGTGCTCGTCGACGGCCTGCGCGCGCACGGCGACGAGGTCCTCGAGCTCAACCGCCCGCTCGGGCTGTCGACGGCGGACAAGGTCCGCGCCCTGCGCAGCCCGCTCGCGCTGCCCGGCTTCGCGCTGCGGATGGCACGGCGCTGGGCCTCCCTCGCCTGGGGCAGCCGTCGCTTCCGCGGACCCGGCCGGCCCGACGCCGTCCTCGTCGGGTACCTCGGGCACTTCGACGTCCTGCTCGCCCGGCTCCTCTTCCCGCGGACGACGATCGTCCTGGACCACCTGATCTTCGCGGCGGACACCGCTCGTGACCGGGGCACCCCCGAGGGGCTGCGCACCCGGCTGCTCGCCCTGCTCGACCGCCTGGCGCTGGGCGCTGCGGACGTCGTCGTCGTGGACACCGAGGAGCACCGGGCGCTCGCGCCCGCCGGGAGCGACACGGTCGTCGTCGACGTCGGCGCGACCGACGCGTGGTTCGCCGCTGCGGCGCCGCAGCCGCCCGCCGACGAGCCGCTGAGCGTCGTCTTCTTCGGCCTGTTCACCCCGCTCCAGGGCACCGAGACCCTCGGCCGTGCGCTGCGCCTGCTCCACGAGCGCGGCGTCGAGGTCCGGGTCACGCTCGTCGGCGACGGGCAGGACGCCCCCGCCGTGCGCGAGTCCGTCGCCGGGCTGCCGTGGGTGACCTGGCACGACTGGGTCGCCCCGGGCGACCTGCCCGGTCTCGTCGCCGCGCACGACGTGTGCCTCGGCGTCTTCGGCACGACCGACAAGGCCAGGCGCGTCGTGCCCAACAAGGTCTACCAGGGCGCCGCCGCCGGCTGCGCGGTCGTCACGAGCGACACCCCGCCGCAGCGCCGCGTGCTCGGTGACTCCGCCCTGTTCGTGCCGCCGGGGGACGCCGAGGCGCTGGCCGACGCGCTCGCCGGCCTCGCCGCCGACCGCGAGCAGCTCGCGCGGCTGCGCGACCGGGCGCGGGCGTGGAGCGGCGAGCGGTTCACCGCCGGCGCGGTCACCGCGCCCCTGGAGGAGGTGCTGGCCCGATGAGCCGCGTCCTGTCCGCGCTGCGCTCCCGCTGGGCCCGCGTGGTCTTCCTCCTCGCCGCACTCGCCTTCGGGATCTGGGCGGTCGCCAGCCAGTGGGACGGCGTCACCGCCGCGCTCGCCGCGATCTCCCCGCTCCAGCTGCTCGCCGTCCTCGCGGTGAGCCTGGCCTACGTCTTCCTCACCATGCTCTCGTGGCGGGCGGTGATGACCGACCTCGGCTCCCGGCTGTCCGTGCGGGACGCGAGCCGGGTGTTCTTCGTGTCCCAGGTCGGCAAGTACCTGCCCGGCGGGGTGTGGAACATCGTCGCCGCGGCCGAGATGGGTGCCGACCACGAGATCCCGCGCCGCCGGTCGGTCTCGGTCATGGCCGTGTCGATCCTCGTCTCCATCGTCACCGGCCTGCTCCTCGCCGTCGTCGCGGTCCTCCTCGGTCCGCCCGAGCTGCGCGAGCAGTTCGGGTGGGTGGCCTGGACGCTGCCGGTCTTCCTCGTCCTGCTCCTGCCGCCCGTCCTCAACCGGGTGCTCGGTCTCGCGCTGTCCCTCGCGCGGCGGCCCGCCCTGGAGCAGCCGCTCACCGGCGGGGGCGTGGCGCGCTCGGCGGCGTGGGCGCTGGCCGGCTGGGTGCTCGCGGGCGTCCAGGTCTGGCTCATCGCCTCGCAGCTCGGCATGGACGCCGACCTCGCCACCCTGGCCCTCGCCGTCGGCGGCTACGCCCTCGCGTGGATCGTCGGCTTCCTCGCCATCGTCGTGCCCGCGGGAGTGGGGGTGCGCGAGGCCGTCCTCGGCGCCCTGCTCGCCGGGCAGCTCGACGCCGGCGCCGTGGTCGTCACGGTGCTCCTGGCCCGCGTCGTCCTCACCGTCGCCGACCTCCTGCTCGGCCTGGGCGCCATGTCGCTGCTGCGCAGGCGCAGCCGGCGCGAGGTCCTGCCCGGCTAGCGGGCGACGCTCGCCGCGAGCCACTCCCACGTGGCCGCGACCCCCGACCGCAGGGACGTCCGCGGCTCCCAGCCGAGCACCTCGCGGGCGAGGCCGACGTCGAGCCACGTCGCCGGCACGTCGAACCCGCGCGCGGGCTCGTGGCGCACGGCGAGGTCCGGGGTGCCGGTGACGTCGCGGACGACGTCGAGGAGCTCACCGAGCGTCGTCGCCCGGCCCGACCCGACGTTGACCACCGGCAGCGCGCCGGTGTGCTGGTGCAGCCGGAGGAGGGCGGCGACGACGTCCTGGACGGCGACGTAGTCACGGGCCGTGCCGAGGTCGCCGAACACGGTGACCGGCCGCCCGGCCGCGACCGCGCGCAGCCAGTGGGCGAGGACGCCCTGTCCCGGCCCGGCCGGCTGGCCGGGGCCGTAGGCGTTGGCGACCCGCACGACCGTCGGGCAGGCGGCGTGGTCGGCCAGGACCTGCTCCAGGCGCACCTTCGCCCGCCCGTACGCGCTCGCGGGCCGGGTGGGCGTCGTCTCGGCGAAGGGTGCCCCGTGGTTCCCGTAGACCGTGCCCCCCGAGCTGAGCAGCACGGTCCGGGGGGACAGCCCGTGGTCGTCGAGCGCGCGGAGGAAGGAGAGGAGGTGGTGCTCGTCCTCGGCGACGAGGTCCGGACGCTCCTCGGCGACCTGTGGGTTGACCTGGGAGACGGCCCACACGACCGTGGAGACGGTGTCCAGCTCCGCGGGCAGGCTCCCGGACGCCAGGACGGGACGCGAGCGCGTGTAGAGGTGGACGTCCGGGCCCTCGAGGGACCGGGCGAGCGCCGACCCGAGGAACCCCGCTCCGCCGACGACCGCGACCCCGCCGTGCGATCCTGTGCGCATGAACCTCCCCCTCTCGGACGGAGCCGCGTGAGCCGCCCTCGCCTCATCGTGCTGGCGTCGACCTACCCGGGCCGTCCAGGGGACGGGACACCGGAGTTCGTCTCCGACCTGGCCCGGCGTGAGGCCGAGCACTTCGACACGATAGCCCTCGTCCCCGCCGTGCCCGGCGGCGCCACACACGAGAGCGAGGGACGGCTGCAGGTCCGCCGCTTCCGGTACTTCCCGGCCCGCTGGGAGCGGCTGGCGCACGGGGCGATCATCGAGAACCTCCGCCAGGACCGGGCCATGTGGGTGCAGGTCCCGTGCCTCGTCCTCGCCGAGGCGCTGGCGACGCTGCGGACCGTGCGCCGCCACCGTCCCGACGTCGTCCACGCGCACTGGATCGTGCCCCAGGGCCTGGTCGCCACCGTCTGCGCGCCCCGCACCCCGCGGCTCGTCACGACGCTCGGCGGTGACCTCTACGCGCTCGACAGCCCGCTGCTGCGACGGCTCAAGGGATGGGTGGTGCGGCGCGCCGGCCACGTCACCGTGATGAACGAGGAGATGCGCCGGCTGGTCATCGACCTGGGCGCCGCGCCGGAGAAGGTCTCGGTCATGCCGATGGGCGCCGACCTCAGCGGCGTCGTGCCGCGCGTGGAACGGCCCGACGGGCCGGTGCGACTGCTGTTCGTCGGCCGACTCGTGGAGAAGAAGGGCCTGCACGTCCTGCTCGAGGCGCTGCGGCTGGTCCGGGCCGACGTCCGGCTCACCGTCGTGGGCGACGGGCCGCTGCGGGCGCAGAGCGAGCGCGCCGCCGAGGGGCTGCCGGTGACGTTCGCTGGCCAGCTCGGGCGGACCGCGCTGCGTCAGGCCTACGCTGAGGCGGACATCGTCGTCGTCCCCTCGGTGCCCGCCGCTTCCGGGGACCAGGACGGCCTCCCGGTCGTCCTCCTCGAGGCGATGGGCACCGGCTGCGCCGTCGTCGCCTCCGCGCTCGCCGGGATCGACGAGGCCGTGCGCGACGACGTCGACGGCGTGCTCACCGCGCCCGGCGACCCGGCCGCCCTCGCCCGCGCGCTCGACGACCTCGCAGCCGATCCCGGGCGCCGGGCCGAGCTCGGCCGCTCGGCCCGGGAGCGGGCCACCGAGTTCTCCGCCGACGCCGTCGGCCGCCGGTACGTCGACCTCCTGCGCAGCCTCACCTCCTGACCTCGCGCCGCCGCCGCCCCGATCCCGGGACACGCCCGCGGCGGCGACCGGATCCCACCCGGCCGGTGGTTAGCCTGTCCGGAATGCGAGGGGGAGCGTGGATGCGGGGAGGCCGATGGGCCGTCGCCGGCGTGCTGGCGGGACTGCTGGCGACGTCGGGCACGGTGGCGGCCGCCAAGGGCGGGCAGAGCGACGGCTGGGGCCAGGACTTCTACCTCTCCGACAGCTTCGCCGCCGAGGCGAACGCGGTCTTCACCTTCGGGGTGCAGACCGACCGCTACTGGGTGGGTGACTGGGACGGCGACGGCGTCGACACGATCGGCTCGCGCAACCTCACCAACGTGTTCTCGGTGCGCAACTCCAACACCACCGGCGGCCCCGACCGGCAGTTCGGCTACGGGCGTGCGTGGGACACCGTCCTCGTGGGCGACTGGAACGGGGACGGCACCGACACGATGACCGTGCGCCGCGGCATGGTCTACCACGTCAAGAACTCGCTGAGCGGGGGAGCGGCGGACGTCGTCCTCCCCTACGGCAAGGCCACGGACGAGGTGCTCGTCGGCGACTGGGACGGTGACGGCAGGGACACCTTCGCCGTGCGCCGCGGCGCTCAGTACTTCGTCAAGAACTCCCTGTCCGGCGGTCCCGCCGACCAGGTGGTCGTCTACGGCCGGCCCGCCGACGAGGTGCTCGTCGGGGACTGGGACGGTGACGGCAGAGACACCTTCGCCGTGCGCCGCGGGCGGGTCTACCACATCGCCGACTCGATCCGCCCGGGCCAGGCGGACCGCGTCGTCGTCTACGGCCGGGAGAACGACGGCGTCCTCGTCGGGGACTGGGACGGGGACGGCGTGGACTCCCTCGGGGTCCACCGCCTGCGCCCCGCGCTCCAGCGCGTCCCCGACGGCTCGGTGACGGCGGGCGCCCTGGCCGGTGTCGACGCGACCTCCGGGAAGGTCGACCCGCGCAACGGGCGGCTGAGCCACTCCGCCCTGTGCCCGATCCCCTTCCTGCCCACCCACGCCGTCCAGTGCCGGGCGGTGGCCGACCTCGTCGCCTTCGACCGCGCCTACCGGGCCCGGTTCGGTGCGCCGCTGCCGATCAACCCCGCCCCGCTCACCACCTACCGCAGCTACGAGGACCAGCAGTACCTCTGGGCCGAGACCGGTCCGCCGACGGCCGCCCGCCCGGGCGCCTCGCCGCACGGCTACGGCCTGGCCGTGGACTTCGGGGGCCGCACCGACATCGAGTTCGGGCGCCAGCCCTACCTCTGGCTGCGGGACAACGGCCCGCGCTTCGGCTGGCACAACATGCCGTGGAACCGGGAGAACGGCTCGAACCCCGAGCCGTGGCACTTCGACTACCGGGGCTGAGCCTCAGCGCGGCGCGGGGCCGGTGCGGCCGAGGAGACCGTCGCGCAGCCCCTGGGCCATGCGCCGCACGCGCTCGCGGCGGGGCGCGGCGAGCAGCGCGTTGAACGCGACGTACTTGGCCAGCCACACGACGTACCCCACCGACCAGCGCCCGCCGAGCAGGCCCGAGCGGATGAGGAGCACGGTGTTGCGCGCGAGGTAGTAGGTGCGCACGGGGGAGTGGACGTGGACCTCCTGCGCCCGCCCGGGCAGCTTGGTGAGCCGGTCACCGAGCGAGTGGTCGAGGTGGGCGCCGGGCACCGCGTAGAGCGTGTACCCCGCACGTCGGGCGCGCAGGCCCCACTCGAGGTCGACGTGGTCGATGAACCACGCCTCGTTCATGAGGCCGACGTGCTCGAGCACGGGCGCCGGGACGAGGCAGCCCGAGGCGAGGAGGAAGGCCGTCTCGACCCGCTCGGCCGCCAGCTCCTGCGCGGTGGCGCGGCGCGGGCCCCAGCGGCGCGAGACGTAGACCATCTGCTCGGTGGTCGACCGGGTGTCGGCCGACACCGGGCCCACCGCCCCGACCGCGTGGCCCTCGGCCACGGCCGCGTGGACCGCGGCGACGAGCCGGTCGACCATGTCCGGTGCGGGCAGGGAGTCCTGGTCCATGAGCAGGACGTGCTCGGCACCGGCGGCGCGGGCGATGCCGAGGTTCTGCGCCGCGGCGATGCCCTGGTTGACCGGCAGCGCGAGGAGCTCGGCACCCACCCGGTCGCACTCGGCGCGCAGCGCGTCGAGGCGCTGCGGCGCCGAGCCGTTGTCGACGACGACGACCGCGCCGCACTGCTCGGCGAGCGCGGTGAGCAGCGGGCCGGTGACCTCGACCTGCGGCTCGTAGGTGACGACGACGGCGGTGACGCCCGCGTGGCTCACGCGCGCAGCGAGGCGAGGAAGTCGCGGACCTCGTCGATGTGCGGCAGCAGCCCGGCGTCCTGCGCCTCCTGGAGCGTGGGGGCTGCCTCGTCCTTCTCCGACAGGCGCAGCTCCAGCGGGCTGCCGTCACGCGCCGTGGTGGGCCAGTCGATGCCCAGCGACAGCGGGTTGATGCCGTGCTCGCGGCCCGGGGCGTAGGGCTCGGAGCACAGGTAGACGACGGTGGAGTCGTCCTCGAGGGAGCAGAAGGCGTGGCCCAGTCCCTCGGAGATGTAGATGGAGCGGCGGTCGACGTCGTCGAGCAGGACGGCGTCCCACTGGCCGAACGTCGGGGAGCCGACCCGGATGTCGACGACGACGTCGAGCACGGCGCCGCGCGGGCAGCTGACGTACTTGGCCTGCGAGGGCGGCACCTGGGCGAAGTGCACGCCGCGCAGGACGCCGGCGGCGGACACCGAGGAGTTCACCTGCTTGAGGGTGAAGGGGTGGCCCACGGCGTCGACGAACGCCTGCTCCTTGAAGACCTCGAGGAAGACGCCCCGGGGGTCGCCGTGCTGCTTGGTGGTGATCTCCCAGGCTCCCGGGACGTTCAGCTCGCGGAACTCCACAGCTCTTCCTCTCTCGTGGCCGACGTGCCCGCCCAGCCTACCGGCGTGGCCGGGCGGGCGGTCAGTGCGTGCGGTGCACCCCGAGGGTGTCGGTGCCGTTGCCGTCCCAGTCGCCGACGATGACGGAGTCACCCGCCCGCCCGTAGACGACCACGCGGTCCGCGACGCCCGCGGTCATCGAGTTCTTGATGTGGTACTCGCTGCCGCGGCGTACGGCGAGGGTGTCGGTGCCGTTGCCGTCCCAGTCCCCGGCGAGGACGGCGTCGGTCGCCCGGCCGTAGGGCACGAGCGTGTGCGCGGGGCCCGAGGTCATCGTGTTGCGGATGTGGTAGACGCTGCCGCGGCGCACGGCGAGGGTGTCGGTGCCGTTGCCGTCCCAGTCCCCGACGAGCACCTCGTCACCCGGCCGGCCGTAGGCGATGACGGTGGTCGCCGGGCCGGGGGCGATGGAGTTGTTGATGTAGAAGACGTTGCCGCGGCGCACGGCGAGGGTGTCGGTGCCGTTGCCGTCCCAGTCCCCGACGAGCACCTCGTCGCCGGGCTGGCCGTAGGCGACCGAGCGGGCGGTGCGCCCGTCGTGGGCGGCGGTGAGGTGGTACTCCCGGCCGCGGCGGACCGCCACCGTGTCGGTACCGTCCCCGTCCCAGTCCCCGGCGAGGGCGACGTCCCCGGGCCGGCCGAAGGCGAACTCGTGGTGGGCCACCGGGCCCCAGGAGTCGTTGAGGTAGAAGCCGCTCGGCGGCTCGACCCCGGCGGTGGGCTTCCAGTAGTTGGAGAGCATCCCGAAGCGCAGCGTGTTGCCCGGGGTGGTGAGCGTCGCGTTCCCGGTCGTGCACTCCAGGCGCACGCCGGTGATCCGCCCGCCCCACTCGCCCGCGCCGTCGCGGCGGGTGACGACGAGGGTGCGCAGCGAGCCGCCCGCCGGGCAGTACTGCTCGAGCGTGGAGACCTGCAGGGTGTCGGTCCACCTGGTGCGGGTGTCGCCGTCGGCCAGACCGGTCCACGGGTCGGGCCGGGCGACGAGGTAGGGCCGGCTGCCCGCGGCCGTGTGGCCGCCGTTGGTCGAGCTGAACTGGGTGAAGGCGACGGCGCCGTCGTACCAGCGCACCTGGCCCTTCGTCGCGGCGATGGCCTGGTCGGTGCTCGTCGCCTCCTTGGTGGAGACGCGGAAGTCGACACCGTCGGTGACGACGGCGGCGCGCCCGCCGTAGACCTGGCAGCGGTCGGTGTCGCACAGGTCGGAGGTCGCGGTCGGCCGCATGACCGACAGCCCGTAGCTGCGGGCGGCGACGGCCTGCGCCTTGAGCGCCTCGGCGTGCCAGTAGGCGGGCGACTCGCGGGGCACCACACCGCGCAGGTACTCCTCGAGGGTGACGTGGTTGACGACGTCGAAGGTGCCGGCCGCGGCGCCCGCGACGAGGTTGACCGTGCCGCGGTACCAGGTGCCGTCGGTGGCGTTCTGGCGGGGGAGGACGACGAGGCCTCCGTCGCCGGGCGTGCTCGTGCCGGCGGAGACCGCGAGGGAGGTGCCGGACACGGTCCAGGCGGGCCGCGTCAGGGAGCCGTTGAGCCTCGTGCGGTGCTCGACCTGGTAGCCGCCGGCCGTGCGGGTGATCGTCAGCCGGCCCCCGGGCAGCGCCTGCCCGGCGACGAGGAAGGTCGTGCCGGGCGGGCTCTGCAGCGTGACGGTGCTCGCCGGCGCGTAGGCCGACAGCGCGATCCGCAGCAGCCGGTCGGGCACGGTGCTCATCGTCGTGCCGGGGTAGTAGAAGTCGAGGATCTCGGTGTAGCGCTTGCCCGCCTTGGTGGCCGCGCCCTGCGCGCCCCACTGGGACATGCCGATGCCGTGGCCCCAGCCGCGGCCCTCGACCTCCCAGGCCCGGCCGGCGGGCACGTTGTACCGCTCCTCGGCGGCGCTCGCCGGCGCGGCGACGACGAGCGTCCCCAGCAGCAGCGCGAGCACCGAGGTGACGGACGCAGCGATGCGTCGTCTGCGCATACTTCCCTCCAAGGCGTGACCGGTCGGCATGGGGCGAAGGTCACCGGCCCCGGACCGTCACACCATTGTCGCAGAGGCCGATGTGGTGAGCGGAAACATCGTGCAACGAGAGGATCGATCGTGGGACTGGCTCGCGGAGACCGGAGCGTCGTGGGCCGCGGCCTCGTGGCCGCGGTGGCGCTCGCGCTCACCGCGACGACCGGGGCGGTGGCAGCCGAGGAGCCCGAGCCCGTAGGACCGATCGAGTCCTGGGTCTTCAACAACGGCGCCGCGGATCTCGGCCCGGCGACGTCGGCGCAGTACCAGGTGGGCTTCAACGCCGTCGCCCGCGACCACGCCAACGGCCGCCTGTACGCCACCCCGGCCGGCGTGCACGCCGTCACCGGCCAGGTCTTCCAGGTGTTCGCCCGGGACGGTGGCCACGGGGAGCTCGGCTACCCGACCTCCGGCGTCGAGACCGTCGACGGCGCGGGCCACCAGACCTTCCAGTTCGGTGCCGTCTACGTCTCCGCGGCGGGTGGCTTCTCCGTCAAGGGCCCGCTCTACGGGCCGTTCGCGGCGCGCGGCGGTGTCGACGGGCTCGGCCTGCCGGTCGGGCCGGAGGTCATCGACGGCGCCCGCCGCACCCAGCGCTTCGCCCGCGAGACGCTCTCGGTGCCGGTCGGCCCCGGCCAGGACTCCCTCGGCGTGCGCCGCGGGAGCACGTACTACCTCAAGAACGAGATCTCCCCGGGCGAGGCGCACACGGTCGTCGTCTACGGGCGCGAGGCGGACACCGTCCTCGTCGGTGACTGGGACGGGGACGGGGTCGACACCCTCGCCGTGCGCCGCGGGAACGTCTACCACGTGCGCAACTCCCTGCGGCCCGGCCCGGCGGACGAGGTCGTCGTCTACGGCCGGCCGGAGGACACCGTGCTCGTCGGTGACTGGGACGGGGACGGGGTCGACACCTTCGCGGTGCGCCGCGGCAACGAGTACCACGTGAAGAACTCGATGACGCCCGGCCCGGCCGACCAGGTCGTCGTCTACGGCCGCGCGGACGACGAGGCCTATCCCGGGGACTGGTTCGGCACCGGCACCGACACCCTCGCCGTGCGTCGTGGGGCGGAGTTCCACTTCCGCCGGACGATGGCAGGCGGACCCGCCGACGTCGTCACGCCCTACGGCCGCGCCGGGGACGTCGTGCTCGTCGGTGACTGGGACGGGGACGGGGTGGACACCGTCGCCGTGCGCCGCGGCAGCGAGTACCACGTGAAGAACTCCCTCACCGGGGGCCCGGCGGACATCGTCACGCCCTACGGCCGCGCGACCGACGAGGTGCTCGTCGGTGACTGGGACGGGCGTTCCCGCACCCTGGCCCACCGCCCCGGGCGCCCCACCCCGGTCGAGGTGAGCGCAGGTGCCGGGCAGCTGTCGCCGCTCTCGGTGGCCTGGGCGAACAACTCGGTGAACACGACGGCGTTCCGCAAGAGCTCCCTCGCCACCGCGCAGGCGCCGGACGGCACGTGGTGGCAGTACACCGCCTACTTCGACGCGGTCGGCACCCTCGTCCTGGCCCGCCGCGACCGCGACGGCGGGGCGTGGGAGTACAGCTGGACGCGGCACACCGCGAACGTCAGCGACGCGCACAACTCCATCAGCCTCACCGTCGACGGCGCGGGCTACCTCCACCTGTCGTGGGGGCAGCACAACTCCCCGCTCACCTACGCGCGCTCGCTGGCGCCCCACTCCCTGGACCTCGGCCCGACCCGGTCGATGGTCGGCACCCACGAGCGGACGGTCACCTACCCGGAGTTCTTCCGGCTGCCCGACGGCAACCTCTTCTTCCTCTACCGCGAGGGCAGCTCGGGCGACGGCAACGTCGTCCTCAACCGCTACGTCACCGCGCGCCAGCGCTGGGAGCGGGTCCACGACAACCTCATCGACGGCGAGGGGCAGCGCTCGGCGTACTGGCAGGCGGCCGTCGACTCCCTCGGGCGCCTGCACCTGTCGTGGACGTGGCGCGAGACCCCCGACGTCGCGACGAACCACCACGTCGCCTACGCCCGCTCGACGGACGCGTCCGGCCGGGCGTGGGTGCGCAGCGACGGCCGGCCCTACGACACGCTGCCGATCACCCGCGCCGACGCCGAGTACGCCGCCCTCGTGCCGCAGGGCAGCGACCTCATGAACCAGACGTCGATGACCGTGGACGCCGAGGACAACCCCTACATCGCCTCCTACTGGGACTCCGGGCAGGGCGTGCAGTACCAGGTCCTGCGCTCGCTCGGGACGGGGGAGTGGGAGCGGCGCGAGTCGGAGTTCCGCACCGGGGACTTCTCCCTCAGCGGCGGCGGCACCAAGGCCGTGCCGATCGCGCGCCCGCAGATCCTCGTCTCCGGAGCGGGGGAGTCCGCCGAGGCGCACCTGATCATCCGGGATGCCGACCGCGGCGCGGTGGCGAGCCTCGCCACCCTCACCGACTTCGTCGCGAACACGTGGGAGGTGCGCGACCTCACCGACACCCCGCTGGGGGAGTGGGAGCCGAGCTACGACCTCGACCTGTGGCGCTCGCGGGGCGTGCTCGACGTCTTCGTCCAGCGCGTCCGGCAGATCGACGGCGAGGGCCTGGCCGACTACCCGGCGCAGTACGTCCACGTGCTCGAGGTGCCGCCCGGGATCCTCGCCCTGCGACCCGCGCAGCCGGTGCCCGACGCCACCCCGGAGGCGACGCCGGAGCCGACGGCCCAGCCTGGCGCCGAGCCCACGGCCGAGCCCGACGACGAGCAGACCCCCGGGCCGGCCCCCACGCCGTCCGGCTGACGGGGGCGGCCCGGGGGCCGGCAGGACGGGTCAGTGCTTGTGAGAGAGGAGCCCGACGAGGTACTCGCCGTACCCGGACTTGCGCAGCGGCTCGGCGCGCTCGCGCAGCTCCTCGTCGGAGAGGAAGCCCTGGCGCCAGGCGACCTCCTCCGGGCACCCGATCTTCAGCCCCTGCCGGGCCTCGACGGTGCGGACGAAGGACGTGGCGTCGGCGAGGGAGTCGAAGGTGCCGGTGTCGAGCCAGGCGGTGCCCCGGGGGAGCACCTCGACGCGCAGCCGCCCCTGCTCGAGGTAGGTGCGGTTGACGTCGGTGATCTCGTACTCCCCGCGCGCCGAGGGCTTGAGCGCCTTGGCGATCTCGACGACGTCGTTGTCGTAGAAGTACAGGCCGGGCACCGCGTAGGAGCTCTTCGGCTCGGCGGGCTTCTCCTCCAGGGAGAGCGCGCGGAACTCCTCGTCGAACTCGACGACGCCGTACGCCGTCGGGTCCGAGACGTGGTAGGCGAAGACCGCGGCGCCGTCGATGGTGCCGAAGCGGGACAGCCGCTGGCCCATGCCGGGGCCGTAGAAGATGTTGTCACCGAGGACGAGGGCGGCGTCCTCCCCGCCGACGAAGTCCGCGCCGAGGACGAAGGCCTGCGCCAGGCCGTTGGGCTCCGCCTGCACGGTGTAGCTGATGGAGATGCCGAACTGGGAGCCGTCCCCGAGCAGGCGCTGGAAGGACTCGGCGTCGTGCGGCGTCGTGATGACCAGGACGTCGCGGATCCCCGCGAGCATGAGGGTGGTCAGCGGGTAGTAGATCATCGGCTTGTCGTACACCGGGACGAGCTGCTTGCTCACTCCCTGGGTGATCGGGTGCAGCCGCGTGCCGGATCCCCCGGCCAGAATGATTCCTCGCATGGGGACAGTCTGGCCCACAGGCGATGGTGACGGAACTCGTGGGCTCCCGGTCAGCAGCGCACGGTCACCCGCTCCGCCTCCCCGATGGGGGCGAAACGGCGGGAGTCGACGTCCTCGCCGAGCAGGACGAGCGACCCGCCCGCCCGCCACGCCGCCACGGCGTGGGCGAGCATCTCGAGGCGGCTACCGGGGCTGCACAGGACGCGCGGGCGCTCCTCGTCGCGGTGGGAGGCCGGGGTCTGGTCACGGCACCAGTCGGCGAGCTCGCCGTAGGTGACCGGTCCGCCCTGGGAGCCGGTGACCTCGGGGCCGGAGAGCGCCGGGTCTGACGGCGCGGGCTCCTCGACGGGGTCGAGGACGTCGCCGTAGCCCATGAGCGCGGCCGCCGCGTCGACCGCCCCGGCGGGGATCGGCTCGTCGACCTGCATCGCCAGCGCGGGCAGCGCGACGACGAGCAGCATCCCGGCGCTCGGCGCGTCGCCCGCCCGGGAGGTCACCGCGATGTCGGGCTCCTCGGGGTCGGCGTCCGGGAGGAAGACCGAGCTCTCCTCGTCCTCGTCGACGGGCTCCTCGTCGTCCAGGGGTTCCGGCTCGTAGGGGTCGTCGTCGTCGTCGCGGTCCCCCTCGAACTCCTCCTCGGGGGCAGCACGAGCTCCCCGCCCGCGCACCACGTCGCCATCGCCCACACGAGCGCGCGCCAGTGCACCGGGACGTCGAGCAGGACCCGGGTACCGGGGCCGACCTCGCCCTCCTCGACGAGGAGGTTGGTGGCCTTGGTGACCCAGTTGGCCAGGACCCGGCCCGAGAGCTCGACGCGCTCGTCGTCCGGGCCGTACCAGGTGAGTCGGGGCTGGTTGGGCTCGTCCCCGGTCAGGAGGTCGAGCACCTTGGTCGCGATGCTCATGTCCCGAGCCTAGTCCGCACCGCGGGAGCGGGGGAGATCCCGACGCGCCGGTGTCCGCTACCGGGTGATTAACGACCATTGACCCAGATTTGCCCGGTTGGTAGCCTGATCCCGCCATTAAGTCGTTGCGCGCAACATAATGACGTGTCCGCGTGACGACTCCTCCGAAGGAAGGCCTGCAATGAAGCAGCACGTGTCACGAGTACGGGCGGCGGTCCTCACAGCCGCCGTCGCCCTGGGGGCGGGCATGATCGCCCCCACTGCCGTCGCCGACGAGGCCGAGGAGGACTACAGCGTCCTCATCGTGTCCCGGACGCTCGGCTTCCGTCACTCCCACATCCCGGCCACGACCAACGCGGTCATCGGCCTGGGTGAGGAGCACGGCTTCGACGTCGACGTCTGGGACCCGGCCCAGCCCGACCTGTCCATGGGCACCACGCCCTTCACCTCCACCGCCGACCTCGAGAAGTACGCGACGATCCTGTTCGTCTCGCCCGTCGACGGCACGAACAACATGGACCCGGCCCGTCCGCGGCTGCTCGACGACAGCGAGCTCGCCGCGTTCCAGGGCTACATCCGCGGGGGCGGCGGCTACGTCGGCATCCACGCCGCCACCGACACGATGCACA
This sequence comes from Georgenia wutianyii, assembly GCF_006349365.1. Classification (NCBI taxonomy): domain Bacteria; kingdom Bacillati; phylum Actinomycetota; class Actinomycetes; order Allobogoriellales; family Allobogoriellaceae; genus Georgenia; species Georgenia wutianyii. Next base: position 724,291 of record NZ_CP040899.1, read on the forward strand.
CCGTGCCCTGGTACAGCCAGCTGACCGGTGGCGGAGCGCGCTTCCGCAACCACCCGCAGAACCAGCAGGCGACCATGCGCGTGGAGAACCCGGCGCACCCCTCGACCGCCGGCCTGCCCGCCGAGTGGTCGCGCTTCGACGAGTGGTACAACTACACCGTCAACCCCCGTCCGGACGTCCACGTCCTCATGACGCTGGACGAGTCCACCTACAACCCCGGTGGCGGGCGGATGGGTGAGGACCACCCGATCGCGTGGTGCCAGAACTTCGAGGGTGGCCGCTCCTGGTACACCGGCGCCGGCCACACCAACGAGTCGTGGGCCGACCCGCTGTGGCTCGGTCACGTCCTGTCCGGCATCGAGTGGACCGCCGGGCTCGTCTCCGGCGGCGGGGACTGCGTGACCTTCCCCGAGGTCGAGAAGATCCTCACCGACTCCACCGGCGGTGACGCGGCGGCCAAGGCGGCCTTCGCCGCGCTGCTCGCCTCGGCGAAGTCCGCCGCGAGCGCCGGTGACCACGACGCCGCGCTCGCCTCCCTCCTCCAGGCCCGTACCCGCGCCGCCGGTCTCGGCGTCGACGGCCTCGAGGGCAAGGTGGGCGACCTCATCGTCTGGCAGCGCGCGCTGTCCGAGGACGGCGGCCCGAGCGACGCCGACGGCATCCCCGTCGACGTGTCGATCGTCGACAAGCCCGGCGCCCTCACCCTCACCGTCGGTGACTACGGCGACGGCGTCGAGCTCACCGCCGCCGGCGAGCGCCCGGACCGCTGGCGCTACACCGGCGACCTGCCCACCCTCACGGTGAGCGACTCGCGCAACTCCACCCAGGCCGCCGGTGGCGGCTGGGCGGCCACCGGCCAGTCCTCGGACTTCACGTCCGCGGCCGGCGACCTGCCCGCCGAGCACCTCGGCTGGGTGCCGCGCGTCCTCACCCCGCGCGACGGGCTCGTGGCCGGACCGGCCTCGGTGACCGCGCTCGACGGCGGCACGGGCCTGGCCACGCCCTCGCGCCTCGCCGCCGCCACGGCGGAGGGCCGGCGGGGTACCGCCGAGCTCGACGCCCGGCTCATCCTCGACGTCCCCGTCGGGACGGCCGAGGGTGACTACAGCGCGCGGGTGACCGTCTCGCTGTTCCCGGTGGACTGACCCACCCCGGCGGGCGGGTGGGGTCCTCGAGACCCCACCCGCCCGCCCCACCACCTCCACGACCACGAGGACCTGCCGTGCACCGCCTTCCCCGTCCCGTCGCCGTCCTCCGCGCGCTCGCCGTCGCCGCGCTCGCCGTCGCGGCGGGCGCCGTGCCCGCCACGGCCGGCCTGCCCTCCACCCCCGCGCCGCCCGGCACCACCTGGGCCCTGGAGCCCGCGGACGGCTCCGAGGCCGACGGCCGCGTCTCCCTGCGCCACGTCCTCGAGGACGGCGCCTCGGTCGCCGACCACGTCGTCCTCACGAACTTCAGCGACCACGAGGCGACCTTCGCCGTCTACGCCAGCGACGGCATCGTCGACGAGGCCGGGAGCTTCGACCTCCTGCCGCCCGACACCGAGCCGACCGGCGGCGGGAGCTGGGTGGAGGTCGGGACGGTAACCGGCGCCGAGCCGCGTCCCGGGGGCGGCATCCTCCTCACGACGCCCGCCGGGTCGAGCACCGTCGTCCCCCTCGAGGTCACCGTGCCGGCCGGCGCCACCCCCGGCGACCACCCGGCCGGCGTCGTCGCCGAGCTCGTCCAGGGCGGGGACGCCACCCTCCGGATGAGCTCGCGCGTCGGGGTGCGCCTCCACCTGCGCGTGGCCGGGGAGGTCCGCGGCGAGCTCGGCCCCGACGTCGTCGCGACGTACTCGCCGTCGTGGAACCCGTTCGCCCCCGGCACCGTCACCGTCGACTACACCCTGGAGAACACCGGCAACGTCCGCGTCGGCGCGGACGTCGACGTCTCGCTCGCCGGCCCGTTCGGGGTGGGCGGGGGCGCGGCGTCCGCCGAGCACCGCGAGGTGCTGCCCGGGCAGGAGCTCACCGGCACCGTCCGGCTCGAGGCCTGGCCCCTCGTCGTGGGGAGCGGGCAGCTCGTGGCGACCCCGCTGGGGGTGGGGGAGGACGAGCTGCCGGCGCAGCTGCTGCCCGCCACCGTGGACTTCCGCGTGTGGGCGGTCCCGTGGTCCCAGCTGCTCGTGCTCGCGCTCCTCGCCGCCGCGCCGCTGCTCGTCGTGCGGCTGCGTCGCCGCTCCGCGGCGCGCGTCCAGGCCCGCATCGACGCCGCGGTCGCCGCCGCCACGGCCGAGGCCGCCGCGGGCGCCGGCCCGGTCGCGGCGGAAAGCGCCGACGTCCGCTGACCTCGGCACCCGCCGGCCGCGGGCCCACCCGCGTGGGGCCGGTGGGGCCGGTGCGTCGACACCTGCGGAGAACATCCCCTCATATCACCGCCCGGCTTGACTGGGCGGGATGACACGCGTGTAATTCGGAGGGTACGAACCGGGGCGACGATGGGAAGAGCAGTGTGGAACATTCTTGGTGATGGTCCGCTGACCACAGGAGTCCCAGCGGGCACCGTGCAGGACGGTGTGTACCTTCTCGACGACCTCGGCGACGAGGGCGTCCTCGGGTGGCAGGACCGGGCGCTGTGCGCCCAGACCGACCCCGAGGCCTTCTTCCCGGAGAAGGGCGGGTCCACCCGGGAGGCGAAGCGCGTGTGCACCTCGTGCGAGGTGCGCGTGGAGTGCCTGGAGTACGCGCTCGCCAACGACGAGCGGTTCGGGATCTGGGGCGGGCTGTCCGAGCGGGAGCGCCGCAAGCTCAAGCGCCGGGCCGTCTGATCGTTGGTCACGGACGACTCTGACGCCGGGAGCGTCGCGACGCTGGCCGTCGTGGTCAGCCCCGGCGTCTCGGTGTACCTCCCGCGCACGCTGCGCGGCCTGGCCGAGCAGACCCGTCCCGTCGGGACGGTCCTCGTCGTCGACACCAGCGCACCCGGCCGCGAGATGGGCACCGGCGTGCCCGTGCACGACGCGATCGACGCCGCCGGCCTGCGCGCCGTCTCCACCGTGCGCGTCCTGCGCATCCCGGCCCCCCGCACCTTCGGCGCAGCCGTGCGCGCCGCGCTCGCCGACCACGAGCAGCACCTCGCCGAGCAGGCCCGCCGCCAGGAGCGCCCCGCGCCGCCGCCGGCCCGCTGGCTGTGGCTCCTCCACGACGACTCCGCCCCCGAGCCGCGCGCCCACGCCGCGCTCCTGCGCGCGGGGGAGTCCGGGCCTTCCGTCGCCGTCGCCGGTCCCAAGCAGCGTGACTGGGCCCGCCCCGACCTGCTCCTCGAGGTCGGCATCCGGGCCACCGCCACCGGTCGCCGGGTGCCCGACGTCGAGGACGGCGAGATCGACCAGGGCCAGCACGACTCCCGCGAGGACGTGCTCGGCGTCGGCACCGCCGGCGCCCTCGTCCGCCGCGAGGTCTGGGACCAGCTCGGCGGCCCCGACCCCTCGCTCGGCCCGTACGGCGACGGCCTGGACCTGTCCCAGCGCGCGTGGCTGGCCGGCCACCGCGTCGTCCTCGTCCCCGGTGCCGTCGTCCACCACGCCCGCGCCTCCTACCAGGGGCTGCGCGACCTCTCCAGCCCCCGACCGGACCCGCAGACGGCGCCCGACCCGCGCCGCTCGTTCGCCGCCCGGCGCCGCTCCCAGCTCTTCCTCTGGCTCACCACGACCCCGTGGTACCTGCTGCCGCTCGTCGTGCTCGCCGTCCTCGCGCTCGCCCCGGCGCGGGCGCTGTGGCGCCTCACGACCAAGGAGATCGGCCTCGTCGGCGCCGAGATGCGGTCCGCGGCCGAGGTGCTCGCCGGACCGGCCGCGATCTGGCGGGCCCGCCGCCGCCACCGCCTCACCCGCACGGTGCCGCTGCGCTACCTGCGCCCGCTGCGGTCCACCTGGCGCGACGTCGCGCGGGCCAGGCACGAGGAACGACGCTCGCAGGCAGCCGCCCGGGCCCACCGGGTCGCCCCGAGCGAGCTGGAGCTGCGCGAGCGGGCCGCCCTCGCCCGCCGCCGTCGCGGCGCCCTCGGCCTGCTCCTCCTCGGCCTCACCGCCGTCGCGCTCGTCGCCTTCGGTCCGCTCCTCACCGAGGGGGCCCTGCGCGGCGGGGCCCTCGCCACCCTCGACGCCACCGCCGGCGGCGTGTGGAGCGCCGCCACGTCCGCCTGGGTGGCCGCCGGGCTCGGGCACGCAGGTCCGCCCGACCCGCTGCTCGCGGTCCTCGCCCTCGCGATGACGCCGCTCGCCCCCTTCGGCGCCGGCGGCAACGCCCTCACGGCGGCGGTGCTCGTCCTGGCCGTCCCGCTCGCCGGCACCGGCGCGTGGTTCGCCGCCGGTGCCGCCACCCGCTCGGTCCTCCTGCGCGCCTGGGCCGCGGCCGTGTGGGCGCTGGCCCCCGCCCTCCTCGTCGGCGTCGGGCAGGGCCGGCTCGGGGCCGTCCTGGCCCACCTGCTCCTGCCGTGGGCCGCGCTCGGGGTGGCCCGGGCCGTGGGCGTCCAGCGTCGCGACGTCATCCTCCCCGGCATCGCCGACGCGCGACGGGACGACGACGAGCCCGACGCCGCCGACCGGCCCACCGTCGGCGCGCCCGCGCTCACCTCGGTGCGCCCCTCCGGCGGCTCGATCGCCGCGGCCGCCGGCGCTGGCCTCGCCCTGGCCGTCGTCACCGCCGGTGCGCCGGTCCTGCTCCCGGCCGCCCTCCTCGTCCTCCTCGGCCTTGCCCTGGCCGTCCCGCGCCGCCGCCGGCTGCTCGTGCTCGTCGCCGTGCCGCCCGTGCTCCTGCTCGGCCCGCTCCTCACCGCCGCGCTGAGCAGCACCTCGACGGGCGGCTGGCGCGCGCTCGTCGCCGACCCGGGCCTCCCGCTCGCCGCCGACCCGGGCGCCTCCTGGCTCGCCGCGCTCGGCTGGCCGACGGCGCTGCCCGCGCTCGTCGGGCCCTGGGTCCTCGCCCTCGCCGGCGGGGCCGCCGTGGCGGCCGCCGCGGTGCTCGCGCTCCTGCGCGGCACGGGCCGGGCCCGCGCCGTGCGCGCCGGGTGGCTCGCCGTCCTCGCCGGCCTGGCCACCGCCCTCGTGTCCTCCCGCACGCCCGTGGGCGTCGGCGCCGACCTCGCCGGCGAGGCGAGCGTCGTCACCGGCTGGGGTGGGCCGGGCACCTCCCTCGCCCTCCTCGGGCTCCTCGTCGCGGCGACGGCCGCCGCCGACGGCATGCGCGGGTCGCTCACCGCCCACAGCTTCGGCTGGCGCCACCTCCTCGTCGGCGCCGTCGTCGCCGTCATGGTCCTCGGGCCGCTGGCCACCACCGGCTCCTGGCTCGCCACCGTCCTGCGCGGCGAGGAGCCGGCGCTCCTCGCCCTCGCGGGACGCGACGCCCCGGCCGTCCCCGCGCTCGCCCGCGAGCTGCAGAACGGCCCGGAGCGCTCGCGCGTCCTCGCGCTCCACGCCGAGGGCGGCGCCGTGCGCGCCGAGGTGTGGCGCCACGCCGGGCCCCAGCTCACCGGGGAGGCCGCCGTCGTCGACGTCCGCGGTCTCACTCCCGGCGGGCAGCCCGCCGAGCCGGACGCCGCGTCCGCCGAGCTCGCCGCGCTCACCGCCGAGCTCGCCACCGGCACCGCGCCCGCCGCCGGCGAGCAGCTCGGCCGGCTCGCCGTCGGCGTCGTGCTCGTCCCGCCGCTCACCGACCCGGAGGCCGCCGCCACCCGTCAGGAGCTCATCGCGCGCCTCGACGCCACCGCCGGCCTCGAGCGGGTGACCGAGAACGCCAGCGGCGTCATCTGGCGCACCTCCCGGTCCTCGACGCAGCCCGCCGCGGCGCAGGCGGTGTCCCGGGCGCGGGTCCTCGACGCCGACGGCACCGTCCTCGCGCCGCTGCCGGCCGGCGAGGTCACCGTCTCCACCCGCGTGCCCGCCGGGCCCGAGGGGCGCACCGTCGTCCTCGCCGAGCGTGCCGACACGGCGTGGCGCGCGACCTACAACGGCCGCCCGGTCCGCGCGACCACCGACGGGTGGCGTCAGGCCTTCGAGATCCCCGCACACACCGGCGTGCTCGAGATCGGCTACGAGCCGCCGTGGCAGCTGCCGTGGCGCGTCGCGCAGGCGGTGGGCCTGGGCCTGGCCGTCCTGCTCGCCGTGCCGGTCCGCCGCCGCCGGGAGGAGCACGCATGAGCACCGAGACCACGGGTGGGCGGCGGGTGCTGCGCCGCGTCGCCACCGTCCTCACCGGCGGCGCCCTCCTCGCGGCCTCCGCCGGCGTGGCGGTCGGCGGTGACCTGTGGCCGGTGGAGGCGCAGCCCGTCGCGGAGACCGTCGTCCCCGTCGCCGCCACCACCCTCCTCCAGGTGTGCCCCGGCCCTCCGCGCCTCGCCACCGAGGTCGCCGGGCAGGACCTGGGCTACGACGAGTTCGACCCCGAGGGCTCGGGCACGACCACGCTCGTCGAGGTCGTGAGCGTCGCCCGCGACGGCCTGGCGCCCGCCCCGCTGCGGCTGTGGCCCGGGCTCGACGCCGACGCCGGGGACGACGTCCCCAGCGGCGGGCAGGCGCGGGTCGAGCAGGCTGCCGACACCAGGGAGGCGACCGTCCTGGAGGCCGAGCCCGTCGACGGCGTCGTCGCCCTCGCCGCGGGCACGAGCGTGGCCCTCACCGAGGCCGGGGACCTGCGCGGGCTCGTCGCCACCGCCTGCCAGAGCCCGGCCACGTCGGCCTGGCTCGTCGGCGGGTCGACCGAGCCGGGTGACAGCACCCAGCTCGTGCTGTCCAACGCCGGGGACACCCCGGCGAGCGTCACGTTGTCCGGCTGGGGCTCCACCGGGGCCCTCGACCTGTCGACCGCCGGGACGGTCCTCGTGCCCCCGGGCGGGCAGCGGGTCGTCCTTCTCGAGGCGCTCGTCGCCGACCCGCGCCCCGCCCTCCACGTCGAGTCCTCCGGCGGGTCGGTCACCGCGGTCCTCCAGGACAGCCGCCTGCGCGGCCTCGTCCCGGGCGGCACCGACGTCGTCGCGCCGTCCGTGGCCCCCGAGGAGGCCGTCGTCGTCCCGGGCATCCACCTCGGCGCGACCTCCGGGCAGGACCTCGACGCGCCCGCCGTCCGGATCGTCAACCCGGGCGAGGAGACGGCCACCGCCGCCCTCGTCCTGCTCGGGGCCGAGGGCGAGCTCGCGGTGCCCGGCGCCGACGAGCTCGTCCTCGACCCGGGCGCCGTCGTCGACGTCTCGCTCGCCGGGCTGCCCGAGGGCGCGTGGTCCGCGGTCGTCACCGCCGACCGCCCGCTCACCGCCTCCGCCGTCGTCACCACCGTCGGCCGTGCCGGTGAGGACGACCCCGGGACCGCGCCCGTCGACCGGGCGTGGGTGCCGGCCACCGCGGCACTGTCGACCGGACTGGTCGCGCTCCCCGGGGAGCTCGTCACCGCCGCGACGCTCGTCGTCGCCAACCCGGCGACCACCGCCGTGGACGTCGAGCTCGTGCCGGTGCTGCGCGACGGCACCCGCGGCACCCCGGTCACCCGCACGGTGGAGCCTCGCTCCAGCCTGCGCGAGGACGTCACCGCCCTCGGTGAGGACGTCGCCGCGGTGGAGCTGCACGCCGCGCAGGAGCCGGTCCACGCGTCGGTCATGCTCACCGCCCGCGGCCCGGACGGCGCTCTCATGTCGGCCGTCCCGCTCACCGAGGACCCCGCCACCGCGCGCGCCGTCACCCTCGCGCCGGCCCCTGCCTCCCTCGGCTGACCGTCACAGGTCCTCGGGGTCGCGGCCGAGGAGGTGGGCGACCTGCTCGCGCACGACCTCCTCGACGAGCATCGCCAGCTCGGTGGGGTCCTCGCAGCGGGACTGGATGGGCCGGCGGTACAGGACGACGCGGTCGGGCAGGCCCGCCGGCCCGTCTGCCGGGAAGTAGCGGCCCAGGGCGATCGCGTCGTGCTCCCACGGGCTCGGGTCGGAGGGCGGGACCTCCTCGACGCCGAACTCGACCGTCGCCAGGCGCCGCCCCCAGCGCTTCTCGAGCTGCTCGACGGCGGCGAGGACGGCGTCGTCGAAGGCCTCGCTGCGGGTACGCCACCCGGGCAGGGTCGGCGGCAGGAGCGGTCCGCGCAGGCCTCGGCCGCGCCGGTCACGCCGGCGGGCGGGGTGCCGGGCGGGGAGCGCCGGCGTGAGGTCGTCGCGCACCCCCCGATGCTAGGCCCCGTGCCCGGTTCGCGCGGTCCGGGCGGCGACCGCGGCGCAGGTCACGGCGTGGCCGGGCGGGTCGTGTCCCCGGGGCGTTGTACGGTCGGGGAGTGAGAGCCACCCGCCACTGCACGCGTGCCGCCTGCGCCCGACCGGCCGTGGCCACCCTCACCTACGTCTACGCCGACTCGACGGCGGTCCTCGGGCCGCTGGCGACGAACCCGGAGCCGCACTCCTACGACCTGTGCCAGGAGCACGCGCACCGGCTCACCGCGCCGCGTGGGTGGGAGGTCGTCCGGCTGGCGACCGAGTTCGTCCCCGCTCCGCCGAGCGCGGACGACATCGAGGCGCTCGCCGACGCCGTGCGCGAGGCCTCGCGCACGCCCGCCGCGCAGGCCTCCCCGGCTGCCCGCCCCGGCCACACCGCCCCGGCGCCCGTGACCCACCGGCTCCCCGAGCCGGAGGCCGAGCTGGGCCGCCGCGGGCACCTGCGCGTGCTGCGCGGCGAGAGCGACTGACGCCGCAACGCCGTGACCGACGAGCCGCTCGAGCCGTGGGTGCGTGAGGTCCTGCGCTGCCCCGTCACCGGGGCGCCGCTGGTCCCAGGGACGGCCGCCGACGGCAGCCCGGTCCTCGTCTCCTCCGACCCCGCCCGCCCGCTGGCCTACCCCGTGCGGGACGGCGTTCCCGTCCTGCTCGCCGAGGAGGCCCGGCCGGTGGACGGCTCAGCCCAGCAGTGAGGTGAGCGGCCCGGCGATCCGCGGGGCGAGCGTCCGGGCGTAGGTCGCCGTGAGGTGGTGGGTGTCGCTGTGGGTGAGCACCCCGCCGACCACCGGCAGGCACTCCTCCCGGGGGCAGACGAACTCGGTGAGGTCGAGCAGGTCCGCCGCCGGCACGCGCTCCGCGGCGGCCCGCAGGATCGCCGCGCCCGACCGCTCCATCGCCTCGGCCCGCGGCACCGCGCAGCCGCTGAGGTCCGTGAGGTGCTCGCTCACGCACTCCGGGGCGTCGATCCCGGGCCACGGGGTGTCGAGGAGGGCGAGGACCTCGGTCCCCTCCTCCTCCAGCGCCTGCCAGGTGGCGGCCATCGCCTGCGCGACCGGCTCGCGCGACTCCTCCCGGCTCAGCGCCGCGCCGTCCTCGACGAGCTGGTAGTGCCCCCCGGCGCTGACGACGACGACGTCGGGCGGCTCGGCCGTGAGCCGCTCGGTGAGCGTCGCCTGCCACTCCAGGCAGCTCGTGTAGGGGCGGGAGGTGCTGTCCTCCCACACGAGGGCCGGCGCGAGCAGGCACGAGGACTTCGTCGAGGTCTCCAGCCGGAAGCCGTGCTCCTCGGCGAGCACCGCGAGCGCGGGCTGCCACTGGGCGGCGTGGGAGTCCCCGACGAGCGCGACGACGACGTCGGAGTCGGCGTCGCCGTACACGCAGGTGAGCACCCCGGGGCTGAGCGCGTCCTGGTGGCAGCCGTCGGCGTAGACGGCCGCGACGTCGTCGGCGGCGTCGAGCAGGGAGGGGGTGAGCGAGGTGACCTCGTAGGTCGGCTCCACGGCCGCCGGCTCGTCGCCGAGCGCCGCGGCGCCCGTCGCGCCGCCCTCCGCCGGCCCGTCGGCCCGGTCGGCGGCGAGGGTGAGCGCCGCGGCGCCCGCGAGCCCCACGGCCACGCACGCCGCGCCGATGACGGCGGCGCGCCAGGGCGCCGCGAGACGGCGCGAGCGGTGGAAGGGCTCCTCGACGAACCGGTAGGTGAGCCACGCGGGGAGCGCCGACCCGGCGACGACGGCCAGCGCCGTCGCGAGCGGGAGCACGCCGTCGGGCCCGGCCCACAATGACGTCGCGACGACGACGAGCGGCCAGTGCCACAGGTAGAGCGAGTAGGACAGCGCGCCGACGCGCTGCACGAAGGGCCCGGTGAGCGGCGCGAGCTCCCCGCGCGGGTCACCGCTGCCGGCCACGAGCACGGCGGCGGCCCCGAGCGTCGGCACGAGCGCCGCGGTGCCCGGGAAGGCGGTGGTCGCGTCGAAGGTCACGGCCGCGTACCCGATGGCCGCCAGCCCGGTCCAGCCGAGCGCCTGACGGGCCCGGGGGGAGCGCCCGATGACGCCCCGGGCCACGACGACGGCGAGGAGGGCACCGAGCGCCAGCTCCCACAGCCGCGTCGTCGTGACGAAGTAGGCGGCGCCGGGGTCCCGCGCCGTGAGGTGGACCGACCACGCGAGGGACGCCGCCGCGACGAGGAGCAGGCCCCACCCGAGGCGGCGGGCCGGGCTCCCGGCACGCGGGCGCACGAGGGCGACGACGAGCAGCGGCCACAGGAGGTAGAACTGCTCCTCGACGGCGAGGGACCAGAGGTGCTGGAGCGGGCCGGCCGCCGCGCCCTCCGCGAGGTAGTCGACCGAGCGGTCCGCGAGCCGCCAGTTGACGAGGTAGGTGGCGCTCGCGACGAGGTCCCCGGCGATCTCGCGCCAGCGGGTGACCGGCAGCGCGAGGATCGTGAGCGCGGTGACGGCGAGGAACACCACCGCCGTCGCGGGCAGCAGCCGCTTCGCGCGTCGGGCGTAGAACCGGCGCAGGCTCAGCCGGCCGGTCTCCTCGACCTCGCGCAGGACCAGACCGGTGATGAGGAAGCCGGAGATGACGAAGAAGACGTCGACGCCGACGTACCCGCCGGGCACGAGCGGAACCCCGGCGTGGTAGGCGAGGACGAGCAGGACCGCGACCGCGCGCAGCCCCTGGATGTCGGCCCGGAAGCGCGGACGGGCGCTGCGGGACGGAGCCGCGACGGATGTCGTGGCAGCGGTCATGCTGGCCTCTCACGGACGGGTGCGACGCGGACGACCGTCCGCCACGCCGAACCACGGTACTCCCGGCCACGCCCCCGTCCCCGGCACCGCCACGCCCCCTCTCCCTCCCCGCCGAGCGCTGGATCGTGCACGCCTCTCCTCCGCCAGAGCTGGATCGTGCACGCCAGTCCCTGGGAGGGCCGGGTCGGTGTCAGCGGCGGCGGTGGAGGGTTCGGGCGGCGAGGACGAGGGCGGCGGCGAGGAGGGTGGCGACGATGGCGGGCAGGAGCCAGCCGGCGGGGCCGCCGTCCTCCGCCGGCGCCGGCTCGGCCGCGTCCGGGGTGGCCTCGGCGGCGTCGAAGGTGTGCTCCCACCGGGCGTCCGCGCCGTCGGCCAGGTGGTAGGCGGAGGGCGGGTCGGCCTGCGCGGTGACGACGACGGTGCCCTCGGCCGGGTGGGTGCCGGGCGTGAGGGTCTGCCCGTCGAGGAGGTAGGCGACGCCCGGGACGTCGGGGACCTCGACGGCGTCGTCCTGCGTGCCGGGCAGGTCGGTGAACGTCACGGCCGCCGGGGTCACCTCCTCGGTCCGCCGGACCCCGGAGCCGAGCGCGGCGAGCACCGTCCCGTCCGGAGCGGTGACCTCGACCGGGAGGCGGCCGGTGGGCAGCACGCGGCCCGACAGGACCCCCGCGACGCCCGCGTGGCTCACGGTCGACGTCCCGTAGGAGGCCAGGACGGCGGCGACCTCGCCGGGCACCGCGGCGTAGTCGTACGGGGTCCCGGCGAGCACGACGACGACGGGCGTGCCGCTCGCCGCCAGCTCGGTGACGAGTGCCTGCTGGGCGGCGTCGGCGCGCAGGTCGTCGACGGCGAGGACGACGGCGGCCGCGCCCTCGGCGGCCGAGCGCACCGCGGCGCGGTAGCCCCGGCTCGGGCTCGTCCCGCTCTCCAGCCGCTCGGTGACGGTCAGGCCCTCCGCGGCGAGCAGCGGGGTGAGGCGCTCGGGCCACGCGGACCCGGCGCCCGCGAGGAGGACCGGCCCGGCAGCCGGGTCGAGCGGCAGGACGGCGCCCTCGTCGCGCACGAGGGTGACCGCCCGCTCGGCGATCGCGGCGGCGACGGCGCGGTGGTCGGGGCTGCCGACGACGTCGAGCCCGGGTCGCTCGGCGCCGTCCCAGATCCCGCGCTCCACCTTCCACTCCAGGATCCGGGTCACCGACTCCTCGAGACGCTCGCGGGTGAGCTCCCCGGTGGCGAGGGCCTCGCGGACGCCGGCGAGTGCGGCGTCGACGTCCGGCGGCGCGAGGAGGATGTCGGAGCCGGCCTGGATGGCGAGGACGGCGATGTCGCCGTCGTCGAGCGGGTTGCCCGGCAGCTGCTTGAGCGCGGCCATGTCGAGGGCGTCGGTGGTCACGAGGCCCTCGAAGCCGAGGTCGCCGCGCAGGAGGTCGGTGAGGACCGCGGGGGAGAGGGTGCCGGGCATGTCCGGGTCGATGGACTCGACGACGATGTGGGCCGACATGACGATGTCGACCCCGGCGGCGACGGCGGCGCGGAACGGTTCGAGGTGGGCGGCGAGCTCCGCCGGGTCGCCCGCGACGACCGGCAGGCCGGTGTGGGAGTCGACGTCGGTGTCCCCGTGGCCGGGGAAGTGCTTGGCCGCCGCGGCGACGTGCTGCGACTGCAGGCCCTGGATCTGGGCGGCGGTGAGCTCGGAGACGGTGGCGGGGTCCGCGCCGAGGGACCGCAGCCCGATGACCGGGTTGTCCGGGTTGGTGTTGAGGTCCGCGACGGGCGCCCAGTCGACGTTGACGCCCATGGCGGCGAGCTCGGCGCCGAGCACCTCGCCCTGCCCCCGCGCGAGCTGTGGGTCGAAGGTGGCGCCGAGCGCCATGCCGCCCGGGAGGTCCGTGACCGGGTGCCCGAGGCGGGAGACCTCACCGCCCTCCTGGTCGACGGTGATGGCGAGCGGCACCCCGGGCCCCGCCGCCGCAGCGTCCTGGAGCCCGGCGGACAGGTCGGCGACCTGCTCGGGGGAGTCGGTGTTGCCGGCCCACGCGAAGTACAGGACGCCGCCGAGCGCGTACTTCCGCACGACGTCGGCCGGGGTGTCCACGCCGTAGCGGGCCCGGTTCTCGGCGGCCCGGGACCTGTCCTCGGCTCCGGAACCGTAGACGTGGACCCATGTCATCTGGCCGACGAGCTCGTCCTCGCTCATCGCGGCGACGACGTCCTCGACGTCGGTCGTCGCCGTCGCCGAGGGGCCGGCGGCGCCCAGGGCGAGGAGCAGGGCGGTGGCGGCGGCGAGCGCGGCGGCGGTGCGGCGGGAGGAGGTCATGGGCCTTCGTCGGGACGGCGGGCACGGACCCCGCCACCGTACGCGCCCCGGCGCCCTGGTCCGCACCCGCGCCTGCACCGCCCGCGCCCCGCATCAGCACGCGCCGGCACACGCACGAGCGCCGAGAGCCGGATCGTGCGCGGTGCACGATCCAGCTCTCGGCGCTTCAGGTGGTGCGCTTCAGGTGGTGCGCGCCCGCGGCTGAGGGCGCGTCAGGTGGTGGTGCGGGTCAGGGGGTGCGGCGGACGCCGAGGCTGTCGGTGCCGTCCCCGTCCCAGTCGCCCACGAAGACCTCGTCGCCGGGGCGGCCGTAGGCGACGACCTTCTCGGCCGGGCCGCCACGCAGCCAGTTGCTCACGTGGTAGACGTGCCCACGGCGCACGGCGAAGGTGTCCTCGCCGTCGCCGTTCCAGTCACCGGCGAGCATCTGGTCACCGGCCCGCCCGTAGACGAAGCCCTCGTCCGCGGCACCGGCGCGCAGCGTGTTGGTCACGTGGATCTCGGCGCCGCGGCGCACCGCGAAGGTGTCCTTGCCGTTGCCGTCCCAGTCACCGACGAGCACCTCGTCACCGGCGCGCCCGTAGACCACGACCTGGTCGGCCGGGCCGCCCACGAGGGAGTTCTTCACGTGGTACTCCGCACCGCGGCGCACGGCCAGCGTGTCGGTGCCGTCGCCGTCCCAGTCGCCGACGAGGACGACGTCGCCCGGGCGCCCGTAGACGAAGGTCGACTCCGCGGGCCCGCCGGTGGTGCGGTTGTTCACGTGGAACTCCGCGCCGCGGCGCACGGTGATGGAGTCGCGGCCGTCACCGTCCCAGTCGCCGATGAGGACCTCGTCGGTGAAGCGGCCGTAGGGGAAGGCGTGGTCGGCGGCGCCGCCGGTCCAGCCGTTGGTGAGGAAGAACCCGTACTGCTGCTGCGTCGGCGGCTGGGGGCCGGGCTGCTCGCCGTCGTCCTCGTAGGTCATGCCGAAGCCCATCTCGAAGAGCGTGCCCTCGCCGTCGGCGGTGGGCACGTTGACGGGCAGCGCGCCGGTGGGGGCGACGTCCCCCATGACGACGGCGGCGAGCGCCTGGAGCGAGGGCAGCTGGTAGCCGTAGGTGGCGATCTGCGCGGCGGGCTCGGCCCAGGCGACGTCGTACGGGTTGCGCACGGGGACCTGGACGACCGGGATGCCGGTCTCGATGAGCGCGTCGAGGTAGTTCTGCTGGCTCGTGACGTTGGCGGCGCCGGTCGGCGTCATCGTCATGACGACGACGGCGTCGTGGCCCTCGGCGGCCGCGACCGCGGCGTCGATCTGCTCCTGGTTCGGGAAGGCGGCCAGGTGCGCGGTGGTCTGCGCGCCGTGCGCGGTGAGGGCGGCGGCGAGGTTGGGCACGCCGGTGGCGCCCCAGCCGGTGACGAAGACCTTGGAGCCGGCGTCCAGCGGGAGGGTGTCGTCCTCGTTGCGGAGCAGGGTGACGGACCGCTCGGCGATCTCCTGGGCGGTGGCGGCGTGCTCGGCGTTGCCGACGATCGACTCGACGGCCTCGACGTCGACGTACGGGTCGGCCCAGACGCCGCTCTCCTCCTTCCACTCCAGGATGCGGGTGACGGACTCCTCGAGGCGCTCGCGGGTGATCTCGCCGGACTCGACGGCGGCGTTGACGGCCTCGAAGGTGGCGGGGACGTCGGGCGACATGAGGAGGATGTCGGAGCCGGCCTGGATGGCGAGGACGGCGATGTCGCCGTCGTCGAGCGGGTTGTCCGGGAGCTGCTTGAGCGCGGCCATGTCGAGGGCGTCGGTGGTCACGAGGCCCTCGAAGCCGAGGTCGTCACGCAGGAGGTCGGTGAGGACCGCGGGGGAGAGGGTGCCGGGCATGTCGGGGTCGATGGCCTCGACGATGACGTGGGCCGTCATGATCATGTCGACACCGGCGTCGATCGACTCGCGGAAGGGCAGGAGGTGCTGCTCGAGGGTGTCGCGGTCGTAGCTGATGATCGGCAGCCCGGTGTGGGAGTCGGTGGCGGTGTCGCCGTGGCCGGGGAAGTGCTTGGCCGCCGCGGCGACGCCCTGGTCCTGCATCCCCATGACCTGTGCGACGCCGAGGGCCGCGACGTTCTCCGGGTCCTCGCCCATCGAGCGCACGCCGATGACGGGGTTGGCCGGGTTGGTGTTGACGTCGACGACGGGCGCGAAGTCGACGTTGACGCCGACCGCGGCCATCTCCGCGCCGAGCACGGCGCCCTGCGCGTAGGCGAGGTCGGCGTCCCACGTGGCGCCGAGCGCCATGTTGCCCGGCAGGACGGTGACCGGCGCGCCCATGCGGGCGACGATGCCGCCCTCCTGGTCGATCGTCACGGCGAGCGGGATGCCCGAGCCGTCATCCTCGGACACTCGCTGCAGCCCGTTGGACAGCTCTGCGGTGAGCACGGGGTCGTCGACGATCCCCGGGTTGGACCACGCGAAGTACAGGACCCCGCCGAGGTCGAACTTCTCCACGACCTCGGCCGGGGTGTCCACGCCGTAGCGGGCCTGGTTCTCCGTGGCCATGGAGTCGTCGGTGGCGGAGTTGCCGTAGACGAAGGTCCACGTCATCTGGCCGATGAGCTCGTCGATCGTCATGTTCGAGACGATCTGGTCGATCGGGCCGGTGGAGTCGGGTGCCGACGTGCCGGCGGCGGGCACGGTGGCTGCGAGGAGCAGCCCTGCCGCGAGAGTGGTGGCGGCGCCTGCCTTGGCACCGACGTGCTTTGTGGACAACGTTCCTCCTGGTGGTCGACCTCGAACACCGCGGGGGCCTTCCCGCGCGACAACAGTTTTCTCGCCGACAGTGGTGAAGGAAACTGCTGTCAGGTCAGCGTAGACCACAGGGTGTCCCACGTCACGCCCTGGTCTAGACCAAGTGGCGCGCGTGGGGTGGACGTCGCCGTCAGCGCACCCCGAAGGGCAGCCGGCGCAGCTCGGCGGTCGTCTCGGCCAGCGCGTCGCGGGCCCGCAGGCCGACGGCGTACTCCCGGTCCCGGCGGGCGACGAGCACCGCGGCGAGGAACCGCTCGGGGTTGGTCCCCCACGGCGGTGGCGGGGCGACGAGCGGCTCCACGCGGGCGGCGAGCCGGCGCCCGAGCTCCGCACGGGAGGCGGGGTCGAGGGTGCCGGTGCGGTCGAGGAAGCGGCGGGCGGCGAGGGCGAGACCGTCCGGCAGCGCGCGGATGTCGGCGTCGCGCGCCCAGTCGGCGAGCTCGGGGGGCATGAGGAGGGGTGGGGGCGTGCGGTCCGCGCCTCGGGTGCGCACCGCGTACGTGCCGGCGAGGAGGTCGCCCAGCCGCTTGCCGCGGCCGTTGAGCAGCGCCGCGACGACGGCGACGGACCCGGCGGTCAGCCACAGCTCACCGAGCCCGGCCAGTGCGCGGACGAAGGCGTGCCGGAAGCGGATCGGCCCGCCGTCGTCGCGCACGATCCGGATGCCGGTGGCGAGCTTGCCGAGCGAGCGGCCCCGGGTGAGCGTCTCGACGAGGGTGGGGGCGACGACGGCGACGCACGCGAACGTCACGATCGTGAGCGTGTCCGTCTGCGCCTGGTTGTCGAGGCGCCCGAGGATCCCCACGGAGATCGCGCCGAGGACGATGACGTAGCACGTGGCGTCGATGAGGCCGCCCGCGACGCGGAGCATGAAGGCGGCCGGCCGCACCTCGAGCGCGACGGCCTCGCCGGTGACGATGAGGTCGTCGTTGAGGCGCGCCGCCTGCAGCGCCCTGCCGCTGCTGTGGGCGGCGTGCGAGGTCATGTGTGGCAGGGTACCCGCGTGGACATCGACGCCTTCGCCGCCGTGCACCGGCCGCAGTGGCAGCGCCTGGCGACGCTGTCCGCCCGGCGCCGGCTCACGGGCGCGGAGGCCGACGAGCTCGTCGCCCTCTACCAGGCGACCGCCGGGCACCTGTCCGCCGTCCGCACGAGCGCCCCGGACCCCGTCGTCGTCTCCGAGCTGTCCGGCCTGCTCGCCACCGCGCGCGGCCGGATCGCCGGTGCCCACGAGGCCCGGCTCTCCGACGTCACACGCTTCCTCCTCCTCCAGCTGCCGGCGGCCTTCTACCGCGTGCGCTGGTGGACGGTGTGGGCCGGTGTCGCGTTCCTCGCGGTCGCGACCCTCAGCGGCTGGTGGGTGGCGACGAACGAGGCGGCCCTCGCCGCCGTCGGCAGTCCGGCCGAGCGCCGCCAGTACGCCGAGGAGGCGTTCGCCGCCTACTACTCCAACTACCCGGCCGCCGACTTCGCCGGTCTCGTGTGGACGAACAACGCGTGGATCGCCGCGCAGTGCATCGGCCTGGGGATCACCGGCGTCTTCCCCGCCTACGTCCTGCTCGCCAACGCCGTCGGTGTGGGCTCCTCGGGCGGCGTCATGGCCTCCGAGGGGTACCTCGACGTGTTCTTCGGGCTCATCGCGCCCCACGGCCTCATGGAGCTCACCGCGATCTTCGTCGCGGCCGGCGCCGGGCTCAAGCTCTTCTGGGCGTGGGTCGCGCCGGGCCCGCGCACCCGCTCCCGGGCACTCGCCGAGGAGGGCCGCTCGCTGTTCGCCGTCGCGCTCGGGCTCGTGCTCGTGCTCGCCGTCTCCGGGCTCGTCGAGGGCTTCGTCACGCCGTCACCGCTGCCCACCTGGCTGAAGGTCACCATCGGTGCCCTCGTGCTCGCCGCCTACTGGACGTACACCCTCGTCCTGGGGCGGCGCGCCGTCCGGGCGGGGGAGACCGGGGACCTGGAGGAGGACCTCGCCGGGCACACCCTGGCGCAGGCCGGCTGAGACGAGCTCCTCCTCCCGCCCTCCCTGTGGCAGCCGGGCGGGCCGGACGTACGCTGGAGGTGCCGCGCGGGGGTGGTCTCCGCGCGTTGCGTGTGAGGTGCCATGAACCGCAGGCTCGTCATCACGGCCGACGACCTCGGGGTCGACGCCGAGACGAACGCGACGATCGTCGAGCTCATGCGGGACGGGCTCGTCTCGGCGACGACGCTCATCCCGGTGGCGACGGCGGCGACCGACGCGGTCGAGCGTCTCAAGGCCGCCGGCCTGCACGCCCCGCGCCTGCACCTCACCCTCAACAGCGCGCGTGAGTGGGCCGGATGGTCACCGCTGTCGGCCGACGCGCGCACGCTCATCGGCCCGGACGGCACGCTGCCCCTGGACGCCGCGCAGGCCGAGCGCAGCGCCTCGACCGCGGACGTCGCGCGCGAGATGTTCGCCCAGCTCGGCTGGATGCGTCGCCTGGGACTGCGTCCCCCCGCGCTCGACTCCCACTCCGGCACGCTCTACGGCCTGCGCGGGCGCTCGCTCGCGCTCACGGCGGTGGAGTTCTGCGCCGAGCACGGCCTCGCCTTCCGCCTGCCCCGCCGCCTCGCGTCCGTGCTCGGGCTGGCCGTGCGTGGGCTGGGCACCGCCCACCGCCGGGCCGTGCGCCGGGCCGACGCGCTGGGTGTGCGCCTGCCCCAGACGCTCGTCGGCTCCTGGCTGCCCGGCTCGGCGATCCTCGGGTACGGCCACCTGCGCGCCGACGTGCTCGCCCAGCTGCGCAGCCTGCCGAGGGGGACCTCAGAGCTCATCGTCCACCCCTCGCCCCTCGCCTCGGCCCAGCGGTTCCCGGCCGGGGAGGGTCGCAAGCGGCTGTGGGAGCTGCGCCTGCTGCGCGACCCGGCCTTCCACCGGGCACTGCGGCGCGAGCACATCGAGGTCGTCCCCGCCTGGTAGCCCGCCCTGTCGCTCCTACAGCCGCCCGGCGGCCTTGAGCGCGAGGTAGGTGTCGGCCAGCGCGGGCGGCAGGTCCTCCGGCAGCGCCTCGACGACCTCGACCCCCTGACGGCGCAGCCGCATCGCCGCGGCCCCGCGCTCGAGTGCCGCGCGCTCGGCCGCCGCGGCGTCGAAGACCTCCTCGCTCGTCACGCGCCGCCGGCGGATCTCCTCCGCCTCGGGGTCGGCCGCCGACGCGAGCACGACCTGGTGGTCGCGCGTCATCGCCCCGACGACGGGGAGCAGGTCCGACGTCACCGCCGCCGTGTCCAGCGCGGTGAGGAGCACGACGAGCGAGCGCTGGGACAGCGTGTCGCGCACGACCTGCGTCACCGTCGGCCAGCTCACCTGGACGAGCGACGCCTCGACCTGCGCCAGCCCGTCGGCGAGGGAGGACATGAGCCGCGCGCCCTGCACCCCGGAGACGCGGGCCCGCACCGCCGAGTCGACCGCGACGACGTCCACCCGGTCACCGGCGCGTGAGGCGAGCGCCGCGAGGAGCAGCGCCGCCTCGATCTGTGCCTCGAGCCGGGGTGCCTCGCCCAGGCGCGCGGCCGACAGCCGCGAGGAGTCGACGACGACGAGCACCCGCCGGTCCCGCTCGGGGCGCCACGTGCGCACGACGACGTCGCCGCCGCGTGCCGTCGCCCGCCAGTCGATGGCGCGCACGTCGTCGCCGATGACGTACTCGCGCAGCGAGTCGAACTCGGTGCCCTGCCCGCGCACGTTGACCGCGGCGCGCCCGTCGAGCTCACGCAGGCGGGCGAGCCGCGAGGGCAGGTGGCGCCGGGAGGTGAAGGCGGGCAGCACCCGCAGCCGTGCCGGCGCGGGCAGTGAGCGCTGCCGGCCCGCCAGGCCCAGCGGGCCGTGGCAGCGCAGCGTCACGAGGTCGGCCACCCGGTCACCGCGCCGTGTCGGGCGCAGGCCGGTGCGCACCCGGCGCGCCTCGCCCGCCGGGACGGTGAGCCGGTGCCGGTTGTGCTCGGCGCCCGCCGAGGGCACCCACGCGTCGCGCACGAGCAGGCGCGCCGTGCGCCGGCCGGTGTTCGTCACCGTGAGGGTCGAGGTGGCCGGCTCGCCCAGGCGCACCGAGTGGGGCACCTCCCGGTGGGGCTCCAGCGCGCGCGGCGAGGCGGCGAGGAGGACGTCGAGCAGGACGCCGAGCACGAGCACCGCCGCCCACGCCGCGACCGTCGCCCCGCGGGGCACGAGCAGCACCGGCACGAGGCCCACGGCCGCGACGAGCGCGGCGCGGCGGGTCAGCGCCATCGTGGTCTCCTCGTGGGCAGCGCGGGTCGGGACACGGTCAGCGGGGGACCGGGACGGCGCGCAGGACGCCGTCGAGGACGGTCTCGGCGGTCACGCCCTCGAGCTCGGCCTCGGCGCGCAGCTGGACGCGGTGGCGCAGCGTCGCGTGGGCGAGGGCCTTGACGTCGTCGGGCGTCACGTAGTCCCGGCCGGTGAGCCAGGCCCATGCCCGCGACGTCGCGAGCAGGGCCGTCGCCCCGCGAGGGGAGACGCCGAGCGAGAGCGAGGGCGAGGTGCGGGTCGCGCGGCACACGTCGACGACGTAGCCGAGCACCTCCGGTGCGACCTGGACCCGGCCGACCTCGGCGCGGGCCGCGGCGAGGTCGCCCGTTCCGGCGACGGCGCGCAGCCCGGCCCCGGCGAGGTCACGCGGGTCGAAGGCGCGGGCGTGCCGCTGGAGGACCTCGATCTCCTCCGCGCGCTCGGGCAGCGGCACGAGGAGCTTGAGGAGGAAGCGGTCGAGCTGGGCCTCGGGCAGCGGGTAGGTGCCCTCGTACTCCACGGGGTTCTGGGTCGCGACGACCATGAACGGGTCGGGCAGCGGGCGCGCCTCGCCGTCCACCGACACCTGCCGCTCCTCCATCGCCTCGAGCAGCGAGGCCTGGGTCTTGGGCGGGGTGCGGTTGATCTCGTCGGCGAGGAGGAGGTTGGTGAACACCGGCCCCTCCCGGAAGGAGAACTCGGCGGTGCGCGCGTCGTAGACGAGCGAGCCGGTGACGTCACCGGGCATGAGGTCAGGGGTGAACTGCACCCGCTTGGTGTCCATGTCGAGGCTGGCGGCCAGCGACCGGACGAGCAGCGTCTTGGCCACCCCGGGAACGCCCTCGAGGAGCACGTGCCCGCGGCACAGCAACCCGATGACGAGGCCGGTGACGGCGGCCTCCTGGCCGACGACGGCCTTGCCGACCTCCTCGCGCAACGCGGCGAGGCGGGCACGGGGGGAGTCCTCGGGCGGGGCGGGGGCCTGCGCGACGAAGGCCGGCGGCGGCGGGGGCGGCGGCTGCTCGCCGGGGGTGTAGGTGGTCACGACGGGTGGACCTCGCTTTCCAGGGTGTCGAGCTCGCGGGTGAGGTGGACGAGGGCGGCGTCCGACGTCGGGGACGGGCCGTGGAGCAGGGCCGCGACGGACTGCTCGTCGCGGCCGGTGGAGCGGGCGACGGCGGCGACGAGGTCCTCGGGACGCGCGGAGCGGGGCACCCCGAGGCGGGCGGCGCAGCGCGTCGCGCACCCCGCGCGCAGCCCGGCGGCCGCGTGCGCGTGGTCGCGGGCGCGGCGGTAGAG
The DNA here is from genome assembly GCF_006349365.1 of Georgenia wutianyii. NCBI lineage: Bacteria > Bacillati > Actinomycetota > Actinomycetes > Allobogoriellales > Allobogoriellaceae > Georgenia > Georgenia wutianyii. The sequence continues at coordinate 745,935 of NZ_CP040899.1, forward strand.
CCGGCCGCGGCCCAGCGTCGTCTCCGCGGAGCGCACGACGACGGGCATCGGCTCGGTGACCACGCGCCCGAGCCGCCGGCCGCGCCACAGCACGACGACGACGGCGAGGACGAGGAGCTGGGCACCGACGACGGTGGCGGCGGGCGGCAGGACGCCCGCCGGCTCCTCGGTCTGCGGCGTCACGGTGTCACCCGCCGTCGGCAGGTACCAGACGAGCTCGCTGCTCGCGCCCAGGAGACGCAGGACGAGGGCGGCGTTGCCGGCGTCGGCGAGGCGCTCGTTGCTCAGCAGGGTGCCGTCGGCGAGGAACGCGAAGCGGCGCCCGTCCTCCTCCCACGTGGCCAGGGCCCCGGCCCCGTCCGCCGTCGGGAAGCACAGCTCGACGTCCGCGGCGAGCGGCTCGACGCCTCCGGTGCTGCCGGAGACGGTGCCCGCGGCGAGGGCGTCCGGGTCGGCGCAGTCGGCCCGCAGCGGGTCGGGGCTGCCGACCGGGGAGGGGGTGACCTTGTCGGTGAGCGGCTCGAGGTCGGGCAGGAAGGTCGCCTGGGTGAGGACGACGTCGGCCCCCGTGCCACGCACCGCGGCGAGCTGGGCGTCGTCCAGGAGACCGCCGCCGGCGACGAACAGCGTCGTGCCGGGCCCGGCCACCTGCGTCACCTCGTCCGTCGTCCGCACGGTGCGCACGCGCACCCCCTGCTCACGCAGGATCGTCGCGGCCGCCTGCGCGCCGGCGGGCGCGGGGTTGTCCGGGGCGAGCGGGAGCGCGGACGTCGTCTGCCGGGCGGCGAGGAGGACGACGAACGCCGTCACGGCGACGAGGGCCACGGCGACGAGGAACAGCGTCTGGCGGCGGTTGCGGCGCGCCGGGACCTGGGTCTGTGCCTCTGCTACCGCGGTCACGGGGCGACCAGTCCCACGGGACGTCCGGTCGCGACCGGACGGGCGGCGGCCACCTCACGGGCGAGCTCACGCATCCGCGCGTCCTGGTCCGGGCCGGGACGCGCCGAGCCGTAGCAGACGTCGTCGAACAGGCGGGCGGCCCAGGTGAGGCCGGCGGCGCAGCCGGGCAGGAGGGACGCCGCCGCGGCGCCCGCCTCGTGGGCGGTGAGGCCGGGGCGGTCGTCGAGCACCGTGCGCTCGTCGAGAGAGCGGATGATCGCGCGGAAGCGCATGAGGACGGCCAGTGCCCAGTCGCCCCGATCAGCGGCGTCGTCCGCGGCGGCCGTGAGCGACGCGCTCGTCGCGTCGCCCTCGTCGTCGAAGAGCGTGTGGGAGCGTGCCCCGGCGGTCCGCCGGCGGCGGCGCACCGGTCCGGCGAGGTAGAGCGCGAGGACGAGCAGGACGACGGCCCCGACGACGACGATGACGGGCACGAGGCTCTCCGGCGCCGAGGCGTCGATCTCGAGCAGCCGCTGGAGCTGCTCGCCGAGCCAGCGCCACAGCCGGTCCAGCACGCCGGGCTCGTCCCGGTAGACGCTGCGGGAGAGCTCCTCCTGCGCCCAGCGCCTGGCCTCCTCGGCGTCCGGCTCGACCGGCACGCCGAGCAGCCGCGCGCGGCTCATCCCGCGGCGCGCGCGAGCTCGACGTCCAGCCCCTCCTTGCGCATCCGGACGTCGATGTACAGGAGCGCGAGCACCGCGGCCATGACGGGGATGGAGATCGCCGAGCCGACGAGCTGGCCGATCGAGGAGACGATGAACGGGATGAGGATGTCGTCCTGGAAGGCGAACAGGCCGCCGACCATCGAGAAGGGCACCGAGAGGATGCCGACGAGGGCGCCGACGAGGACGACGGTGAGCAGCATGATCCCGAACAGCCGCCAGAAGGTGCCCTTCGACAGTCGCCACGAGCGCCCGATCGAGGCGATGACGCCCGTCCCCTCGAGCATGATCACGCACGGCGCGAACATGAGCCGCACGGTGAGGAACGCGACGAGCACACCCATGAGGACGACGAGGAGGAGGGCGAGGAGCCCCGCGGTGAGCGCCCGGTCGCCCGTCTGCGCCACGCCGACGAAGAGGAGGGCGACGAGCACGGCCCCGCCGGTGACGGCGACGATGCCGGCCAGCCCGAGGAGCAGGGAGAGGCCGACGAGGCGCAGCAGCCGGCCGCGGGCGCGCTGCCAGACCTCGGCGAGACCGATCGTGCGCCCGAGGACGGACTCGCTCACCGAGATGATGGCCAGGCCCTCGAGGACGAGCGTCGCCAGGCTCAGCGGCACCCAGCTGATGACGAGGCCGGCGAGCGTGCCGACCCCGAGGAACGCGTCGAGATCCGAGGCGCCGGCCTGCAGCGCACGCTCGATGTTCTCGAGCAGCGCGACGGTGACGCCGGCCTGGAGGAGGGCGCCGACGCCGACGACGATGATGGCCAGCCCGAACATGACGAGCGGGTTGCTGCGGATGGCACGGAAGGCGCCGTCGTAGATCTCCCCGAGGGTCAGCGGCCTGAGCGGGACGATGCCCGGCTGCACGGCGGAGGGCACGGGAGCGAAGCCGGGCCCGTAGTAACCGCCGCCGGGCGCCTGGCCGTACTGCCCGTAGGCGCCGGGAGCGGGCGGCGGCTGCTGGCCGTACTGCCCGTACTGGTCGGGCTGCTGGCCGTACTGCCCGTACTGGTCGGGCTGCTGCCCGTACTGGCCGTACTGCCCGTACTGGTCGGGGGTCGACGGGCCGGTCGGCCCGGCGCCACCCGCGGTCGAACCCGGCTCCTGGCTCATCGGTCCCCTCCTGGTCTCGGGCGGCCATCGTCCCACGCGGCTACGAGGCCGAGCGCAACATGATCATCGGCACAATGGAGTCCCTTGCTGCGGATGCGACCATAGTCGGCATGAACGCTCGAATTCTCGTGGTCGACGACGACACCGCGCTCGCCGAGATGATCGGGATCGTGCTCCAGGCCGAGGGGTACGAGACCGTCATGTGCCCTGACGGCGCCCAGGCGCTGGAGGTCTTCCGGACCCACGAGCCGGACCTCGTGCTCCTGGACCTCATGCTCCCGGGCATCGACGGCATCGAGGTCTGCCGCCTCATCCGCGCAGAGTCGGGCGTCCCCATCGTCATGCTCACCGCGAAGTCCGACACCATCGACGTCGTCGCCGGGCTCGAGGCGGGCGCCGACGACTACATCCCCAAGCCGTTCAAGCCCAAGGAGCTCGTCGCGCGCGTGAAGACCCGCCTGCGGCGCACGACGGCGCCGCAGACCGAGCGGCTGACCATCGGCGACCTCGTCATCGACGTCGCCGGCCACCAGGTGACGCGCGGGGACCAGAGCATCCCCCTCACCCCGCTGGAGTTCGACCTGCTCCTCGCCCTGGCCCGCAAGCCCTGGCAGGTCTTCAGCCGCGAGGTGCTCCTCGAGCAGGTCTGGGGCTACCGCCACGCCGCGGACACCAGGCTCGTCAACGTCCACGTCCAGCGCCTGCGCGCGAAGGTCGAGCAGGACCCCGAGAACCCCCAGGTCGTCGTGACCGTGCGCGGCGTCGGTTACCGAGCGGGCGCCACCCAGCGGTGACGGCGTGAGCACGACCGAGGGGAGGACGGCCTGGCCCGGTGGGTGGCTGGGCCGTGTCGTCGACCGCTGGCGCACCTCGCTGCGCCTGCGCGTGTCGATCACGACCGTCCTCGTCGGCGTCGCCGCCCTCGTCCTGCTCGGCGCGGTGGTGAGCGTGACGATCCGCGACGGCCTCTTCGAGGCGCGCCGTGACGAGATCATCGCCGACGCCGCCTCGCGCACCCGCTCCGCCCAGGAGCGCTTCGACGCCGCCATCGCCAACACCGGCCCGCAGGTCGAGCTGCTCGCCTCCGACCTCATCGCCGGCAGCCAGGGCACCGGCGGCGGCGTCGTCGGTGCGATGCTCCTGCGCAGCCCGGGGGAGACCTCCCAGGTGCTCATCAACGAGCTGGTGATGGACGAGCGTCTGCTCGACAAGACCGTCCTCACCAGCGAGCTGCGCAAGGCGGTCGCCGACGGCGGCCAGCACTGGCAGTCGATCTCGCTGCCCCTGGCGATGGGTGGCGGGCCCGGCATCATCGTCGGCTCGGAGGTCATCCTTCCGGTCGTCGGCACCCAGGAGCTGTACATCGTCTACTCCCTGCGGGCCGAGGAGGACACGCTCCGCCTCGTCATGCAGGTGCTCAGCGCCGGCGCCGGCGTCCTGCTCGTCTTCCTCGGCGCGATGACGTGGCTGTTCGCCCAGCGCGTCCTCGCGCCGGTGCGCCAGGCCGCCCGCAGCGCCGAACGGCTCGCCGACGGCCTGCTCGACGAGCGCCTCGAGGTGCTCGGCAACGACGAGATGGCCACCCTCGGCCGCAGCTTCAACGAGATGGCCGAGAGCCTCCAGGACCAGATCGAGCGCATGGCCGAGCTCTCCCGCCTCCAGCAGCGCTTCGTCTCCGACGTCTCCCACGAGCTGCGGACCCCGCTCACCACCATCCGGATGGCCAGCGAGGTCCTCCACGCGAGCCGGGACGCCCTCGACCCCGCCGCCCGACGCTCCGCCGAGCTCCTCCAGACCCAGCTCGACCGCTTCGAGCAGATGCTCGCCGACCTCCTGGAGATCAGCCGCTTCGACGCCGGGGCCGCCGTGCTCGACGTCGAGGAGCGCGACCTGCAGGACGTCGTCGCCCACGCCGTCGAGCTCGCGGCGCCGCTCGCCGAGCGCAGCGGCTCGACGATCACCGTCCACGGACCGGGTCGGCCCTGCACCGCCGACATCGACCCGCGCCGGGTCGACCGCATCATCCGCAACCTCCTCGTCAACGCGATCGAGCACGGCGAGAGCCGCCCGATCGACATCACCGTGGGCGTCAACGACACCGCGGTCGCCGTCGTCGTCCGCGACCACGGCACGGGGATGACCCCCGAGGCCGCGCAGCACGTCTTCGACCGGTTCTGGCGCGCCGACCCCGCCCGCGCACGCACCACGGGCGGCACCGGGCTGGGCCTGTCCATCTCCCTGGAGGACGCCCGGCTCCACGGGGGCACCCTCGAGGCGTGGGGCGAGCCGGGCGAGGGCGCCGCCTTCCGCCTGGTGCTGCCCCGCCGCGCGGGGCTCCTCGTCTCCGAGCCGCCGCTGCCGCTGCGCCCCGAGCGCGTCCCGGACGAGCCCGCCGAGGTGCGCGGCGGACCGGCGGCCGTGCCCGACCTCGAGAGCCTGGGAGGCCGCTGATGGGTCCTCTTCGCCGGCGCGCCGCCGCGCGCCTCGGGGCCGCCCTCGCGGCCGTCGCCCTCGTGCTCACCGGCTGCGTGAGCATCCCGGACTCCGGCCCGGTCAACGCCGCCGACGCCGCGCCCCCCGAGCGCAGCTCGGTCGCGCTCATCGCCTACGGCCCCACCCCGGACGCGACCGCCAACCAGATCGTCCAGGGCTTCCTGCGCGCCGTGGCCGCGGGCGGCAACGACGAGTTCGCCGTGGCCCGCGAGTACCTCGCCGGCCCGGCCGCCGAGACGTGGAACCCGCGGGCCCAGGTGCGTGTCTTCACCGCGCGCGACGTCACCTACTCCCAGAGCGAGGACGGGTCGGTGAGCGCCACGGCGACGGCGGCCGCGACCGTCGACGCGCAGGGCCGGTACACCGAGGCCGCACCCGACACGCCGCTCCAGCTCGACTTCACCCTCGCGCGCACCGACGAGGGCCAGTGGCGCATCGTCGACCTCGAGGACGGCATCCTCGTCTCGCCCGCGGTCTTCGAGAACCAGTACGACCCCTACCAGCTGTACTTCCTCAGCCCGGACAACGAGGCGCTCGTCCCCGAGACGCGCTGGTACCCCCAGCGCAGCGCCGCCTCCCTCATCGCGCGTCACCTGCTCGAGGGGCCCTCCTCGTGGCTCGCGGGCGGGGTGACCACGGCCGTGCCGACCGGTACCCGGCTCGCCGAGGGCTCGGTGAGCGTCGTCGACTCCGTGGCGCAGGTGGACCTGTCCTCCGAGGCGCTCGCGGCGGAGCCCGCCCAGCGCGCCCTCATGGCCGCCCAGCTCGAGGAGTCGCTGCGCACGGTGCCCGGCATCCAGTCGGTGACCCTCAGCGTCGGCGGGAACCCGCTGCCGCTCGAGGGGGACACGCCCGACCTCCTGCGCAACCCCTACATCACGGGCAACCCCGTGGTGGTCGCCGAGGGCCGGGCCCAGCGGTTCACCGGCTCCGAGCTCGTGCCGCTCGTCGGGGAGAGCCTGGCCACCGACCCGCGCATGCCCGCGCTCCCGTACGACGACGCCTCGGGCCGGGCGGTCGTCCTCGACGGCACCGACCGCCTCGTCAGCCTGCCCAACGAGCAGGACGGCGGCGCCGTGCTCACGACCGGGACGAACCTCGTCGCGCCGTCGATCGACCGGCACGGGTGGATCTGGACGACGCCGCGGGCGAGTGACGGGACGCTGCGGGCGGTGCTCCCCAACGGCACCGTCACCTCGGTGTCGGCGAGCTGGCTGGACGACGCGGACGTGCTCTCCCTGCGGGTCTCGCGCGACGGGACCCGGATCGTCGTCATCTGGCAGGCCGACGGGGTCTCCCGGATCGAGCTCGCCACGGTGCTGCGCGACAGCGACGGGCGCCCGCTCGCGGTCGGCGAGCCGGTCCGCGTGGGGGAGAGCGTGACGAGCGCGCTCGCCGCGGCCTGGGTCGACGAGCAGACGGTCGCGGTGCTCGGCTCGAGCGGCACCGACACGGCCATCGCCGTCCACCTCGTGACGATCGGCGGACCGACCGTCAAGCTTCCGTCGGTGAGCGGAGCGACCCGGGTGGCGGCCGCGACCGGTGACCGCACGCTCGTCGTCGGCACGGAGGACGGGCAGCTCTACGAGCGCAACGGCCTGGGCTGGACCCTCGCCACCACCGACGTCTTCGACCCCGCCTACCCCGGCTGACCCCACCCACCCGCGAGAGCCGACTTCCGCGCGAGAGCCGACTTCCGCGCGACAGCCGACTTCCGCGCGACAGCGGACTTCCGCGCGAGAGCCGACTTCCGCGCGAGAGCCGACTTCCGCACGACAGCGGACTTCCGCGCGACAGCCGACTTCCGCCACACGCCGGGCGTGCACGATCCGGCTCTCGCGGGACGGAGGCGGCGCGTCGTCCGCGAGCGACAGACACCGACGCCGCTCCCCGGACCCCCTCCGCGGCCCCGGCCACCACAGCCAGCGGGCCCGGGACGACGCGGTGAGGGGGACTGCCCCACGCTGGACGGCATGACGCCCGGCACCGCCCGTGCCCTCACCGAGGCGCTCGCGCTCGTCCTGCCGGCCGACTGCGCGGGCTGCGGAGCGTGGGACCAGGCGGTCTGCCCGCAGTGCCGCGGCCTCGTCTCCCGCACCCCGGTCCGCTGCGACGGGCAGGCGCCGATGCTCAGCCTCCCTGGCGACGCGGACGGGCTCCTTCCCGTCTGGTCGCTCGCCGACTACGCAGGACCGGTCCGCCGGCTCGTGCTCGCGTGGAAGCGGGCGGGCCGCGGCGACGTCGCCCGCGTCCTCCTCGCGCGCGCCCGGGAGGGGGCCCAGGTGTGGGCCCACGACCCCGACCTCGCCCTCGGCGACGGCAGCGGGGACGTCCTCGTCGTCCCCGCGCCGTCGGGGACGCGGCGCCGCCTGCGCGGGATGCTCGTCGTCGCCGACCTCGCCGACGCCGTCGCCGCGGGGATCGCCGCTTCGGGGACCCTGACCGCGGGGCGCACCGTCCGCTCGCTCGACGTGCTGCGGCGCTCCGGTGGCCGGGCCCACCAGTCCGGGCTGGGCGTGCGCGGGCGGGTCCGCAACCGGAGCACGGGCGTCCGGGTGCTCGCGGCGCCACCCGCGGGCGCCGTCGTCGTCCTCGTCGACGACGTCCTCACCACCGGCGCCACCCTCGCCGCCTGCAGCAGGGTCCTCGACGGCGCGGGAGCCAGGGTGGCCGGGGCCCTCGTCCTCGCCGCGACGCCACCGCCGGGCCGGACCGTCGGCGCCCGGGTGCCGTGACCCGTGCAGACCCGGGATGCCGGGCACAGCCGGTGTCCAGTAGGCGGACATTGCGCCACTCGGGACCAACATCGCGGGTGTCAGGCCGCGACCTCGACTAACGTTCCTGTATGGACGCACTCTCGCCCACCGGCCCGGCTCCGGGTGGTGGCGAGCTCCGAGGAGAGGAGGTGGCAGACATCTTCCTCACCCGCTGAGAGCGGGTCGCTGCAGAGACCGATTCGGTTTCACTTCTCTACGGAGGTCACCATGGATATTGCCGTTGTTGCCCGTAACACCGAGGTGGCGGACCGCTTCCGCGCCCACCTGGAGGACAAGCTCTCCAAGGTCGAGCAGCTCGCGCCCCGCGCGCGTCGCATCGAGGTGGAGATCACCAAGGAGCAGAACCCGCGGCTCGCCGACAGGGCAGAGCGCGTCGAGCTCACGGTGGTCGACCGGGGACCGACCATCCGTGCTGAGGCTGCGGCCGACGACAGGTACGCGGCCCTCGACCTGGCAACGACCAAGCTCATGGAGCGACTGCGTCGCGCACGCGACCGGCGCAAGAACCACCACCGCCGCGGTGGCGCCAAGCCGATCGCGGACTTCGAGGAGCTCGCACCGGAGCCGGTGGTGGAGGAGCTGCCCACCACCCCGACCCCGCCGACCGAGCCCGGGGAGGTCGTCGAGGCACAGCTGGGCGACTCGCCCGTCATCGTGCGCCAGAAGCTGCACGACACGCAGCCGATGAGCATCGACCAGGCGCTCTACGAGATGGAGCTCGTCGGTCACCCGTTCTACCTCTTCATCGACGAGGAGACCATGCAGCCCTGCGCCGTCTACCACCGGCACGGCTGGACCTACGGCATCATCCGACTGAACTACGAGGTCGCGGCCAAGGACGCCGCACTCTGAGTCCGACGGCGGGCCGCGGCACCACGCCGCGGCCCGCCGCGTACGCTCCCAGCGTGACGCGCACGCTGACCCTCGCCCAGGCACGGCGCACCGCGATCGCCGCGCAGGGGCTGGACCGTCCGCGCCCGGTCCAGGTGACGATGCGGCACGTCACCGGCACGATCGAGCGGCTCGGGCTGCTCCAGATCGACTCCGTCAACGTCCTGGCCAGGGCGCACCTCCTGCCGCTCTTCGCCCGCCTCGGCCCCTACGACACGACCCTGCTCGACCGGGCCGCCGGGCGTCACCCGCGGCGCGTCGTCGAGGCGTGGGCGCACGAGGCCTCCTTCGTCCCGGTGACGACCTACCCGCTCGTGGCCGGCACCCGGCGGCGGTGGGCGGGCATGGACCCGCTCGCCCTCGAGGAGCGCAACCCCGGCCTGCAGCGCCGCGTCCGCGACATCGTCGCCGCCCGCGGGCCGCTCACCGGTCGCGACGTCGAGGCGCTCGTGGACCCGCTGCACGCGGAACGCTCCGACGGCTGGGGGTGGCGGTGGAGCGCCGCCAAGGTCGCCCTGGAGACCCTGTTCGACGCCGGTGAGCTCACCGCGTCGTCGCGCAACGCGCAGTTCGAGCGGGTCTACGACCTCACCTCCCGCGTCCTGCCCGGGCACGTGCGCGACCAGCCGGCGCCGGACCCGCAGGACGCCGTCCGCGAACTCACCCGGATCGCGGCACGCGCCCACGGCGTCGGTACCGTCCGCTGCCTCGCGGACTACTTCCGGATCGGTCAGCGCGCTACCCGCCTCGCGATCGACGAGCTCGTCGAGGAGGGTGAGCTCGTGCCGGTCACCGTCCCCGGGTGGGGGCGGCCCGCCTGGCTGCACGTCGCCGCCCGTGTGCCCCGGCGCACGGCAGCCCGGGCCCTGCTCGCGCCGTTCGACCCGCTCGTGTGGGAGCGGCGCCGCGTGCTGGACCTGTTCGGGATGCACTACCGCATCGGCATCTACACCCCCGCCCACCGCCGCACGCACGGGTACTACCCGCTGCCGTTCCTCCTCGGGGAGCACCTCGTCGCCCGGGTGGACCTCAAGCACGACCGCGACGCCGGACTCGTGCGCGTCCGCGGTGCCTACGCCGAGGAGCCCGGCCCCGACGCCGCCGCGCGGGCGACGTGGCCGACGCCGCCGGACGTCGTTGCCGGGCTCGCGGCCGAGCTCGCGACGACGGCGCAGTGGCTCGGGGCGGGCGGGGTCGCCGTCGACGACGACGCCGAGGGAGACCTGGCGCGTCCGCTGCGGGCGGAACTGGACTGACTTCGACCGGGGCTGTGTGGCGCTTACCATGATGCGAGGTGTGCGCGCAGCCTGTGCGCCCGACGCCGTGCACCGGCGCCGACCGTCGAACGGGAGTAGAACCGCGTGGCTTCGATCCTCAGCAAGATCTTGCGCATGGGCGAGGGCAGGATCCTCAAGCAGCTCAGCGCGATCGCCGACCAGGTCAACGCCCTGGAGGAGAGCGTCACCGCCCTCAGCGACGCAGAGCTGCGCGCCGAGACCGACGCCTTCAAGGAGCGTCTCGCCGCCGGGGAGACGCTCGACGACATCCTCCCCGAGGCGTTCGCCGTCGTGCGCGAGGCCGCCCGCCGCACCCTGGGTCAGCGGCACTTCGACGTCCAGATCATGGGCGGCGCGGCCCTCCACCTGGGCAACATCGCCGAGATGAAGACCGGTGAGGGCAAGACGCTCGTCGCGACCCTCCCGGCCTACCTCAACGCGCTCACCGGCAAGGGCGTCCACGTCGTCACCGTCAACGACTACCTCGCCGGCTACCAGGCCGAGCTCATGGGACGCGTGTACCGCTTCCTCGGGCTCACCACCGGCGTTGTCCTCGCCGGCCAGAAGCCCGACGAGCGGCGCGCGCAGTACGCCGCCGACATCACCTACGGCACGAACAACGAGTTCGGCTTCGACTACCTGCGCGACAACATGGCGTGGTCGACCAACGAGCTCGTCCAGCGCGGCCACAACTTCGCCATCGTCGACGAGGTCGACTCGATCCTCATCGACGAGGCTCGCACCCCGCTCATCATCTCCGGCCCCGCCTCCGGTGACGCGAACAAGTGGTACGCCGAGTTCGCCCGCCTCGCCACGCGCCTCAAGCGCGACGAGGACTACGAGGTCGACGAGAAGAAGCGCACCGTCGGTGTGCTCGAGCCGGGCATCGAGAAGGTCGAGGACTACCTCGGCATCGACAACCTCTACGAGTCGCTCAACACCTCCCTCATCGGGTTCCTCAACAACGCGCTCAAGGCGAAGGAGCTCTTCAAGCGCGACAAGGACTACATCGTCACCAACGGCGAGGTCCTCATCGTCGACGAGCACACCGGGCGTGTGCTCGCCGGGCGGCGCTACTCCGAGGGCATGCACCAGGCCATCGAGGCCAAGGAGGGCGTGACGATCAAGGCGGAGAACCAGACGCTCGCCACGATCACGCTGCAGAACTACTTCCGCCTGTACGACAAGCTCTCCGGCATGACCGGTACGGCCGAGACCGAGGCCGCCGAGTTCTCCAGCACGTACCAGATCGGCGTCGTCCCGATCCCGACGAACCGCCCGATGCAGCGCATCGACCAGCCGGACCTCATCTACAAGAACGTCCAGGCGAAGTACAAGGCGATCATCGAGGACATCGCCGAGCGGCACGCCGCCGGCCAGCCGGTGCTCGTCGGCACGACGAGCGTGGAGAAGTCCGAGGTGCTGTCCGCGCTGCTCAAGCGCAAGGGCATCCCGCACGAGGTCCTCAACGCCAAGAACCACGCGCGTGAGGCGACCGTCGTGGCGATGGCCGGCCGCAAGGGCGCCGTCACCGTCGCGACGAACATGGCCGGTCGCGGTACCGACATCATGCTCGGTGGCAACGCCGAGCACATCGCCGTCGAGGCGATGCGTCAGCGCGGGCTGGACCCGGTCGAGGCCCCCGAGGAGTACGAGGCCGCGTGGCCCGAGGTCCTCGAGGAGGCCAAGCGCTCGGTCGCGGCGGAGCACGAGGAGGTCGTCGAGCTCGGCGGCCTGTACGTCCTGGGCACCGAGCGCCACGAGTCCCGCCGCATCGACAACCAGCTGCGTGGCCGCTCCGGCCGTCAGGGTGACCCGGGTGAGTCCCGGTTCTACCTGTCGATGGAGGACGACCTCATGCGGCTGTTCAACTCCGGGCTCGCGCTGCGCGTCATGGACAGCGCCTCCTACCCCGACGACATGCCGCTCGAGGCGAAGATGGTCTCCCGTGGCATCGCCTCGGCGCAGGCGCAGGTCGAGGGCCGCAACTTCGAGATCCGCAAGAACGTCCTCAAGTACGACGACGTCCTCAACCGCCAGCGCACCGTCGTCTACGAGGAGCGCCGCCGGGTGCTCGACGGTGAGGACCTGCAGGAGCAGGTCCAGGGCTTCATCGACGACGCCGTCGGCTCGCTCGTCACCGAGTTCACCCAGGCGCCGGACGCCACGACGTGGGACCTGGACGCCCTGTGGACCGAGCTCAAGCGGATCTACCCGGTGTCCATCACCGTCGAGGACGTCGTGGAGGAGGCCGGCGGCCAGAACCGCCTCACCACCGACATGCTCCTGGAGGAGGTCCGCTCCGACATCCACCTCGCCTACGAGCGCCGGGAGGAGGAGCTGACGCCGGACATCATGCGGCAGCTCGAGCGCCGCGTCGTGCTCTCCGTGCTCGACCGCAAGTGGCGCGAGCACCTCTACGAGATGGACTACCTCAAGGAGGGCATCGGGCTGCGCGCCATGGGGCAGCGTGACCCGCTCGTGGAGTACCAGCGCGAGGGCTACCAGCTCTTCCAGGCCATGAACGAGGCCATCAAGGAGGAGTCGGTCAGCTACCTGTTCAACCTCGAGGTCAAGGTCCAGCAGCCCGACGGCAGCGACGGCCAGGGTGCGGTGACGGCCGACGCCGCCGCGCAGGCCGCGGCCGGTGCTCGCCTCGGTGCCACCGCCACCGCCGCCGGGGACGGCGAGGCGACCCCCGCGGCGGCCGCAGCCCAGTCCGGCGGGCGACGGGTGGGCGCCAAGTCGGTGACGGCGAACCGGTCGGGCGCCACGCTCGCCACCGCCGCCCGCGAGGCGGCGGCCCGGCAGGGTGACGCGCAGAGCGCGCCCGCGACGGCGTTCGGCGGCGGCCCGCAGATCGTCGGGCTCGAGGAGCCGCAGCGTCCCACGGCCCTCACCTACTCCGCGCCGTCGGCCGACGGCGACGCCCGCCCCTCGGTGCGCACCGAGGGCGGCAAGGGTCGCGCCGCGGGCAGCGGCGAGACGGCCGCGCAGGCCGCGGCCGCGGGTGGCAGCAACCGTGAGGCCCGCCGCAAGGCCGCGAAGGTGACCAAGAAGCGGCGCTGACGGGACGGGCAGATGCACGGGGCGCCGGGCGAGCATGGGAGACCATGCGCGCCCGGCGCCCTCGTCTCTGCCCCCGGTGGCCCACCGCACAGGGCCGACGGAATAGACCCAGGGGTGACCGGGTTGGGACGGCTGTACATGCAAACGCATCGACTGAGGAGCTGACGCCACCATGCAGTTCGGAATCTTCACGGTCAGTGACGTCACGACCGACCCGACGACCGGGCGCACGCCCGACGACACCGAGCGCGTGCGGTCGATCCTCACGATCGCGCAGCACGCCGACGAGGCCGGCCTCGACGTCTTCGCCACCGGCGAGCACCACAACCCGCCCTTCGTCGCCTCCTCGCCGACGACGCTGCTCGGCTACCTCGCGGGCACGACGAAGAACATCGTCCTGTCCACGGCGACGACGCTCATCACGACGAACGACCCGGTGAAGATCGCGGAGGACTACGCGATGCTCCAGGTCATCAGCAACGGCCGGATGGACCTCATGATGGGGCGCGGCAACACCGGCCCCGTCTACCCGTGGTTCGGCAAGGACATCCGCCAGGGCGTCAACCTCGCCATCGAGAACTACGCGCTGCTGCGCCGGCTGTGGGACGAGGAGGTCGTGGACTGGCAGGGCAAGTTCCGTACCCCGCTCCAGGGCTTCACCGCCACGCCCCGCCCGCTCGACGGCGTCGCGCCCTTCGTGTGGCACGGGTCCATCCGCACCCCCGAGATCGCCGAGCAGGCCGCGTACTACGGCGACGGCTTCCTCCACAACAACATCTTCTGGCCCATGGAGCACACGGCCCGGATGGTCGAGTACTACCGCCGGCGCTACGAGCACTACGGCCACGGCCGCGCCGACCAGGCGATCGTCGGCCTCGGCGGACAGTTCTTCGCACGGAGGAACTCCCAGGACGCGTGGAACGAGTTCCGCCCGTACTTCGACAAGGCCCCGGTCTACGGCCACGGGCCCACGATGGAGGACTTCACCCGCGAGACGCCGCTGACCGTGGGCTCCCCGCAGCAGGTCATCGACCGGTACGCCGCGATGCGCGACGTCGTGGGGGACTACCAGCGTCAGCTCTTCCTCATCGACCACGCCGGTCTGCCGCTCAAGACGGTCCTCGAGCAGATCGACATCCTCGCCGAGGAGATCGTCCCGGCGCTGCGCGCCGAGCTCGAGTCCAAGCGGCCCGCGCACGTGCCCTCCGACCCGCCGAGCCACGCCGAGCGCGTCGCCAAGGCGCGGGCCGCCGGCACGGCCCAGGACCAGCACGTGGCCGGGGAGGACCGCTGGACCGGTCGCACCGCCGAGGACGACGTCGCGCAGCCCGCGGGCCGCGGCGCAGCCTTCGGGCTGTGAGAGGAGCAGACATGAGCACGCGCACCATCGCCGTCGTCTCGGCCGGTCTCGGCCGCCCGTCCGCCACCCGGCTGCTCGCCGACCGGCTGGCGCAGGCGACGACCGACGCGCTCGCGGAGCGAGGCGTCACCGCCGAGGTCGTCACCTACGAGCTGCGGAGCCTCGCGCACGAGATCACCGACGCCATGCTCGCCGGCTTCCCCTCCGGGGAGCTGCGGACGGCGCTGGAGACGGTCGCCCGGGCCGCCGGCGTCATCGCCGTCACCCCGATCTTCACGACGAGCGCGTCCGGGCTGTTCAAGTCCTTCGTCGACGTCGTGGACAAGGACGCGCTGCGGGGGACGCCCGTGCTCATCGGCGCCACGGGCGGCACGCCCCGCCACTCCCTCGCCACCGAGTACGCGATCCGGCCGCTGTTCACCTACCTGCACGCCGACACCGTCACCACGGCGGTCTTCGCCGCCACCGACGACTGGGCGGGGGAGGCGGACGACGTCAACCCGCTGCCCGAGCGCATCCGCCGGGCCGGCGTCGAGCTGGCCGAGAAGGTGGTCGCGCGCCCTGAGCGGTCGGGGGCGGCCGACGGCTTCGACGCGACCCCCGACTTCGCCTCGCTCCTCGACCGCCTCTGACGGTCGCGCCGCGTGCCCCGGGGTCCTGTGGCCCGGGCCACGCGGCGGACGTCGGCTGTGCGGAAGTCGGCTGTCGGGAGGAAGTCGGCTGTCGGGCGGAAGTCGGCTGTCGGGGCGGGGGTGGTCAGCCGATCTCGAGGGCGGTGGCGCGCCAGCGGCCGCGGTGGCACTCCACCCGGACTGCGGCCGCCCGGATCCGCACGCCGTCGTGGACGACGACGGCGGCCTCGTGGACCCCGGGCCGCACCTGCGTGCAGCGCACCCGCCGCACCCGGGCGCACAGCGCGGGGTCCGGCCGCCCGAGGACCCGCACGGCCAGGCCGGCGCGCCGGGCGAGCTGGTCGTACAGCTCGGCGGACAGCCACCGGGTGAGCTGGGCGGTGGGCCGGCTGCCGGTGAGCACCTCGACAGCTGCCCGCACGAGGGTCGCCGCCCACGGGGCGACCGGGGGGAGCTGGTCGAGGTCCGGCTCGGTCTCCGGCTCGACGGCCCCGGGCTCCGTCTCGGCGCTGAAGCGCACCCTGTCCCAGGGGCGGGCGCCGTCCGGTGGTCGGCTGGTCGGGGCGTGGCGGGGGGCGAGGGTGGTGGGAGCGGTCATGGCACGTCCTTCGGTTCGGGGGCCTGGAGCAGCTGGCCCGGGTGGATGAGTCCGGGGTCGGCGCCGACGACGTCGCGGTTGGCCTCGTACCAGCGAGGCCACTCCGCGGCGACGTCCGCCACCGTGGCGCCGGGGCCCAGGTGGCGGGCGGCCACCGCCCACAGCGAGTCGCCCGGCCGGACGACGTAGGACTCGTCCGCGAGGTCGGTGTGCGCGGCCGGCGCGCTGACGGGGGCGGCGACGCCAGGAGGGGCCGTGGCCCCTGGCGCCGAGGTGGCCTGCGCCGCTGGTGGCCAGGCTGCTGCGGGCTCGCTCGGCGCAGGTGTGGCGGGGTGCGTTGGGCCTTCGTCCTGCGGGACCGGTTCACCGTCCGGCTCGGAGGCGCCGTCGTCCGTGGGGGGTGCGGACGACGGCGCCTCCGAGCCGCCGGGGAGGGTCTGGGTGACGACGGTGCCCGGGCGCAGGTCCTGGGGCACGACGTCCTCGGGCGCGGCCGTCGCGGGCAGCGCGCCGAGGCTGATCCCGGCTCCGGCGACCACCGCGCACCGCACCGCGGGTGCCCCGTAACGCCGGACGGCGGCGGCGAGAACCGCGGCGAGCCGAGGCGCCCTCCGCGAGAGTCGCGCCGCGTCGGCCAGCGCCGCCGCGCTCGCGGAGAGGGCGTACCACGCCGCGACGAGCGTGCCGGTGGCCGCCGCCCCGAGCGCGACCGCCTCGTCCACCCCGCCGACGCCGCCGGCGAGCAGAGCGGCCGTGTGCTGGGCCAGCAGCGCCGCGCCGACGGCGCCGAGTGCCGCGACGAGCACGAGGCGGAGCAGTCCCATGTTGGCCCCTGATGAGTGCGGTTGATGTCGTTTGACAGCGTTTGATGTGCTGTGGCTCACATGTGTACGCCCAGCGGGAGAGGTTGTCCAGGGCGGGGCCGGAACCTGTGGACGCGACGGGCGGCGGCACTACCGTGGGGCGATGCGCTGGGAGTCCCTCTTCGACGACCTCGAGAGCCAGTTCGCCCACGCGGAGCGCAGGCTCCAGGACGACGAGGTGCTCGACCTCGCCGAGGCCGAGCTCGCGCAGGTCTCCCTCGCGGACCGTTTGCGTGCGTGCCTGGGCGGGCAGCTCACCGTCCGCCTGCGCGACGGCAGCGACGTCGCCGGCACGGTCGTGGACGCCGCCGTCCAGTGGCTGCTCCTGGCCGACGGCGGACGGCGCGTGCTCGTCCCTGCCTCGGCCGTGGCGGCGGTGCGCTCACTGGGTCACGCGGCTCCGGAGGCGCCCGTCGTCGAGCGGCGGCTGCGCCTCACCCATGTGCTGCGCGCACTGGCGCGGGAGGAGGTGCCCGTCGTCGTCCGCACGACGGCGGGGGACTACGCGGGGCGGCTCGTCCGGGTGGCGGCGGACCACGTCGAGCTCGACGACGGCGTCGCCCTCGCGCTCGCCCACGTCCTCACGGTGCGCACGGCACCGGTCAGTCGCTGAGCTCCTGCCCGCCCGCCACGGCGGAGCGGGTCTTGGCGTACTGGCGCTGGATGTAGTCCTCGAGGACGACGGCCTCCACGCGCCACATGCCGCGGCCACCCACCTGGATGGCCGGCAGCTCGCCAGTGCGCACGAGCGTGCGCGCCTGCGCGACCGAGATGGACAGCTCCTCCGCGACGTCGGCGAGGGTGAGGAAGCGAGCCATGGGCACAGTGTCTCACCGTGCCCGTCGGCACGGCCGCAGCCTGTGGACGGTGTCCCGGGCCGGAATTCCTGTGGAGAACGCGCACGCGGGCCGAGCCGAGCGGGCACCATGGGCCCAAGCACGGGAGGGAGTGCGATGAGCGACGACGGCGTGCAGCGGCTGCGGAGGCCCACCTGGCGTGACCCGCGGCTCGGGGTGGGGGTCCTCCTCGTCGCCGCGTCGGTGACGCTCGGCAGCTGGGCGGTGGCCCGGGCGGACCGGACGACGGAGGTCCTCGTCGCCGTCGAGACCCTGGCCCCGGGGGACCTCCTGTCCGCCGCCGACCTGCGCCCCCACGCCGTGCGGCCCGACGGCCTGGGCGACACCTACCTCGCCGCCGGCGCCGACCTGCCCGCCGACGCCGTCGTCACCCGCGTCGTCGGGGCCGGGGAGCTCGTCCCGGCCTCGGCGGTGGGCAGCGCCGCCGACGTCGCGCTGCGCCCCGTCGTCGTGTCGATGCCAGGCCCGCCCCCGAGCGGCGTCGCCAAGGGCGCCGTCGTCGACCTGTGGCACACCGCCGTGGCCGCGACCGGGCTCGAGGCGCAGCCCGAGGAGCCCCGGCTGCTCGCCGAGCGGCTCGTCGTCTCCGACCTCCTCGAGGCCGACTCGCTGTTCGCCGCCGCGGGCGGATCGGCCGTGCAGGTCCTCGTCACGCAGGACGACCTGCCCGACGTGCTCGCGGCCGTCGCCGGGGACGGGGAGATCGTCGTCGTGCCGGTCCCGGGCGCGGGCCCGTGACCGCGGGGGTCCTGCTCGCGCTCACCGGACCGGAGGAGGCCGAGCTGGTCTCCCTCCTCGACGCCCCGGACACCGGGCTGCGGGTGGTGCGGCGGTGCGCCGACGTGCCGGAGGTGCTCGCCGCCGGACTCGCGGGCCTCGGCTCCCTCGCCGTCCTGTCCGCCGACCTCCCCGACCTCGACCGCCCGGTCCTCCGTCAGCTCGCCGCGGCAGGCGTGCGCACCGTCCTCGTCGCCGCGCCGGTGGACACGGCCCGGTGCCGCGCGCTCGGGGCGACGGCGGTGGTCGCGGCGGAGGACGGCGCGCAGGAGTGGGCGCGCGTCGTCGGCGACCTCGTCCACAGCGAGCCGGCGGCCGACCCGGTCGAGGAGGAGCCACCACCGCCCGCTCCGGCGACGACGGGCCGGCTCGTCGTCGTCTGGGGGCCGCGCGGCTCCCCGGGACGCACGAGCATCGCCGTCAACCTCGCCGCCGAGCTCGCCGCCCACGAGCCCACGCTCCTCGTGGACGCGGACACCGAGGCCCCGAGCGTCACGCAGGTCCTCGGGGTGCTCGACGAGACGGCGGGCATCGCCGCGGCGGCTCGGCTGGCCGGCGACGGTCGGCTCGACGCCGGGACGATGCGGGGCGTGACCCGCCGGCTGGGGGAGCGGTTGAGGCTCCTCACCGGCCTCACCCGGGCCGACCGCTGGCGCGAGCTGCCCGCGGCCTCCCTCGACGTCGTGTGGGAGCAGGCGCGGGAGACGGCGGCGTGGGTCGTCGTCGACGTCGGCGCCGGCATCGACGAACCGGTGGGCGGGCTCGGTGCACCGCGGCGGCACCAGGCGGCGCTGTCGGCGCTCGCGGCCGCGGACGTCGTCGTCGTGGTCGGTGCGGCCGAGCCGGTGGGGATGCACCGGCTCGTCACGGCGCTGCAGGAGCTCTCCGACGCCCAGGTCTGCGCGCCCCACGCGAGCCGGGTGGTCGTCGTCAACCGGGTGCGCGGCTCGGCCGCCGGCGCCAACCCGGAGCAGGCCGTCGTGGAGGCCCTCGCCCGCTTCGCCGGGGTGATGGACCCGCTGCTCGTGCCGGACGACCGGGCGGCCCTGGACCGGGCGGTCCTCCAGGGAGCCACGCTCGCCGAGGTCGCCCACGGCAGCCGGGCGCGGTCGGCGGTCCAGGAGCTCGCCGGGCGCCTCACCGGGGCCCCGGAACGCGCCCGCCGCGGGCGACGGGTGCTGCGGCGCGCGGTCCGCTGAGCGGCGTCCCCCGGCGCGGGATGCCCGGATCTCCCGGCGTCGTGGGCAACAATGTCGCCATGCGGATCTACCTGCCGGCCACGAGTGCCGACCTCAGCCGCCCGGCCGGGGTCCCGCCGCGCTGGGGGCACGCCGTCACCACCGAGCTGCGCCGCGCGCTGCCCGAGGAGGACGACGAGGGCCTGGAGGCCGGAGCCCTGCTCGCCGCGGCCGACGAGAGCATCGCCCACCTGCGTGCCGCGTCCTCCGCGCTCCCGCGCCGGGTGGTCCTCGCGGCCGACGTCCCGGACGCCACCGTCGTCGTGCCCGAGCGTGCGCGCCCGTGGAGCGAGGGGGACGACCAGCTGCCCAGTGCCGTCGAGGTCCGGGCCACGGTCCCGTGGGACGCCGTCGTGAGCATCCACGTCGACGACGCCGACGCCGAGCCCGACGTCGCCGCTGCGCTCACCGACGACGAGGCGATCGACAAGGCCGCCGAGCACGACCTCCTGTGGCACGACATCGTCGAGCGCGAGGCGCTCGCGCGCGAGCTCAAGGGCTGAGCGCGGCTCAGGCCCGCACGGTGAGGGTCGAGGCGCCCGAGGGCAGGCGCCGCACCTCGATGCGCTCGGCGATCCGGTCCTTGAGCTCGCTCACGTGGCTGACGATCCCCACGGCGCGGCCCCCGGCCTGCAGCCTGCTGAGCTCACCGAGCACCCCGTCCAGGGTGTGCGGGTCGAGCGAGCCGAAGCCCTCGTCGACGAACAGCGTGTCCAGCGAGATTCCGCCGGCCTCGCTGGTGACGACGTCCGCCAGCCCGAGCGCCAGGCACAGCGAGACGTAGAACGTCTCCCCGCCGGACAGGGTGTGCGGGTCGCGGGAGGCCTCGGTGACGTGATCGTGGACGGCCAGGCCGAGACCGGCCTTGCGTGAGCGGCCCTCGCGCTCGTCGATGCGGCGCAGCTCGTAGCGGCCGTCGGACATGACGGTGAGGCGGTCGTTGGCGGCGGCGACGACGTCCTCGAAGCGGCGGAGCAGGACGTAGGTCGAGAGCGTCGTGGCGCGCGCGTTGCCCTCCCCGGCGGCGGCGAGCTCGCCCATGCGCAGCACGGGGGCGGTGCGCTCGGTGAGCGTCCGGTGCGCGTCGAGGACGCCGGTGAGCGAGACCCGGCAGCGGCTCAGCCGGGCCACGGCGTCCCTCGCCCGCCCTGCCTCCTCTGTGGCGGCGATGAGCGCCGTGTGGCGCTCGGCGTGGGCGGCGGTGGCCGCCTCGAGGGCGGGCACCTCCGCGCCGGTGAGCGCGGCGACCTGCGGCTCGGTGAGGCCGTCCCGGACGCGGGCGGCGGCGGAGTCGTGCTCGGTGACCGCACGCTCCAGCTCGGCGGTCCGGGTGGTGCTGCGGTGGGCGAGGGTCGCCGCGGCGGCGTCGGGGAAGCCGGTCTCCTCCAGCGCCCGCTCGAGCGCTGCGACGGCGTCCTCGCGGCGCCGGCGGGCCTCGTGCTGGGCCTGACGGGCAGTGACGATCCGGCGGGCGGCGGAGAGACGCTCGTCGAGCCGGTGGGCCCGGGCCGTGACGGTCGGGGCGTCCGCGGCGGCGCGGCGGCAGCGGGCGTGGTCGGCCTCGAGCGACGTGCGGAGACCGCGCAGGTGCTCCGTGGCCGCCGCGACGGCGGTCTCCTCCCGGGCGGCCTGCTCGCGCAGGCGCTCGGTCTCCTCGTCGAAGGCGGCGAGCTCGGCCCGGCGGAGCTCGGCGAGCCGGACGGCCTCACGGGCGTCGGCGAGGTCGGCCTGGGCGATGGTCAGCGCCTCCTCCGCGGCGGGGAGCGGCTGCCCACCGGAGGCGTCCTCGGCGGCGCGCAGCCGTGCCTGTGCGCGGGCGACCTCCTCCCGCGCCGCGGCGAGCGCGGCCTCTGCCCGCTGCCGCCCGGTGGCGGCGGCCTCGACGTCCTCCTCGGTGGCGTGCTCGGGGGAGCGGGGCGCGGGGGCGGGGTGCTCGGTCCCGCCGCACACGGCGCAGGGAGTGCCGGGGACGAGCTCGGCCGCCAGGCTGCCCGCCATGCCGGCGATCCAGCGACGGCGCGCGGCGTGCTCCGCGTCGAGTGCCTCGCCGGCCGCCTTGGCGGCGACGGTGACCGCCGCCTGCGCCGAGGCGAGCTCACCGCGCCGTGCCTCGGCGTCGCGGGCGGCGTCCCGGACCGCGCGCCGGGTGGTGACGGCAGCCTCGGCCGCGGGCACGCTCAGGGCGGTGCGCTGGATGTGGTCGAGGGCGATCTCCAGGCGCCGGCGCTCCTCGGGCCGGGCGGTGAGGGCGGTACACCGCTCGGTGAGCGCGGTCCGCCGACGGTCGAGGTCGGTCTCCTCGCGGGTCAGCGCGGCCTCCCGGGCAGGAAGGCCCGCCTCGAGGTCGACGAGGTCGACGAGGCCGCCGCGCTCCCCGGTGAGCTGGTCGAGCAGGGCACGCAGCCCGGTGAGCTCGAGCTCTCCGAGGTCGGAGTCCGGCCCGGCGCTGACTGCGCCGCACACGTCCTCCACGGTTGCCCGGGCGCGCTCCACCGCCTCCTGCGCCTCGGCCTGGGCCCTGAGCGCGCCTGCGGCCACGGCGGCCCGGCGGGCGGCCGCGAGCTCCTCACGCTGCGCCGCGACCGCGGGCTCCCGCTCGGCGAGGGCGGCCTGCTCGGTCAGCAGCCGGGCCCGCCGCTCGACGAGCCGCTCGAGCTCGCGCTGGGCGTCCACGGCACGTCGGGCCTCCTCCTCGGCGACCCGCTCGGCCTCCTGACGGGCGGCGGCGCGGGCGAGCTCCTCCTCGGCGTGGGCGACGACCTGCGCCGCGGCCGACTCCAGGGCGGTGGCGTCGAGCTCCTCGGCAGCCCGGGTGAGCTGCTCGCCGGCGGGGTCGCCGTCGGGGAGCAGGTGGACGAGGCTCGCGGTGGCCGTGGTGACGTCCTGCTTGGCGGCCGCGACCTCGCGTCTCGCCTCGCGCGCCATGTCGACCAGCTGCTCCTGGACCCGCTGGTAGACCTCGGTGCCGAAGACGTCCTGGAGGACGGCGGCGCGCTCGTCCGGCTTGGCCCGCAGGAACGTGGAGAACCGGCCCTGGGGCAGGACGACGGTCTGGCTGAACTGGACCCGGTCGAGGCGCACGATGCGGCGGACCTCGGTGCCGACCTCCTGCGTGGTCGTGGCCACCGGCTCACCGGCGTCGTCGGTCACGGACTCCAGGCGCCACAGCCGGGCGGTCGCGTTCTGCCGGGTGGTGCCCTCCCCGCGACGCTTCGGGCGGGCGTAGGCCGGGGTGCGGCGGACCCGGAAGATGCCCTCGCCGGTGGAGAAGACGACCTCGACGACCGGCTCGGCGCCCGGGGCGTGGGCCGAGGGCAGGCGGTCGTCGCGGGCGGGGGAGCCGAGGGTGCCGTACAGGCCGAAGGTGATCGCGTCGATGAGGGTGGACTTGCCCGCCCCGGTGGGTCCCTCGAGAAGGAACAGCCCGCCGGCGGAGAGCTCGTCGAAGTCGACCTCGTGGCGCCCGGGGAACGGGCCGACTGCCTCCACGGTGAGGTGGTGGATGCGCATCAGGCGCTCCTCTCCGCGGCGAGCGCGGCCTCGTAGGCCTGCCGCAGCACCGCGCTCTCGGCCCCCGTCGGCGCGGCGCCGGTGACGTCCTGGACGAACTCGGCGGCGACCTCGAGGGGGTCGCGCGCGGCGGTCACCGCCCGCGCCGGGCCACCGGTCAACGGGGTGGTCGGCCGGTGCTGGACGACGAGCGCGTGCGGGAAGCGCGCCTTGACCCGGGCGTAGAGGTCCCGCGGGCGCACGGTGTCGGTGACCGCGACCCGCACCCAGTCCTCCGCCTGACCGTCGAAGGCGGGGGAGAGGAGCTGGTCCAGGGTGCCGGTGGCCTCCGAGAGCCGGCGCGGGCAGGGAGTGGGCACGAGCTCGACGTGCTCGACGCCGGTGGGCCCGAGGTCCAGGAGCACGCTGGACTTCGCGTGGTTCATCTCGGAGAAGGAGTAGGCGAGGGGGGACCCGGAGTAGCGGGCGAGCGGACCGGGCCGCTGGGGGGCGAGCCCCGGCCCGACACGCTGCGGCCCGTGGAGGTGACCGAGGGCGAGGTAGTCCGGGTTCTCCTCACCGCTGCGGGTGAGGACACCGAGCGGGACGCTGTCGACGCCGCCGACGCGGATGTCGCGCTCGGACTCCGAGGGCTGCCCGCCGACGACGAACGCGTGCGCCATGAGGACGGCGGGCGTGCGCTCGCCGCCGGCCCGGCGGGCGGTGAGGTCGGCCCGCACCCGCCGCATCGCGGCGGCGGCGACCGCCTCGTGCGACCGGGCGGGCACGAGCGGCACGCCGGCGTCGTCGGTCTCCGGGCCCGCGAGGCGGTGGCGGGTGGTGTCGGGGTCGAGGTAGGGCAGGGCGTAGACCAGCGCGCCGCTCTCACCGTCGGCGGCGGGCAGCGCGAGGGGGACGGCGAGGTCCTCCACCCGGGAGCGCACGGCGAGCCGGTCGCGGAACATCGCGGCGCCGAACCCCAGGCGGGTGGCGGAGTCGTGGTTGCCGGGGGTGAGGACGACGCGGGCCAGCCCGGTGAGGCGCAGCAGCGCGTCGTCGAGGAGGTCGACGACGCCGACGGGCGGGATGGCACGGTCGTAGACGTCGCCGGCGACGAGCACGGCGTCGACCCTCTCCCGGCGCACGACCTCGACGAGGTGGTCGAGGAACGCAGCCTGGTGCGCCACGAGGTCGACCCCGTGGAGCGTGCGCCCGAGGTGCCAGTCGGACGTGTGCAGGATGCGCATGTCCCGACGGTAACCGCCGCCTCCGACATCGCCGTGGAGGCCGGGCGGGGACGGGCCGGGGTCAGCGGCGCGGGCCGCGCTCCGCCGAGGCGGTCAGGCCGGGCTCGCCCCGTGGCGGCGGGCGACGTCCCCGAGGACGACGGCGAGCTCGCGCGGGCGCGACCACATCGGCCAGTGGCTCGTCGGCAGGTCGACCCACTCGACGTTGCGCAGCTCGCGGATCCCGGCGAGCCAGCCAGCCTCCTCCTGCTCGGCGTAGGCGCGGTACTGCTCGGCGGGGAAGCTCGTGCAGATGATCGTCGTCGGCACGTCCCGGCGGGAGTCGTCGCGCAGCTCGACGGCCTCGCGGACGACGCCGCCGGGCTGGGGCACGGCCCGCTCCTGGAACGTCGCGAGCTGTTCGGGGCTCAGGCCGTCGAGGTTCTCCTCGGCGGACAGCGAGGCCCAGTCCATCGGCAGCTCGCCCCCGGTGAAGCCCGGGTCCATGGCACCGATCCCGGGCGCGGTGTCGACGTAGACCATGGCGGCGACCCGGCCGGCGAGGCGGTCGCTGGCGGCGTAACCGGAGAACCCGGTGCCGCTGTGGACGGCGAGCACCGGCGGGCTGTCGGAGGCCTCGACCGCGGCGCAGATCGCGGCGACGTGGTCCTCGGCGGTCACGTCCGCCCGGTCCTGCGCGTCGGGGGACAGGCCCGGCAGGGTGAGCGCCCGGACGTCGCAGCCCGCGGCGCGCAGCTCGGCGGCGACCTCGTCCCACGCCCACGCCCCGAGCCAGAACCCGGGGACGAGGATGACCGGCGCCGGGGCCGTTGACGTGCTCTGGGACATGGCGGTCTCCGCTCGTCGTCGTGCTCCGGAGCCTAGTGCGCCCGGTCCGGCCCGGCCAGGGCGGGCGGGTGCCCTCCGCGCTCAGTCCTGCTGCGCGGTGAGCATCTCCAGCACCTCGTCGTGGAGCAGCCCGTTGGTGGCCACGGCGTTGCCACCGAACGGCCCCGGTGCGCCGAACAGGCTGGTGAAGCGGCCCCCGGCCTCGGTGACGATCGGGACGAGCGCGGCCATGTCGTAGGTCTCGAGCTCGGGCTCGGCGGCGAGGTCGACCGCACCCTCGGCCACGAGCATGTAGGACCAGAAGTCGCCGTAGGCCCGGGTGCGCCAGCACCGCTGGGCCAGGCCCAGGAAGGCGCGCAGCCGACCTTCCTCCGCCCAGCCGTCGAGGGAGGAGTAGCTGAGCGAGGCGTCCTCGACCCGTGAGACGCTCGAGACGTGGAGGCGGCGCGCGGAGGACAGCGACCGTCCGGTCCAAGCCCCGGAGCCGAGGGTGGCCCACCAGCGGCGGCCGAGCGCCGGGGCCGACACGAGACCGAGGACGACCTCGTCGTCCTCGACCAGGCCGATGAGCGTGGCCCACACCGGCACCCCGCGGACGAAGTTCTTCGTCCCGTCGATCGGGTCGATGATCCACTGTCGGGGCGAGTGCCCCGTGCTGCCGAACTCCTCCCCGAGCACGGAGTCGCGCGGCCGGGTGCGCCCGAGCTGGGAGCGGACGAGCGCCTCGGCACTGCGGTCGGCGTCGGAGACCGGCGTGAGGTCCGGCTTGGTCTCGACGACGAGGTCGAGGGCCTGGAACCGGCTCATCGTCTGGGCGTCGACCTGGTCGGCGATGACGTGGGCCAGGCGCAGGTCGTCGTCGTATCGGAGGCGGGACGTCGGCATGTGTCCACGCTAGCCGTGCGGCGGCGGCCGGGAAGTGAAGCGCGCCGGGAGGCGGGCGGTCAGGACTCGGGCGCGTCCGGGCTGGTGCGGGCGGTGAGCAGCCGCCGGAAGGACTCCAGGCGGGCGGCGCCCGCAGGCCCGGCGTCCCCGCGCTCCACCCACGCGTCGAGCTCGCAGTCCAGCGCGCCGGCCTCGTGGGGGCAGCCGCGCGGGCACTCGGCGGACACGGCCGCGAGGTCGGGGAAGGCCTGCAGGAGGTCGTCCGGACCGACGTGCGACAGTCCGAAGGAGCGCACGCCGGGGGTGTCGATGACCCACCCGCCGCCGGGCAGCTCGAGGGCCACCGCGTTGCTCGACGTGTGCCGCCCCCGTCCCGTCACGAGGTTGACCTCGCCGGTGGCGCGGCCCGCGCCGGGCACGAGCGCGTTGATGAGGGTGGACTTGCCGACCCCGGAGTGTCCGACGAGCACAGACTCGTGGCCGGTGACGACGTCGCGCACCTCCTCCAGGCCGCGGACCTCGCCGTCGACGACGGAGGTGATGACCGCGGTGACCTCGAGGGCGGCGTACTGCGCGAGGAAGGGCGCCGGGTCGGCGAGGTCGGCCTTGGTGAGGACGAGGACCGGCTCCATCCCGGCGTCGTAGGCCGCGACGAGGCAGCGGTCGACCATCCGCGGACGCGGCGGCGGGTCGGCGAGCGCGGTGACGATGAGCAGCCGGTCGGCGTTGGCGACGATGACGCGCTCGACCCCGGCGGCCTCGCTGTCCTCGGCGGACCGGCGCAGGGCGGTGCTCCGCTCCTCGACGCGCACGATGCGGGCGAGGCTGCCCGGCCGCCCGCTCGTGTCACCGACGATGCCCACCCGGTCACCGACGACGACGGCGTTGCGGGCGCCGCGCCCGAGCTCGCGGGCCTTCATCGCCACG
Source organism: Georgenia wutianyii (assembly GCF_006349365.1). Taxonomy (NCBI): domain Bacteria; kingdom Bacillati; phylum Actinomycetota; class Actinomycetes; order Allobogoriellales; family Allobogoriellaceae; genus Georgenia; species Georgenia wutianyii. Next base: position 772,862 of record NZ_CP040899.1, read on the forward strand.
AGGCGGGTGCCGTCGTCGGCGAGGAGGGTGTAGCGGCCGCGGTCCACCCCGAGGACGCGCGCGGTCGTCGCGTCGTCGTGCTGGGGACGTACCTTGGTGCGCGGGCGCGAGCCCCGCTTGGACGGGCGGACGCGGACGCGCTCGTCGTCCGTGCCGATGTCCCGCGACCGGCTCATCGTCCCCGCCTCAGCCCCGTCCGCCCGTCGCGACCATGTCGGTCCACATGCGGGTGAAGTCGGGCAGTGTCTTGGCGGTCGTCGCGACGTCGACGACCTCGACGCCGGGCACGCGCAGGCCGACGACGGCGGCGAAGGTCGCCATCCGGTGGTCGTGGTAGGTCTCCAGGCGCGCCGGGCGCAGCGGCCCGGGCTCGATCTCCAGACCGTCCTCGGTCTCGCGGGCGTGCGCGCCGAGCCGGTTGATCTCGGTCGTGAGGGCGGCGAGCCGGTCGGTCTCGTGGCCGCGCAGGTGAGCGATGCCGCGCAGGCGGCTCGGCCCGTCGGCGAGCGTGCACAGCGCCGCGATGGTGGGGGTGAGCTCACCGGCGTCGTGGAGGTCGACGTCGATCGGGTCGATGGCGCCGGTGCCGGCGACGGTGAGCCCGGCCGGGCCGAGCTCGACGGAGGCGCCCATGCGCACGAGGAGGTCGCGCAGCCGGTCGCCGGCCTGGGAGGTGTGCGTCGGCCAGCTCGGCACGCGCACGCGGCCACCCGCGACGAGCGCGGCGGCGAGGAACGGTCCGGCGTTGGACAGGTCGGGCTCGACGGGGACGATCCCGCCGGCCACCGGGCCGGGGTGGACCACCCAGCGGGCCGGCTCGCCGTCCTCGCCGACGGTGACGTCGACGACGACGCCGCGCTCGCGCAGCACCTCGACGGTCATCGCGGCGTGGGGCTGGCTCGGCATCGGGCCGGTGCGGCGCAGGTCCAGGCCCTGCTCGAGGGCGGGGGCGACGAGCAGCAGGCCGGAGACGAACTGGCTCGAGGCGCTCGCGTCCACCTCGACGACGCCACCGGGCAGGCCGCCGGTGCCGTGGACGGTGAAGGGCAGCGCGGCGCGACCGTCATCGTCCACCTGGGCGCCGAGGTCGCGCAGTGCCTCGATGAGCGCGCCCATCGGGCGCACGCGGGCCTGCGGGTCGCCGTCGAAGGTCACCGTGCCGTCGGCCAGCGCCGCCAGCGGCGGCACGAAGCGCATGACGGTGCCGGCGAGGCCGCAGTGGACCTCGGCGGGGCCGCGCAGGGGCGCGGGGTCGATGAGGAGGTCGGGCCCGTCGACGGCGGGACGGCCGTCGGAGTCCACGTTCTCGATACGGACGCCGAGGGCGCGCAGCGCCTCGACCATGAGCGCGGAGTCGCGCGAGTGGAGGGGGCGGCGCAGCTGCGTGGGCTCGGCGGCGAGCGCGGCGAGCGGCAGGTACCGGTTGGTGAGCGACTTCGATCCGGGGACCGGCACGACGGCGTCGAGCGGCCCGGCGGCGACGGGCGCCGGCCAGGCGAGGTCGGGCGTGGTCTGGGTGGGCATGCTCCCGAGGGTAGCGGGCCGCCCTGGGACGCCGGTCAGCTCAGCTTCGCCTTGAGGTCCGCCTTGCTCTCCTTGGCCGCGGCCTTGACCTCGCGCAGGGCTGCCTTGTGCTCGCGGCTGTTCGTCGCCCGCCAGGCGAGGGAGGGACGGCCGTCGCGGTCGAGCCCGGCGATGAGCAGGCCGCCGACGAGGCTCGCGCCGGTGAGCAGCCCTCGGCGCATCTCCTTCTTGCGGTCGCGGCCGCCGCCGGTCCACACCGGGTTGTTGACGAGCGTCACCGGGACGGTCATCGCGGCGAGGGTGAGCGCGGCCGTGCGCGGCTTGCGGTTGGTCGCGAGCATGAGCCCCGCGACCGCCGTGACGGCGCCGCTCGCGCGCACGAGCATGCGGGTGTCGGAGGCGATGGCGGGCGGCACGCCCACCTTCTCCAGGGCGGGCTCGACCTTCCGGAACTTCTCCACGTGGGAGTCCGGGTGGAGCAGGGCGTCGACACCGGTGGCGACGAACGAGGATGCGAGCAGCGGGCGGGCAAGGCGGCGGGAGATGCTCATGGACCATTGCTACCGCAAACCGGTGCTCCGGGCGAGTGGTGCGCCACGTCCGGAATGGCGGGAGGGGTTCGCGGGTTACACCTTCCGTGACCTGTTCGACGCTCGGCCACGAGACCGACCTCCGCCCGACCTTCGGCGCGCGCCCGCGTGAGGGCGGACTAGGCTCGAGGGTGATGACCGAGGACCGTGAGCTGGACCGCGCACCCGCGAGCGAGAGCGACGCCGAGCGTGCCGCGCGTTTCGAGGTCGAGGCGCTGCCCTACCTCGACCAGCTCTACGCGGCCGCGATGCGGATGACCCGCAACCCCGCGGACGCCGAGGATCTCGTGCAGGAGGCGTTCACGAAGGCGTTCGCCTCCTTCCACCAGTACAAGCCGGGCACGAACCTCAAGGCCTGGCTGTACCGGATCCTCACCAACACCTTCATCAACTCCTACCGCAAGAAGCAGCGCGAGCCGAAGAAGTCCGACGCGGAGAGCGTCGAGGACTGGCAGATCCACCGCGCCGCTTCCCACACCTCCACGGGCCTGCGCTCCGCAGAGATGGAGGCGATGGACCGGCTCCCCGACTCCGAGATCCGCGACGCGCTCATGGAGCTGCCCGAGGACTTCCGGATCGCGGTCTACCTCGCCGACGTCGAAGGCTTCGCCTACAAGGAGATCGCCGAGATCATGTCGACCCCGATCGGCACGGTGATGTCACGCCTGCACCGCGGACGGCGTCAGCTTCGTGAGCGGCTCGCCGACCACGCCCGGGACCTGGGAATGAAGATCGAGGCGACACCGTGACCGACACGACGCATCCAGACCCCATCGAGGGCTGCCGCTGCGAGGAGATGCTCGAGCACCTCTTCGAGTACGTCGACTCCGAGATGACCGTGGAGGACAGCGCGCGCCTGCACCGCCACGTCGAGGAGTGCGCCACCTGCCAGGAGGCGACCGACGCCGAGACGAGGGTCCGGCTGCTGCTGCGCCGCTCGTGCCAGGAGGTCGCGCCCTCGACGCTGCGCCTGCGGGTCATCACCCAGATCGGCGTCCTGCGCGGCGGCGGCACCATCCGCTGACGTCCGGGACCGGCCGGGCCGCTGCGGCCGGCGGGTCCTCCGCGGCGCCCAGGCCGATCGGTCGACGGGTGCCCTCGGGCCGGGGCGCGAAGGGCACCTCGTGCCCGACGGGCGGGCGCCGGTGCCGGCGCCGCCGGGCTGAGGACAAGCGAAAGGGCCGGCCAGCTGGCCGACCCTCGTGCTCAGGCGTTGGGGCGCTTGCCGTGGTTGGCCCCGCCCTTGGCGCGTGCCTTGCGCTTGCGTCCGCGCTTGCTCATGGTTACTCCCGGGTGCGTCGGTCCACCCCGTTCGGGTGGGATAACAGTGTCCTATCGTCGCACATCCGCCGAGGCAGCCGCCAAGTGCCCCCGCGGCCCACGTGGCAGGGTAGGGCCATGCTCGCCGCCTACGCCGCCGGTCAGGACGCCGACCACCCGCTCGAGGGGCTCGTCGTCGGGGAGATCACGGACCCCGGTCCGCCCGAGCCCGGGTGGGTGCCGGTCCGCGTGAGGGCCGCCGCGCTCAACCACCACGACCTGTGGTCCCTGCGCGGGGTGGGCCTGCCGGCCGACCGGCTGCCCATGGTGCTCGGCTGCGACGCCGCCGGGGTCGACGACCAGGGCCGCGACGTCGTCGTCCACGCCGTCGTCGCGAGCCCGGGCTGGCGCGGCGACGAGACGCTGGACCCAGCGCGCACGCTCCTGTCGGAGAAGTACCCCGGGACGCTCGCGGAGACGGTCTGGGTGCCGCCGGGCAACGTCGTGCCCAAGCCGCCCGAGCTCACCTGGGCCGAGGCCGCGTGCCTGCCCACCGCCTACCTCACGGCCTACCGGCTGCTGTTCCATGCCGCGGACCTGCGGCCCGGCCGGCGGGTGCTGGTCCAGGGCGCGGGCGGGGGCGTCTCGACGGCGGCCGTCGTGCTCGGCCGGGCCGCCGGCCTCGAGGTGTGGGTGTGCGGACGCGACGAGGCGCGCAACCAGCGTGCCCTCGAGCTCGGTGCGCACGCCGTCTTCCCCAGCGGGGCGCGACTGCCCGCCCAGGTCGACGCCGTCCTGGAGACGGTGGGGGAGGCGACGTGGGCCCACTCCCTGCGCGCCGTGCGCCCCGGAGGGACGATCGCCGTCGCCGGTGCCACGAGCGGGGCGATGCCGCCCGCCGACCTGGGGCGGGTGTTCTTCCGCAGCGTCCAGGTCGCCGGCTCGACGATGGGCACGGTTGAGGAGCTGAGCCGGCTGGTCGCCTTCCTCGTCGCGAGCGGCGCCCGGCCGCTCGTCGACGAGGTCCTCCCGTTCGCCGACGCCGCGCGCGCCTTCCGGCGCCTCCTCGACGGCGACGTCTTCGGCAAGCTGGTCCTCGAGCTGCCCGAGGCCTGAGGCGCCCGCGTCGGTCAGTGCTCCGACGCGCGGCGCAGCAGGCCCAGGCCGAGCGTCGCCACGCCCTGGAAGAAGAACGTCTGCGCGCCGAGCTGCGTCCGGGTGAGGCAGCGGGTGCCCCAGGTGAGCAGGTGCTCGTCGAGCAGCTCGTGGCGCCACCGCAGGGTCACGTGGCTCACCGGTCCGGTGAGGAGTGCCGCGAGGGCGTGCAGGGCGTCGGACAGGTCGACGCCCGTGGCGGCGGGCAGCAGCACCTCGGCCCGCACGATCTCGAAGCGCAGCCGGGCGAGGGCCGGGGCGGCGGCGTCGGGCGCGTGGGTGGGCGCGACCGCGCACCGCTGCGGCACGCCGACGAACAGGCGCGTGTGGTCGCGGCCGATCCGGTCGACGCACTCGGCCGACAGCCGGGACTCCTCGAGCAGCGCGACGCCGCGCAGGGACTCGGCGTCGGCCATCGGCCACGCCGTGTCGTGCAGCCGCTCGACGGCGACGACCGTCGGTGGCGTGGCCACGACGCACGCGATCGCCCCGGCCGCCTCGGCGACGGCGTGCGAGGTAGGACCGCAGAGCACCTGATGACTCATGACCCCTCCTCGTCATTCCCCCAGGTGCCATCCTCACGCGACGCGTCGGGCGTCGCATGGGTCGAACGGCCCGACATTTCGGTGGACCCCGACGCCGTCCGAGCCGGAAATGGGCAACGCTTGCCGGGGTGCGCTGGTCTAGGCTGGAACGCTGCCCCGTCCGTCCGCGTGCACGACCAAGGAGTCCCGGTGTCACCGACCAAGCAACGCAAGCCCACCGCTGCCGAGAAGGCGAAGGCGGAGGCCGACAAGCGCAGCGTGGTCGCCCGGAACAAGAAGGCCAGCCACGACTACCACATCGACGAGACGATCGAGGCGGGCCTGGCCCTCACGGGGACCGAGGTGAAGTCCCTGCGCATGGGACGCGCCTCGCTCGTCGACGGCTGGGTGGAGATCGACCGCGGCGAGGCGTGGCTGCAGGGTGTGCACATCCCCGAGTACAGCCAGGGGACGTGGACGAACCACGCCGTGCGCCGCAAGCGCAAGCTCCTGCTCCACCGGGACGAGATCGACAAGCTCGCCAGCAAGAGCCGGGAGAAGGGGCACACGGTCGTCCCGCTCGAGCTCTACTTCATCCGCGGCCGGGCCAAGGTCCTCATCGCCCTCGCCCGCGGCAAGAAGGAGTACGACAAGCGCCACGCGCTGCGCGAGAAGCAGGACGTCCGCGAGGCGCAGCGCGCGATGAGCCTGCGCGTCAACCGCTGACGACGGCGTTCGCGAGGACAGCGCCCGCACGGCGGGCTACGTTGAGGTCCTCTCCGACTCCGGGAGGGGACCATGGGTCTTCCGATGAAGCTGCGGCACATGCCGCCCAGGCTCGCCGCCGGCGCGTTCATCCTCAGCTCCGGCCTGGACAAGCGCGGCCTGGACGAGGAGCAGGCCGCGGGCCTGCAGGAGATGGGCGCCCGAGCCTTCCCCATGCTCAAGGACATGTCGGCCAAGGACTTCGGCAAGCTGCTGTCCACCGCCGAGATCTCCCTCGGGGTCGCGCTGCTCAGCCCGTTCGTGCCGTCACTGGCCGCCGGGCTGGGGCTGACCGCGTTCTCCTCCGGGCTGGTCCGGATGTACCTCAGGACGCCAGGCGCGACCCGGGAGGACGGCATCCGCCCGACCCCTGACGGCATCGCCATGTCGAAGGACATCTGGCTCGTCGGGATCGGCCTGGGGCTCGTCCTCGACAGCCTCGGCAGCCGCAAGCGCTGACCTTCGCGGCGCACGTCGCACGGCGGCGCCGGGAATAGAGGGGACCCTCACCCGGTTGGACGCGTATGATGGGACGCGCCGGCTCGCCGGTGCTTGTCAACTGAACATGGGGATGATCGGTTTCGACGATGGACGTCGTGCCAGAGGAAGCGGGTCGAGGATGCAGAGTTATCTCGTTAACGCCCTCTGCAAACCAATAGGTGCCGATTCCAAGCGCACCGACTTCGCCCTCGCCGCCTGAGCGAGTCTCGAAGTCCGTCAGCCCGGGCTAGCTCTCGGCCCGGTTCCTGGCGTCAGCTAGAGAGCCACTGCTCGTAGCCCTCGTCATCGGGGCTACGGGGACTTCCAGATGACTGGGCCCGTCAGCGACATGTCTGCGTGATCGCTGGGGCCGAGAAAATCGCAGCAGACTGCACCCGGAGAAGCTCTGGTTCCACGCCATCGGACGCGGGTTCGATTCCCGCCATCTCCACCATCAGCCCGAAGGCCGCCTCCTGATCCAGGAGGCGGCCTTCGGTGTGCCCGGGGTCAGTGACGCGGGCGTCCCACGGCCACCGCGGCGCCGTCGGCGGTCACCGTGCGTGCCGCGTAGCCGCGGGCCTCGAGCAGGTCGGCGGTGGGCCCGAGCTGGTGCTCGGCGACCTCGATCGCGAGGGCGCCCCCCGGCGCGAGCCACGGACCGGCCCGGCGGACGATGCGGCTGACGAGCGCGAGCCCGTCGACTCCTCCGACGAGCGCGCCGGGCGGCTCGAAGTCCCGCGCCTGCCCCGGCAGCAGCCGTATGTCCGCGGCGGGCACGTACGGCGGGCTGGCGACGAGGACGTCCACCCGGCGCCGCAGCCGGCGGGGGAGGGCGGCGAACAGGTCGCCCTCGTGGACGACACCGCCCCAGCGGGAGACGTTGCGCCGCGCGCAGGCGACGGCGGCGGGGTCGACGTCGGCCGCGTGCAGCCTGACGGCCGGGACCTCGGCGGCGAGCGCGACGCCGATCGCGCCGGTGCCGCAGCACAGGTCGAGGACGACGACGCCGCCACCCGCGCCGGCCGTGCAGCGCACGAGCGAGGCGGCCTCCTCGACCAGGAGCTCGCTGCGGGCGCGCGGGACGAAGACGCCCGGGTCGACGTCGAGACGCTGCCCACGGAACAGCACCCACCCGACGACGTGCTCGAGCGGCGCGCCCGCCTCCCGGCGGCGCACCATGTCCTCGAGCTCGTGCGTCCCGGTGGCGCTCTCGACGAGCACCGCGGCCTCCGCCTCGGGGTACACGCATCCCGCCGCGGCCAGGCGCTGCACGAGCGGCTCGAGCATGCCTGAAGCGTGCTCCCGCCGTGGCCCGGTGTCGCGCTGAGCCGCCTGGTCAGCCGGCGAGCACCTCCCGCAGACGGGCGGCGAAGGCCTCCGGCTCCCCGGTCTGGCCGTACTCCCCGCCCATGAAGCCGCCGTGGTTGCTCGGGAAGACCGCGAGCTCGACGCCGAGCCGCTCGGCCAGCGCCTCGGTGGTGCGCCACGTCAACGTCCCCGAGCTCTCGATCCCGGCGGCCGGGACCACCCGGACCGTGGACGCGGAGAGGGCTGCGACGTCCGGTCGGTAGCGGACGACGGCCGCCGCGGCATCGGACAGGAGCGGGTCGTCGCGCGAGCCGTCGTCCTGGGTGGGCATGCCGAAGGCCGCGGGGTCGGGGGACTGGGCGCCGAAGTCCTCCGGGAACTCGCCCCGCCACGACGTCATGGCGATGAACGCGGCCATGCCCCAGCCCCAGCCGCGCTCGTCGTAGACGGCCCGCACCCGCTCCCACGCCGCGAGGGCGCGGTCCGCGTCCGGCAGGACTCCCAGCATCGGCGGCTCGTGCGCGACGACGGTGCGCACCTCGTCGGGGAACAGGGTCGAGAGGCACAAGGCCGTGACAGCGCCGCCGCTGGTGCCGAAGAGGTCGACCGGCCCACCGCCGAGCGCGGCGACGAGCCGGTGGACGTCGTCGGCCTGCTGCTCGGGCGTCTGGACGTCGGTGCCGTCGTGGCGGACGCTGCGCCCCAGTCCGCGCGGGTCGTAGGTGACGACGGTGCGGTCGCGGAAGTGGGAGGCGAGCGTGGTGAACCCGACCGCGTCCATCGGCTGGCCGATGAGGAGGAGCGGCGGGGCGCCGTCCACCGTCGGCAGCGTCCCGCGGACGTCGTAGGTGAGGGTGGCCCCCGGGACGTCGAGCGTGAGGGTCTCGATGGCGGTGGAGCTCATGGTGTCCCCTTCGGTTGGCGGGGCAGGTGCCCCTGTCGTCCTGTGCCTACCGACCCGCGGGACCCACGGAACTCATCGCCCGGCGGGCGCCCGGCCCGCCCGCTTCCTACACTCACCGGCATGGCCGAGGTGCGGATCGGTGTGTCCGGGTGGCGGTACGCCCCGTGGCGCGGGTCGTTCTACCCGCGCGGCCTGCCCCAGCGGCGCGAGCTGGAGTTCATCGGGCAGACGTTCCCGACCGTCGAGCTCAACGGGTCCTTCTACTCGTTGCAGCGGCCGACCTCCTACGAACGGTGGCGCGACGCGACGCCTCCCGGGTTCACCTTCGCGGTCAAGGGCGGACGGTTCATCACGCATCTCAAGGCGTTGAGCGACGTCGACGTGCCGCTGGCGAACTTCTTCGCCTCCGGCGTCCTCGCGCTCGGGGACCGCCTGCGCCCGGTGCTGTGGCAGCTGCCGGCGCGCCGCCGGCTCGACCTCGACCGGGTGGCGCGGTTCCTCGAGCTGCTGCCGAGGACGACGGCCCGCGCCGCCGAGCTCGCCGCCGGGCACGACGAGCGGCTCGACGGCCGGGCACTGACCACCACCGACGCCGACCGCCCGCTGCGCCACGCCCTCGAGGTGCGGCACGAGAGCTTCGCCGACGAGGAGTTCGTCCAGCTCCTGCGCCACCACGACGTCGCGCTCGTCGTGTCCGACGGCGGGGAGAGCTGGCCGGTGTTCGAGACGCCGACCGCCGCGCTCGTCTACGTCCGCCTCCACGGCGCCGCCGAGCTCTACGTCAGCGGCTACGACGACGCCGCGCTGCGCTCGTGGGCGGCGAAGGTGAGGCGGTGGCACGCGGCCGGCCACGACGTCGTCGTCTACTTCGACAACGACGCCAAGGTGCGGGCGCCGTTCGACGCCCTCGCGCTCACCGAGCTCCTCGCCGACGTCGCCGTGCCGGCGCCGGAGGGCCTGCGGGACGCTCCCGACGTGGGCACACTGGACCGATGATCAGCGACCAGCTCGCCCGCGACCTCGAGGGCGCCGGCCTGCGCTGGGACCCGGCGCCCGGCGACCGCTTCCGGATCAAGGCCGAGGCACTGTCCGAGGACGTCTTCATCCTGTCCCACATGGTCATCGAGGCCCGCACCTACCAGGGCGGCACGGTGCTCAACTTCAACGGGACCACCGAGTGGGCGCTGGACAACGTCTCCAAGGACGACGCCCTGTGGCTCCCGCGCGAGGACCAGCTGCGCGAGTTCCTCGGCGGCACGTTCCGAGGTCTGACGAGAGACGACGGCGAGTGGGTCGTGACGACGACCGGCCCGGGCGGACAGGTGGAGGAGTACCGGGCGCCGGACGTCGAGGACGCCTACGCCACGGCCCTGCTCGACCTCGTCGGCAGGGCCGTGGCGGGGTAGGTGAGGTTCGGCGCCGCCCGCGCCGGACCTCCACCTCACTGCTCCAGAGAGACCGTGACCCCGCCGGAGAACACCGAGTCGTGGAGCTCGATCGCCGCCGGGACGGCGTCGGCCGGGACGTCGAAGACGACGACGCCCTCGACGGAGTTCCCCGGGTTGATGTCGTTGAGGAAGGTGTCGGCGTCGTCGAGGTAGATCGCCGCCGACGAGTTCGCCGAGTGCTGACGGCCCTGGTCGTCGACGAGGGTCTGGTTGCTGCCGCTGAGCATCTGCGCCTCGTCGCCGATGTTGGCCACCGTCATGTGGACGAGGACGAACTGGCCCTGGGCCTCCTCACCGAAGAGGTCGTTGCCCACCGCGGCGACGCCGGTCTCCACGGCGGTGACGGTGAACTCGAACTTCCCGTCGCGGACGGCGTCGCCGATCTTGGGCAGGTCAACGGGAGCCGCCTCGGGCGCCTCGTCCTCGGCGGTCTCCTCGGGAGCGGCAGCGGGCGCGTCCGCGGCGGGGGTGGCGGCGGGCGTCGGCTCGTCCCCACCTCCCCCGACGGCCGCCGCGCCGACGCCGAGGACGACGACGGCGAGCATGCCGGTGAGAATCTTGTGCCGAGCGAACCAGCTCCTGCGTGCCGGAGCCGGAGGCGGCAGGGGCGCCGGGGCGCCGCCGGAGGTGTAGGCGCCGGGGCCTTGCGGGGCGAAGGGCGGGATGGGCTGGTGCCGGTCGTCGGAGTGGTTCACGGTGTCCTCCTGGGGTCGTCTGAGCTGATGGCCCCAGCCAACGCGCCGCGCCCCCACCCCGGCATCGGCCGGTCGCCCAGAACGCGGTAGCCGATCGGCCAGGTGCCGGCGCCCCGCGCTGGCCGGACGGCGGGTGCCGCCGTGTCGGTGGGGTTGCCTACGGTGAGCACATGGAGCGCGATGCCGTCGTCACCGAGCAGCGGGCGCCGTGGTGGCGCACGGTGCTGTGGGGCACGCTGTGCGCCGGCGCCTCACTCACCTCGGTCGGCTTCTCCGAGCTCCTGCGTCGTGACGAGTACGGCTGGCAGGTGCTGCTCGCCCTGCTCGGCCTGCTGCTCGCGCTGGGCCTGCCGGTGCTCCTCGTGCGGCGCCACCGCGCGCCGTTCGCGGTCACCCTCGTCGCGTCTGCGGCGGCCGTCGTCGTGCCGATCGGGTCGTGGACGGCGCTCGTGGGCCTCGGCTCGCTCATCGGGCGGCGCCGCGGCCGGCAGGTGCGGTGGGCGGCCGCGGCCGCCGTGGCGGCCACCGTCGTCAGCATCGTGCGGGACACCCGCGGCGCGACGTCGGCCACGTCCCTGGTCAAGACGGTCTTCGCGCCCGCCGACGCCGCCCCCGGCGTCAAGGTCGTGCTCGGGTGGTGGGTCGCGCCGCTCCTCGTCCTGCTCGGGGTGGCGATCGCTGTCGGCGCCGGCCTCGCTGTGCGCGCGCAGCGCCTCGCCGCCGTCTCGGCCGGCCAGGTCACGGCCGCGCGCCACGCGAGCGCCGAGCTCGGGGACCGGCTCGCTCGTCAGCGGGAGCGGGAACGGATCGGCCGGGAGGTGCACGACGTCCTCGGGCACCGGCTGTCACTGCTCAACCTCCACGCCGGCGCGCTGGAGGCGCACGCACCCGACGGGCCGCTCGGTGACAGCGCCCGCCTGGTGCGGGAGAGCGCGGCGCGCTCGATGGCCGACCTGCGCTCGCTGCTCGCCGTCCTCGACGAGCCGCTCGACGCCGGGCCGACCGAGCCGGACCTCTCGCTCGTCGACCTCCCGCAGATGATCGCCGAGACCGTCGAGACCGGTGTGCCGGTGAGCTCATCCGTCTACGTCGACAGCGCCGAGCGGGCCGACCCCGCGCTGGCCCGCGCGGTCTACCGGATCGTCCAGGAGGTCCTCACCAACGCCCGGAGGCACGCCCCCGCGCAGCCGATCCGGCTCGAGGTCAGCGGCGGGCCCGCCGCGGGGATGCGCATCGACGCGCGCAACCCCTACGTGCCCGGCGCCGGGGAGCAGGGGGCGGGCCAGGGCCTGCGCGGCATGGCGGAACGGGTCGAGCTGCTCGGTGGGCAGCTCGCCTACGGCCTGGACGACCGCGGGCGAACCTTCCGTGTCACCGTCGACCTGCCGTGGCGCGACTCCGGTGTCTGACCCCCCACCTACGATGGCGGCGTGCTCGACACCTGCCGCGTCCTCCTGGTCGACGACGACCCGCTCGTCCGGTCGGGCCTGCGGCTGCTCCTCACGAGCGACCCGCACGTCGAGGTCGTCGGGGAGGTCGCCGACGGTGACGAGGTCGTCGAGGCGGTGCAGCGCCACGCCCCCGACGTCGTCCTGATGGACCTGCGCATGGCGCGCACCGACGGCGTCGAGGCCACCCGGGCCGTGCGCCGGCTGCCGCGCGCACCGCACGTCGTCGTCCTCACCGTGTGGGACGTCGACGACGCGGTGCTGCGCAGCCTCGACGCCGGGGCCGAGGGCTTCCTGCTCAAGTCGTCCTCACCGACGGAGATCATCGCGGCCGTGCGCGCAGTGATGGCGGGTGACGCCGTCCTGTCCCCGCGCAGCACCCGTCAGGTGCTCGACCACTACCGCGACGACGGCGACCGCCGTGCCGTCGAGGCGGCGCAGGCTGCGCTCGCCGGGCTGACCGACCGGGAGCGCGACGTCGTCGTCGCCGTGGGGCAAGGGCTGAGCAACGCCGAGGTCGCCTCCCGGCTCTACGTGTCTGTGGCGACCGTCAAGGCCCACCTCGCGACGATCCAGACCAAGCTCGGGGTGCGCAACCGCGTGCAGGTCGCCGTTCGCGCCGAGCGCGCCGGCCTGCTGCGCTGACCAGTGCCGCATGGCGGACTTCCGGCCCAGGCCGTGTCCGCTCCCGCCTGTTACGGGACCGGACGCTCACATGAGGCGTTCGCCACGCCGCCGTGACCAAAACGTGACATGCGGGCGCCGCGGTGGCTACTGTCGGGCGTGTCCGGCGCCCCTCCAGGCCGGGCCCTCCGGGTGGTTCCCCGTCCCGCCGCCGCCCTGAGGACGACGAATGCCGTGGCGGGCGGGACCGTGCTCGCGGCCCCAGGGGACAGAGACGAGCCCGCCGTGACCTCACCCAGGTCCCATCGAGCCAGTACCTCCGTCCACGCCCTCGCCCGCCCCTTCCAGCTCCTCCTCCGCTCCCGGGCCCGCGTCTGCCCGGCCCTGCAGCGGCGCTACCGCGCCGCGCTCGCCGGCGGGCTGGCCCTCACGCTCACCGCCGCAGTCAGTGCCGCCGCGGTCGTCGAGGACGACACCGCCTCCGCCCGCACCGCGCTCGCCCCGATCTCGCTCGAGGCCTCCGCCGACGCGACCGCCCCCGGCATCACCGTGCCCGAGGAGACCGACCTCGTGCTCAGCGAGCTCGACGTCGACGTCGAGCTCGGCAAGAGCGAGGTCGAGGACCTGCGCGAGGCCCAGGCCGCCAGCCGCGCCGCCGAGCGACAGGCGCTGGAGGAGGTGGCCGCCGCCGAGACCCAGGCCGAGCAGCAGGCCGCTGCCGAGGAGGCACCGGTCGCCGAGGAGGCTCCGGCTGCTCGGGAGGCCCCGGCACCGGTCGCGGCGGCCGAAGCAGGTGAGCAGGGCGCGCTCGCCGCCATGGTCAACGACCTGCGCGCGCAGAACGGTCTCGGTGCTCTCGCCCGCGACGCCGGCCTCGACTCCGTCGCCCAGGGGTGGGCCGAGTGGATGGCCGCCAACCAGGTGCTCCAGCACAACCCGAACTACAAGAGCCAGATCGGCGCCGGCTGGGCGCGGTCGGGGGAGAACATCGTCCGCAACACCGGCGCTGCCGGCTGGGCGCCCGGGGAGATCACCTCGTGGATGTTCAACTGGTGGGCCAGTTCCGCGCCGCACCGCGCGAACATGCTCGGCGCCGAGTACACCCACGTCGGTGTCGGCTACGCGATGGGCGCGGGCGGACCGTACGCCGTCCTGGTCTTCGGCGGCTGACGCCACCCACGTTCCGCGCGACGGGCCCTGCACCGTGGTGGTGCAGGGCCCCGTGCGCGTTTGTGGTGGGCGTGTGCGGTCTCAGCCGACGGGGACGACGTCCCCCCGCTCGGCGGAGCGGTAGGCGGCGTCGACGACGGCGAGGGAGGCCCGCGCCTCACGCACCGTGTAGTCGGGCACCGCGCCCGCGACGAGGCAGTCGACGACGTGGCGCAGGTAGCGCTCGGCGGCGACCTGGCCGGCGTCGGCGGTGAGGGACGTCGCGCCGTCGGGGCCGAACTTCGCGACGGCCGGGCGGTCGTCGTCGACGACGGCGTGACCGTGGGACCCGAGCAGGCGCAGCGAGCTCGTCGTCGGCGTCGTGCCCGGGGCGTAGGGCACCCGGCCGAGCGTCACCGTCGCGGTGACGCCGCGCTCGAGGAGGAGGCTCACCACGGCGCTGTCCTCCACCCCGTGCTCGGCGTGCAGCTCGGAGAACAGCGCGCCCGTGAAGGCGTGCACCTCCACCGTCCGCAGCCCCGTGAGGTAGGTGACGGCGTCGGCGCAGTAGCAGAGGAAGTTGAGCATCTCCCCGCCCCCGGAGAGCGCAGGGTCGACGACGAGCTCGGGGCGCTCGACCGACGTGGCGAAGTGGGCCCCCGAGGCGAGGAGCTCCACGTCGAGGTGGCGGGGCAGACCGACGTGGCCCGCGTCCACCCAGGCGCGGGCGCGGCGCAGGGACGGGGCGTGCGTCCGGTTGACGACGGCGCAGACCCTGCCTGTGCGCTCGGCGGCCTCGACGAGCGCGTCCGCGTCCGCGAGCGTCGTTGCGCCCGGCTCGTCGATGAGCACGTCGATGCCGGCGAACAGCGCAGCGAGGGCGAGTCGGGCGTGGCGGGCCGGGCTGCTGCACACGACGACGAGGTCGACCTCGGCGGGGTCGAGGACCTCGGCGACGGTCTCGGTGTAGCGCACCCCGGCGCGCTCGGCGGCGGCTCGCGAGTCCGCTCGCATCCACTCCGGCGCGTTGGGCTCCTCCGCGACGGCGACGAGCTCGACCCGATCGTCCTGCCCGAGCAGGCGCAGGTAGTCGGTGGCGTGGCGGACTGCCGACAGGACGGCGACTCGCAGGGCCATCAGAGGACCTCCTCGACGGGGGCGTTCGCGCCGACGACGGGGTCGGCCTCGATCTCGGTGACGTGGACGCGCCGTCCGGTGACGAGCGAGCGCTGGGCGGCGAGCGCGCCGGCGAGGGCCCCGCGCACCTGGTCGGGGCGTACGAGCGGGCGGGCTGTGCCCGTGACGACGTCGGCCCAGTGCTCGAGCTGGTCGCGCAGCGCCCCCTCGAGTGACAGCGGGGCGGGCCGGGCGGCGTCGGAGGTCAGCCCCGGCTCGTCCTCGGTGGAGTGGCGCAGCGTCCCGCCCGTGCCGACGAGGACGACCCGGCGGAGCACGTCCCCGCGCCGGCGCAGGGCGTAGTACAGCTCGAGCGTCGCGAGCCCGCCGTCCGCGGTGCGCAGCTGCACCTGGAAGGAGTCGGGGGACTCCATGTCGGGGGAGAAGGTGCGCACGCCCCGTGCGAACACCTCCGCCGGCGCCGAGCCGAGCAGCCAGGTCGCGGCGTCGAGGATGTGGGTGCCGTTGTGCACCGGGTGGCCACCGGACAGCGCGGGGTCGAGCTGCCAGCTGCGCCACCCGCCGGGCCATGCGTGACCGGTGTACCAGCTGATGTGCAGCAGGCGAGGGGTGCCTACCTCCCCGCTCTGGGCGGCGCGGGCCAGGCGGGCGACGGCCGGCTGGAATCGCACGGTCTGACCGACGAGGAGACTCGTGTGGCGGGTGGCCGCGGTCATCGCGTCGAGCTGGGCGAGGGACAGGGCGGCCGGCTGGTCGACGTGGACGTGCTTGCCGGCGTGACCCGCGACGATCGTCCACGGGGCGTGGCCGGGCGTGGCGTTGACGATGTCGACCGCCTGGACGGCAGGGTCGGTGACCGCGCCGTGGATGTCGGTCGTCGCGCGGGCGCCGACGAGCCGCGCGAGCTCCTCGGCGCGCGCGAGGTCGCTGTCGGCGACCCAGCGGACCCGCAGGCGCGGGATCTGCTGCAGCGCCCGGAGGTGCTCGACGGCGGAGGTGCCCGTGCCGACGACGGCGACGGCAGCGGGCGTCACGGCGCGTCGCCTTCGGCGGTCCACCCGACGCTCCGCCGGGCGGCCCGGAGGGCGTGCAGGACCGGCGGTGCGTCGGGGAGGGCATGGTTCCGGGTCTCGGCCGTCGTCGGCCGGAGGGGTTCACGACCGGGCCGGCCGAGGAGCAGTGCAGTGATCACCGTGGTGTGACCTTTCGCGGGCTGTGAGGGTCGGGTCGACGGCACCTCTGACATCGGACATGGCTGTCTCACAGAGGAGCTCATGCTGAGAACATCCTTCCGCAGGTCGTGCCGCACCGCTGGTGTGGCCGCCGCGATCCGTGACGCAGGCGTGCCGGCCCACGGCCGACAGGCCTCTGTACGCTCGGCGCGGGGTACCGCGGCCGGGCCGGCCGCGGTACCCGCACGGGCGGCCTCCTGCCCCCGTGCGCCGAGCGCCGGCAGCCATGCGCAGCAGAGAGGACCGCACGTGAGTGACGTCGTCGTCGGGGTCGACCTCGGAGGCACGAAGACCGCCGCCGCCCTCGTGAGCGCGGACGGGGCCGTCGGGCCCGTCCGCTCCGCCCCGACCCCCGCCCAGGCGGGCCCGCAGGCCGTGCTCGACACCGTCGCCGCCCTCGTCCGGGAGGTCGTCGCCGCAGGTGGCACGCTGACCGCGCCGGACGGCACGAGCAGGCAGGTGCCCGCCGGGGCCCGCATCGGCGGGGTGGGTGTGGGCACCGCCGGCGTCGTCGACACGACGAGCGGCACGATCCTGTCCGCGACCGACGCCATCCTCGGGTGGACCGGCACCGCCGTGCGCGCCGGTCTGCAGGAGCGGCTGGCCGACCTCCTCGCCGACGCGCCGGTCACGGTGGAGAACGACGTCGACGCGCACGCCGGCGGCGAGGTGTGGCTCGGGGCGGCTGCCGGGCTCGACAGCGTCCTCATGGTCGCCGTCGGCACGGGCGTGGGCGCCGGCCTCGTCCTGGACGGGCGTCCGCTGCGCGGGGCCCGGCACGTCGCGGGGGAGATGGGCCACCTGCCCAGCCCCGACGCCGTGGGGATGCGCTGCGGCTGCGGACGCGACGGCCACCTCGAGGCGCTCGGCTCGGGTCACGCCCTCCACCGCCACTACCTGCGCCTCGGCGGATCGCCCGACGTGCCCGACACCCGCGCCGTCTACGCCCGCGCCGTCGCCGGTGAGGAGCTCGCCCTGCGCGCCGTGACCGACTCCGCCCGGGCCGTGGGCCGGGCCGTGGCCGGCGTCGTCACGGTGCTCGACCCGGCCGCCGTCGTCGTCGGCGGTGGCATGTCCCAGGCGGGCCCGCTGTGGTGGGAGCCGATGGTCGCCACCGTGCGTGCCGAGCTCATCGAGCCGCTCGCCGACGTCCCCGTCCTGCCCTCCGCGCTCGGGCCGGTCGCCGCCGTGCTCGGCGCGGCCCGCACCGCGCTGCGCGCGTGACCACCCTCCGGAAGGAAACCCCCGTGTCACCGGTCCTCGAGCGCCTCCGCGGGCGCCTCATCGTGTCCTGCCAGGCCTACCCCGGAGAGCCGCTGCGCGTCCCGGAGATCATGGAGCGTATGGCGCTCGCCGCCGTCGAGGGCGGGGCCGCGGGCATCCGCGCCCAGGGGCTGGAGGACATCGCGCGGATCGTCGCCGCCACCGACGTGCCCGTCACCGGCCTGTGGAAGGACGGGGAGGACCCGGTCTTCATCACCCCGACCCTCGAGCACGCGATCGCCGTCGCGGACGCGGGCGCGCACATCGTCGCGCTCGACGGCACCCGCCGCCCCCGGCCCGACGGACGGACCCTCGCCCAGACGATCGCCGGTCTTCGCGAGCACGCCGACGTCCTCGTCATGGCCGACTGCGGCAGCCTCGAGGACGCGCTCGCCGCGGAGGACGCCGGGGCCGACGTCCTCGGCACGACGCTCGCCGGGTACACGGGGGAGCGGGCCAGGACCCAGGGGCCCGACGTCGAGCTCATCGACCAGATGGTGGCCCGGTGCTCGCGCCCGGTCGTCGTCGAGGGGCGCGTGCACACCCCGGCCCAGGCGGCCGACGCCATGGGGCGCGGGGCCTTCGCCGTCGTCGTCGGCACCGCGATCACCCACCCGACGACGATCACCGGGTGGTTCCACCAGGCCGTGACCGAGCGCTAGACCCTCGCGTACCGCGCGCGGCCGAAGGAGTAGACGCCGTAGGCGGCGATCCCCAGGCCGACCGCCGTGAGCAGCGCCGTGCCCAGCGGCAGCTCGAGGAGGGTGCGCAGGGCGCCGTCCATGCCCTGCGCCTCGTCGGGGTCGTTCGTGACCGCGGCGAGGACGAAGAGCGCCCCGACGATGCCGAGGGCCACCCCCTTGGCGACGTATCCGACCCGGCCGGCCACGACGACCGCCCGGCCGGGGCTCCCCTGGAGGTCCTCGCGGAACTTCTCCTTCCACCCCTTGACCACGTGGTAGCCACCGACGACGAGGATGCCGACGCCGACGAGCCCCACCGCCACCTGCCCCAGCGGGTTCTCCATGACGCGGGCGGTGAGGCTGGTCGTCTGCTCCGACCCGCCCCCGCCCGAGCCCCCGGTGGCCACCTTGGCCGCCAGGCCGGTGAGGACGAGGTACGTCGCCGCCTTGCCGGCCGCCTTCACGCGGTCCTTCGTCCCGCCGGTCGTCACCGCGGTGGCCACCTGCCACAGCGTGAGGAGCCCGAAGCCGACGACGATCACCCACAGGAGGACGGCGCCGACCGAGGTCGAGGCGAGCTGCTCCAGCGCGCCGGACTGGTCGGCCGACTCCTGCCCGCCGGTGCCCCAGGCGAGGGTCACCGCGATCCAGCCGAGCACGAGGTGGAGGAGGCCACTTGCCGCGTAGCCCAGCCGAGCCCCCACGGTGAGCACGGGGTGGTCCTCCAGGCCGGCAGCGGCCCGGCGCGCATGACTTCCGGTGTCGACGTTCATGGTGCACAGGGTGGCAGCGGCGCGGCCCGTCCGCCCGGCGACTGCCGGAGGTCGCCCCCCGGCGCGCGCCGGGACTACCGTGTCCCTCGTCCCCCGGTCTAGGAGCACTGATGATCCGACTCGCTGTCCTCAACGCTGCGACGAGCCCTCACCGGCTCGGCAACGTCGTCACCGACTGGGTGGTCACCCGCTTCGGGTCGAACAAGGCCTTCGCCATCGACCGCATCGACCTGCGCGACGTCGGCCTGCCGCTCTTCGACGAGCCGGACCTCCCGCGGTACGGGCACCACCGCCACGAGCACACCCGCAGGTGGGCCGCGCGGATCGGGGCCGCCGACGCGTTCGTCATGGTGAGCCCGGAGTACAACCGTGGCTACTCCGCGCTGCTGAAGAACGCGCTGGACTACCTCGTCCACGAGTGGGCGTTCAAGCCGGTGGGCATCGTCAGCTACGGCTCGGGGATGTCCGGCGGCCTGGTGGGTGCCGAGGCGCTGCGGGGCGTCCTCGGGTCGCTGCAGATGTACCCGGTGCGCGAGATGGTCGTCGTCCCGTTCGTGACCGAGCAGAGCGTGCGGGAAGGCACCCTGAGCGCGAGCGAGGGGATGGTCGAGGGCATCGAGCTCATGATGGACGCCCTCGTGCGGATGGACGCCGCGATGCACCTGCTGCGCGCCCCGAACGAGGAGCTCGGGGGCCAGCAGGGCTCCCAGAGCGGTCACGAGGGCGCGGACACGCGGTTGCGGCAGGGGCGCCCGGAGGCGCCGGACAGCTGGACGACGACGAGCGCCCTGGAGCGGCCTCCGGGCTTCGTCTGAGGTCCGCGCGGCCCCTCGCGCTCGTCCCGGACGCCTCGGCGGCGCCCGTGACCCGCGGAAAGGCAAGGCGAGAACCCGGCGCGTGGAGGCGACAACCTGCGGGGTTACGCCGTAATGTCGGCCCAGTCGCACCCAACAGGGTGTGTACGCCGACTGAGAGAGGGATTCCATGTCCGTCAACCGCACCGAGCTCGTCGCCGCTGTGGCCGAGCGCTCCTCGCTCACCAAGTCCCAGGCCGACGCTGCTCTGTCGGCCCTGCAGGACGTGCTTGTCGAGTCCGTCAGCAAGGGCGAGGCCGTCAAGATCACGGGCCTGCTGTCCGTCGAGCGTGTCGAGCGCGCCGCGCGCACCGGCCGCAACCCGCAGACCGGCGCCGAGATCCAGATCCCGGCCGGCTACGGCGTCAAGATCTCCGCGGGCAGCGCCCTGAAGAAGGCCGTCTCCAACAAGTGACGTCCTGACAGACGCACAGGCGGGCAGGACGTTCACGTCCTGCCCGCCTTGCCATGTCCGCACGTCCCACGGCCCGCAGGGTCAGTAGGCTGGTCGCGGGTGCGAGGCGCACCCGAACCGTGCGAAGGAGAGGTACCCGGTGGAGGTCGTCATCACGTCCGGTGCGCAGGAGAGCGCACAGTTCGCCGCGGACGCAATCGAGCAGCTGCTCAGCCGCAAGCCGGACGCCGTCCTCGGCCTGGCCACCGGCTCGACCCCGCTGCCCACCTACGACGAGCTCGTCCGCCGGCAGCAGGCGGGCCGGATCAGCTTCGCCCGCGCGCGCGGGTTCACCCTGGACGAGTACATCGGGCTGCCCGCCGACCACCCGCAGCGCTACCGCAACGTCATCGAGCAGGAGCTCGTCGGCCGGGTCGACTTCGCCCCCGGCGCGGTCACCGGTCCGGACGGTCTCGCCGAGGACCTGCCCGCGGCCGCCGCGGCCTACGAGCGCGCGATCGCCGAGGCCGGCGGGGTGGACCTGCAGATCCTCGGGATCGGTACCAACGGCCACATCGCCTTCAACGAGCCCGCCTCCTCCCTCGCCTCCCGCACCCGGGTGCAGCCGCTCGCGCCGCAGACCCGCAGCGACAACGCCCGCTTCTTCGACGGCGACGTCGAGGCCGTCCCGCGGCTGTGCTTCACCCAGGGGCTGGGCACGATCATGGAGGCCCGCCACCTCGTCCTCATCGCGACCGGTGAGGGCAAGGCCGCCGCGGTGCGCCAGCTCGTCGAGGGCCCGGTGAGCGCCATGTGGCCGGCGACGATCATGCAGCACCACCCGCACGCCACCGTGCTGCTCGACGAGGCCGCGGCCTCCCAGCTCGAGCACGTGGACTACTACCGGGAGACCTACGCGGCGAAGCCTGCGTGGCAGGGCCTGTAGCCACCGGCGGCTGTGCCGTAGGCCTCGCCGAACGTCGCGTGCCTCACGGGGACCTCGTCTGTGGCTCGTCCTAGACTGGTCCCCATGAGTTCCACCGAGCCCCCGAGCCAGCCGAGCGAGCCGTCGACGTCGTCGGGAACGAGCGTCCTCGAGCGCGAGGAGGTCCGCGAGCAGGAGCCCGGTGACAACGACCGCTACGCCCACTACGTGAAGAAGGACAAGATCATGTCCTCCGCGCTGTCCGGGCAGCCGGTCGTGGCGCTGTGCGGCAAGGTGTGGACCCCCGGCCGGGACCCCAAGAAGTACCCCGTGTGCCCCACGTGCAAGGAGATCTACGAGAGCCTCCAGGGCGACGCCGGCTCCTCGGGACGCGGCCGCTTCGGCGGCTTCGGACGCGGCGGCCGCGGCTCCGGCGGAAGCGGAGAGTGAGCGCCGGCCACCAGCGCCGGCCGGCCCCGACCACCTCGCAGGCAGTTCCTGCAGGTGTGTCGACCGCTGCCGCGGAGCACCTCTCGCCCGCCTACCCCGCGCGGGCTGCGTGGGGGACCGCCTCGCGGCTGCGTGCCTGGCAGGCCGAGGCACTGCAGACCTACCTCGACGAGGACCCCCGCGACTTCCTCGCCGTCGCGACCCCCGGGGCCGGAAAGACGACCTTCGCCCTGCGGGTGGCCACCGAGCTGCTCTCCCGGCGCGAGGTCACCGCGGTCACCGTCGTCGCGCCCACCGAGCACCTCAAGGGCCAGTGGGCGGAGGCGGCGGCCCGCGTCGGCATCCAGCTCGACCCGGCCTTCCGCAACGCCCAGGAGCGTCACGGCGCGTCCTTCGACGGCGTTGCGCTCACCTACGCGCAAGTCGCCGCCAACCCCGACCTGCACCGCCGCCGCACGACCGCCGAGCAGACGCTCGTCATCCTCGACGAGGTGCACCACGGCGGGGACGCGCTGAGCTGGGGCGACGGCATCCGCCTCGCCTTCGAGCCGGCCCGCCGGCGTCTGGCGCTCACCGGCACCCCGTTCCGCTCGGACACCGCGGCCATCCCGTTCGTCACCTACGAGCGCGACGCCGACGGCGTGCGCCGCTCGCGGGCGGACTACTCCTACGGCTACGCCGACGCCCTGCGCGACGGCGTCGTGCGCCCGGTGATCTTCCTGTCCTACTCCGGCCAGATGCGCTGGCGTACCCGGGCGGGGGACGAGGTGAGCGCGAGCCTGGGCGAGCCGCTCACCAAGGACCTCATCGGCCAGGCCTGGCGCACGGCCCTGGACCCGTCCGGCGACTGGATCCCCGCGGTCCTCGCCGCCGCCGACCGCCGCCTCACCGAGGTGCGCCGCGGCGTGCCCGACGCCGGCGGCCTCGTCATCGCCACCGACCAGACCAAGGCCCGCGCCTACGCCAAGGTGCTCCACGAGGTCACCGGCGAGATGCCCGTCGTCGTCCTGTCCGACGACGACGGCGCCTCCGCCCGCATCGACGAGTTCTCGGCCGGCGACCAGCGCTGGATGATCGCCGTGCGCATGGTGTCCGAGGGCGTGGACGTGCCCCGTCTCGCCGTCGGTGTCTACGCCACCTCCAGCGCCACGCCGCTGTTCTTCGCGCAGGCGATCGGCCGCTTCGTGCGCGCCCGGCGCCGCGGGGAGACGGCCTCGGTGTTCCTGCCGAGCGTGCCGGTCCTGCTCGAGCTCGCCGCGCAGCTGGAGGTGGAGCGCGACCACGCGCTGGACCGCGTGCTCACCTCGGAGGAGAAGGGGGACTACTTCACCCCGGAGGACGCGCTCGTCGCGGCCGCCAACCGGGAGGAGAAGGCGAGCGACGACCTCATGCTCCCGGGGTTCGAGGCCCTGGACGCCCAGGCGTCCTTCGACCGCGTCCTGTTCGACGGCGGCGAGTTCGGCACCGGTGCGGAGGTCGGCTCGATCGAGGAGGAGGAGTACCTCGGTCTGCCGGGCCTGCTCGAGCCCGAGCAGGTCCACACCCTCCTGCGTCAGCGTCAGGCCGAGCAGGTCAAGCAGCAGAAGCGCCAGGCGGCCGCCCGGGTGCAGCGTGAGGACAACGCCGGAATCTCCGACCACAAGCGTCGTGCGGCGCTGCGCAAGGAGCTGTCGGGCCTGGTGTCGGCGTGGTCGCGGCGCAGCAACAAGCCGCACGCCGTCATCCACACCGAGCTGCGCGAACGCTGCGGAGGCCCGGAGGTGCCCCTCGCGAGCATCGAGGAGATCGAGGCCCGCATCGCCCAGCTGCGCAACTGGTTCGTCGGCCGCAAGTAGCCCTCCCGGCCCGGTCCCGGCGACCGGTCAGGTGAGGTCCCACAGCAGGCGGTAGTAGGCGATGCGCTCCTCGTCGGGGGCCGTGCCGTACGCGGCGTAGACCTCGCGGGCGTACCCCGGGCCGAAGTTCCACTCCGTGCTCCACGCGGCCACCGCGAGGTCGGCCCACGGGTCGGCGACCCCGAGCGAGCCGAGGTCGACCACGCCCACGACGGAGCCGTCCGCGGCGAGCAGCGTGTTCGGGACGCACGGGTCGCCGTGGCACACGACCGTGCGGACCGGGGCGGGCGGCTGCGCGAGCAGCGCGAGCGCGTCCTCCGGGGACAGGTGGCGGTGCTCGGGGAACCACGCCTCCGGGCCGTGGCCCGCGGCGAGCCGCTGCCCCGCCCTGGAGACCCGGTCCTCCACCGCCCACCTGAACGGGCAGTGGGCCACCGGCAGTGCGGCGTGGAGCCGTGCCAGCCCCTCACCGAGGGCGCGGGCCGCGGTGCGCGGGTCGTGCGTCCAGCGGACGGCGGACTCACCGGGGAGGGCCGCGGTGACGAGCCAGGTGCCGTCGTCGTCCCTCCCGCTCTCCAGCACGCGCGGCACGGCCGCGAACGGTGCGGCCCACCGCAGGCGCTCGGCCTCGGCGGCGAGGTCCAGGCCCTGCGTGCCGCGGGCGACCCACTTGACGAACCGCCCGGCGCCGAGCCGGAACGTCAGGCCGCCGAGCTCGTTGCGCCACACCGGGACCACCTGCTCGCCCCCCGCGAGGTCGACGACGGCGCGCGGGACGCGCACGTCCCCACCCGGCGGCCCGGCCAGCCCAGGGGGCCCGCCGGGGGAGACGTCCGCCGCACGGTTCGACATGACCGCATTCTGGCGGGTCCGACCTCGGGCGGGCGAGGTACCGCGGGCACGGGGCCGCTAGGTTGGTCGCCATGTCACGCGCGACCACCGCACTGCTCACCGACCGCTACGAGCTGACGATGCTCGAGGCCTCCCTCCAGTCCGGTGCCGCGCACCGGCGTAGCGTCTTCGAGGTCTTCGCCCGCCGGCTCTCCGGCGGGCGCAGGTACGGCGTCGTCGCGGGCACCGGCCGGGTCCTCGACGCCATCGCCTCCTTCACCTTCTCCGGCGCGGAGATCGACTGGCTGCGCGAGATGGGCGTCGTCAGCGGCGAGACCCTCGACTACCTCGCCGGCTACCGCTTCTCCGGGGACGTCCTCGGCTACGGCGAGGGGGAGTGCTTCTTCCCCGGGTCCCCGATCCTCACCGTGCGCGGCACCTTCGCCGAGGCAGTCCTGCTCGAGACGGTCGTGCTCTCGGTGCTCAACCACGACTCCGCCGTCGCGGCTGCGGCCTCGCGGATGACCACCGCCGCCCACGGCCGGCCCTGCCTGGAGATGGGGGCTCGCCGCACCCACGAGGAGGCCGCCGTCGCGGCTGCGCGCGCCGCCGTCGTCGGGGGGTTCGCCGGCACGAGCGTCCTCGAGGCGGGCCGCACCTACGGCATCCCGACGATCGGGACCGCCGCACACTCCTTCACCCTCGTCCACGACGACGAGGAGGCCGCCTTCGACGCCCAGGTGCGGGCGATGGGGCCGGGCACGACGCTGCTCGTCGACACCTACGACGTCGAGCGCGGTGTCGAGCGCGCGGTGGCCGCCGCCCGTCGCCACGGCGGGGAGCTCGGCGCGGTGCGCCTCGACTCCGGTGACCTCGTCGCCCAGGCGTTCACCGTGCGCCGCCAGCTCGACGAGCTCGGCGCGACGACGACGCGCATCACCGTGACCTCCGACCTCGACGAGTACGCCATCGCCGCCCTCGGCGCCGCGCCGGTGGACGCCTACGGGGTGGGCACCAAGCTCGTCACCGGCTCCGGGCTGCCGACCGCCGAGCTCGTCTACAAGCTCGTCGAGCGCGAGGGCGCCGACGGACGGATGGTCGACGTCGCCAAGGCCTCGGCCTCCAAGGCGACCGTCGGCGGCTTCAAGGTCGCCGGGCGCGTCTTCTCCAACGGCGTGGCCCAGGAGGAGCTCGTCGTCGGGTGCGAGGACGAGGCCACCGGGGTGCGGGTGCTGGAGGAGCACGGGGCGCGCGGGCTGCAGCTCCCGCTCGTGCGACAGGGCGTCATCGCCGACGAGCACCGTGGACCGGGTGCCGTCGCGGCCGCCGCCGAGCGGCACGTCGCCTCGCGGGCCGCGCTGCCCTACGAGGGCTGGCGGCTGAGCGAGGGTGAACCGGCGATCCCGACCCGCCACGTCATCGCCTGAGGCCCCGAAAGTTCCAGGTCAGGCGCGAGTTTGCGGTTCAGCGTGCCCTGGTGAACAAGTTCTGCAACGCTTGACGCCAACAGGCCGGCGCCGAGTGGCGCCGGGAACGAAGGGAGTCCTCGTATGTCTTTGTGGCTGATTCTGATCATCCTCGGTGTCGTCATGCTCATCATCGGTGTCGCGGTCGAGGCGGCCCAGATCCTCATCTGGATCGGTGTGGCGATTCTCGTGATCTCCGTGATCATGTCCCTCGTGGGACGAGGCAAGAAGACCAGGGTTTGACCCGCGCCACACCACACGCGTGAGGACCTCGACGGGGCCCGGCAGGAACGTTCCTGCCGGGCCCCGTCGTCCTGCCGGGCGCGGGCGGGGCGTCGGGCGGAGTGCATAGGGTGGGGCGCATGGTGGCAGCGACGACGCCCGGACCCGTCACGGTGCCCGGGCAGACCGAGGAGCACGAGCAGGCGCTCGACCCCGCACGACCCTGGCGCACCGTGGTCTGGAACGACCCGGTCAACCTCATGAGCTACGTGACCTACGTGTTCCGCACGTACTTCGGCTACCCCGAGCCCCGCGCCCGCGAGCTCATGCTCCAGGTCCACCACGACGGGCGCGCCGTCGTCGCCGAGGGCGCCCGGGAGAAGATGGAGGTCCACGTGCAGGCGATGCACTCCTACGGGCTGTGGGCCACCCTCGAGCCCGAGGGGGGCGCCTGAGATGCGCGCGTTCCTCGCCGTCCCCGGCGGGTGGGCCTGCGAGCTCGAGCCCGCCGAGCTGCGGATCATCAGCCGCATCGTCGCCGACACCGCCGAGCTCCTCGGCTCGCACATCGAGGAGGAGGACGACGCCGAGCACGCCTCCGAGGAGGACGCCGTCCTCGCCGCCCTCGACTGGGACCCTGCCGCCGGACAGCCGCCCCGCGACCCCGCGCTCGCGCGGCTGCTGCCCCCGGCGAGCCGGGAGGACGAGCAGCTCGCCGCGGAGCTGCGCAGGCTCACCGAGAGCTCGCTGCGGGCGACGAAGGTGGACCACCTGCGGGTGGTCCACGCCGGCCTGCGGACGAGCTCCGGCGTCGTCGTCGTGCGCGCCGGGCAGGAGCGGGCCTGGCTCTCCGCCCTCACCGACCTGCGCCTCGTCCTCGCCGCACGCCTGGGCATCGAGACCGACGAGGACGCCGAGCGCGTCTACGACCGTGCAGGCACCGAGGCGCCCACCACGCCGCGTGACGAGCTCGACGCCGCCCTCACGAGCCTGTACGCCGCCCTCACCTGGTGGCAGGAGTCACTGCTCGAGGCCATGTCGGGCGGGCCCCGATGAGGTTAACGTCAGAAGCGTGAACGACGCGCCGATCGGTGTCTTCGACTCAGGGGTGGGGGGCCTGACCGTTGCGCGCGCCATCCTGGACCAGCTGCCCCACGAGTCGATCCTCTACATCGGGGACACCGCACACACGCCCTACGGGCCCAAGCCCATCGCCGAGGTCCGCGCGCTGGCCATCGACGTCATGGACCGGCTCGTCCACTCCGGGGTCAAGGCCCTGGTCATCGCCTGCAACTCCGCCTCCGCCGCCGTCCTGCGCGACGCCCGTGAGCGCTACACCGTCGGGGCCGGGGTGCCGGTCGTCGAGGTGATCCAGCCGGCCGTGCGCCGCGCGGTGGCTGCCACCCGCTCCGGGAAGGTCGGCGTCATCGGCACCCGGGCGACGATCAGCTCCGGCGCCTACCGCGACGCCTTCGCCGCCGCGCCCCACCTCGAGCTCACCATGTCCGCAGCCCCCCGCTTCGTCGAGTTCGTCGAGCGGGGCGTCACCTCCGGCCCCGAGGTGCTCGCCGCCGCCCGGGAGTACCTCGAGCCCGTCCGCGCCGCAGGCGTGGACACCCTGGTTCTCGGCTGCACCCACTACCCGCTGCTCACCGGCGTCATCTCCTACGTCATGGGCGAGGAGGTCACTCTCGTGTCGAGCGCGGAGGAGACGGCCAAGGACACCTACCGGATGCTGGTCGCGCACGACCTCGAGCGTGACATCGCGGCCCCGCCGCCGCAGCACCGCTTCCTCGCCACCGGCGACGGCGAGAGCTTCACCCGGCTCGCCCACCGCTTCCTCGGCCCGGAGGTCGGCCGGGTTGACCGCGACACCGAGCTGGAGGTCACCGCGTGAGGCTGACGATCGTGGGCTGCGCCGGCTCGATGTCCAGCCCGGACTCCGCCTCCTCGTGCTACCTGGTGCAGGCCGACGGCCCCGACGGCGCCGGTGGCACCCGCACGTGGAGCATCCTCCTCGACCTCGGGTCCGGCGCCTTCGGCTCGCTCCTGCGCCACCTCGACCCCGCCGAGCTCGATGCCGTCGTGCTCAGCCACCTGCACGCCGACCACGTCGTGGACATCACCGGCCTGGACGTCTACCGGCGCTACAACCCGGCCGGGGCCCTCGGCCCGGTGCTGGTGCTCGGCCCGCCCGGCACCGACGCCCGCGTCGCCGGCCTGACGATGGAGGAGGACCTCTCCGCCCTCGACTCCGCCTTCACCTTCGCCGAGCACGTGCCCGGCCAGGTCGTGGAGGTCGGGCCGCTGCGGGTCGAGGCCTTCCCGGTCGAGCACCCGGTGCCCGCGTTCGCGCTGCGGGTCACCGGGCCGTCGCAGGACGGCACCCGCGACGTCGTGCTCACCTACTCCGGCGACACGGACGCCTGCGACGCGCTCGTGGAGGCTGCGCGCGACGCGGACCTGTTCCTCTGCGAGTCCGCCTTCCAGGAGGACCGGGACACCGTGCGAGGCATCCACCTCACCGGCCTGCGGGCGGGCACGATCGCCACCGCCGCCGGTGCCCGATGTGTCGTGCTCACCCACCTGCCGCCGTGGAACGACCCCGCGGTCGTGCACGCCGAGGCCACCGCCACCTACGCCGGCCCCCTCGAGCTCGCCACCCCGAACGCCACCTGGTCCCTCTGACCCCCTCTCTCTCCCCCCGCGAGAGCCGACTTCCGCGCGAGAGCGGAGTTCCGCGCGAGAGCCGACTTCCGCGCGAGAGCGGAGTTCCGCGCGAGAGCCGACTTCCGCTGCTGGTCCGGGCGTCAGTAGCCGGTCGACGGTGTTCGATGGGCGCGTGAGACGCGTCCTGGTCCTCGGTGGCACCGCCTGGCTCGGCCGGGAGGTCGCTCGCGTCGCCCTCGCCGCGGGAGCCGAGGTCGTCTGTCTGGCACGCGGCGTGTCGGGCACCGTCCCCGACGGCGCGCGACTCGTCGTCGCGGACCGCACCCGACCGGGCGCGTACGCGGACCTCGACGGCGAGTGGGACGACGTCGTCGAGCTCGCCTACGAGCCGGAGCCGGTCGAGTCGGCGCTCGCCGCCCTCGCCGGCCGGGCGCGCCACTGGACGCTCGTCTCGAGCGTCTCCGTCTACCGCGACAACGACGCGCCGGGCGCGGACGAGGGCGCCGCCGTCGTCGACCCGGTCGACCTCACGGACTACGCCCAGGCCAAGGTGGCCGCCGAGCGCGCCACCGCCGCTGCTCTCGGGGAGCGGCTCCACGTCGTGCGCCCCGGCCTCATCGTCGGCCCGGGCGACCCCAGCGACCGCTTCGGCTACTGGCCCGCGCGCCTGCTGCGCGGTGGCCAGGTGCTCACCCCGACCCTCGCGGGACGGCACGTCCAGGTCATCGACGTCGCCGACCTCGCGGCGTGGATCGTCACGGCCGGGCTGCGCGGCGCGGGCGGCGTCGTCGACGCCGTCGGCCACAGCCACCCGCTCACCGACGTACTCGCCGAGATCGCCGCGGCCGCCGGCGTCGACGGCGTCCGTGTCCCTGCCGAGGACGAGTGGCTCCTCGCCCGCGGCGTCCGCCACTGGGCCGGCCCACGGTCACTGCCGCTGTGGCTGCCGCCGGACATGGGCGGGATGATGCAGCGCAGCAACGCCGCCTACCTCGCCGCCGGCGGCAGCGTCCGTCCGCTCGCGGACACCATCGCGCGCGTGCTCGACGACGAACGCGAGCGGGGCCTCGACCGCCCGCGCCGCTCCGGGCTGACGGCGGAGGAGGAACACAGCCTGCTGGCGGATCTCGCCACGCCCTGACCGTGCGGAAGTCGACTGTCGCGCGGAAGTCGGCTGTCGTTCGGAAGTCGGCTGTCGCGGGGGTGGGGCGCGACGCGCCGTGGACAGGGGATGGACGTGACGGCGGCCGGGGGTGGCGGGTCGTTAACCTGACCCCATGATTCAAAGCTCTTCCCCGGACGAAGCACGCAGCAGCGCCCGACTCGACATGCCCGAGGCGCTGCGCGCGGACGTGCGCCTGCTCGGCGCCCTCCTCGGTCGCGTGCTGCGCGAGGACGGCGGGGAGGATCTCCTCTCCGACGTCGAGCGGTTGCGCGAGCTGGCGATCGGCGCCGTCGTCGACACCGACGGCGACGGCCTGCTGGCCGAGGCGCAGGCCCTCATCGACTCCTTCACCGTGGAGCGCGCCGAGCAGGTGGCCCGCGCGTTCACCTGCTACTTCCACCTCGTCAACCTCGCCGAGGAGTACCACCGGGTGCGCGCGCTGCGCGGCCGCGAGGAGGCTCAGCCGCGGTCTGACGCGCTCGCCGGCGCCTACGCCCAGCTCGCCGCCGAGACCTCCGAGGAGGAGGCCGCCCGCCGGCTGCGCGAGCTGGAGTTCCACCCCGTCCTCACCGCGCACCCCACCGAGGCCCGCCGCCGCGCCGTCTCCGGCTCAATCCGCCGGATCTCCGACCTCGTCGCCGAGGCGGACGACCCGCGCCTGGGCGCCAACGCCCGCCAGCGCATCGAGCGCCGGCTGCTCGCGGAGATCGACACGATGTGGCGCACGGCCCACCTGCGCGAGTCCAAGCCCTCGCCGGTCGACGAGGTCTTCACCGCGATGTCGGTCTTCGAGCAGACCCTCTTCGAGGTGCTCCCTCAGGTCTACCGCCAGACCGACGACTGGCTCCTCGGCGACGAGCGCGGCTACGCAGCCCCGCGCGCCACGCCCTTCGTCCGGCTCGGCAGCTGGATCGGTGCCGACCGCGACGGCAACCCGAACGTCACCGCCAAGGTCACCCGGCAGGCGGCGGCCATCGCGGCCGAGCACGTCCTCACCGCCCTCGAGCGGGAGACCGCCCGGATCGGGCTGGCGATGACGCTCGACGAGGCCGGCACCCCGCCGTCCGAGGAGCTCCGCGCGCTGTGGAACTCCCAGCGCCAGCTCTCCGAGGAGGTCACCGCCCAGGTGGCGGCCCGCTCCCCGCGTGAGCCGCACCGCCGGGTCATGCTCGTCGCGGCCGCGCGCCTCGCCGCCACCCGCGAGCGGGACGCCGACCTCGCCTACACCGGCCCGGAGGAGTACCTCTCGGACCTGCGCGTCGTCCAGGACTCCCTGCGCCGGGCCGGTGCCTTCCGCAAGGCCCACGGGGACCTGCAGAACCTCATCTGGCAGGCGGAGTCCTTCGGGTTCCACCTCACCGAGCTCGAGGTCCGCCAGCACTCCAAGGTGCACGCGCAGACGCTCGCGTGGCTCGAGGACCCGACGTCGGTGCCCGAGCCGGCCGTCGACCCCGAGGAGGTCCTCGAGACCTTCCGGTCGATCGCCGCGATCCAGCGCCGGCACGGGATCGACGCCTGCCGCCGGTACACGGTCTCCTTCACCCGCAGCAGCGAGGACCTCGCCGCCGTGTACCGCCTCGCCGAGCACGCGCTCGGCTCGCCGGAGGCCGCGCCGGTGCTCGACGTCGTGCCCCTGTTCGAGACCTTCGACGACCTCCAGGCCGCGCCGCGGATCCTGGAGGAGATGCTCGAGCTGCCGCAGGTGCAGGCGCGCCTCGCGCAGACCGGACGCCGCATCGAGGTCATGCTCGGCTACTCCGACTCCGCCAAGGACGTCGGGCCCGTGTCGGCGAACCTCGCGCTGTACGTCGCGCAGGAGGAGATCGCGGCCTGGGCGCAGCGCAACGACATCCACCTCACGCTCTTCCACGGCAAGGGCGGCGCCCTCGGCCGCGGCGGTGGCCCCGCGAACCGGGCGATCCTCGCGCAGCCGCCGCACTCGGTGGACGGCCGGTTCAAGCTCACCGAGCAGGGCGAGGTCATCACCGCCCGCTACGGCGACCGCGCGATCGCGGCCCGGCACATCGACCAGGTCGCCGCGGCCACCTTGCTCGCCGGCGCCCCGTCGACGGAGAAGCGCAACGCCGCGGCCGCCGAGCGTTTCGCCGGCCTCGCCGCGACGATGGACGAGGTCTCCCGCGCCCGCTTCTACGAGCTCATCCACGCCGAGGGCTTCGCCCCCTGGTTCGCCCAGGTGACCCCGCAGGAGGAGGTCGGCATGCTGCCGCTGGGCTCGCGTCCCGCGCGTCGCGGCCTGTCGGTGGAGTCCCTCGAGGACCTGCGCGCCATCCCGTGGGTGTTCGCGTGGACCCAGGCGCGGATCAACCTCACCGGCTGGTTCGGCCTCGGCTCCGCCCTCGAGGCGGTCGGGGACCTCGAGGCGCTGCAGACCGCCTACCGCGAGTGGCCGCTGTTCAACACGCTCATCGACAACGTCGAGATGTCGCTGGCGAAGACCGACCGACGGATCGCGCGCCAGTACCTCGCGCTGTCGGACCGGGAGGACCTCTCCCAGCTCGTCCTGGACGAGCTCGACCTCACCACCGACTGGGTGCTGCGCATCACCGGCCACTCCTACCCCCTCGAGGGGCGCCGGGTGCTCGGCCGGGCGGTCCAGCTGCGCAACCCCTACGTCGACGCGCTGTCGCTGCTGCAGCTGCGGGCGCTGCGTGCGCTGCGTACCGACGCCGACGTGCGGCCCGACGCGGAGCTCGCCGAGATCCGGCGCCTGCTCCTCCTCACCGTCAACGGCATCGCCGCGGGCCTGCAGAACACCGGCTGACGCCTCACGGTCCGCGCATGGGCGGGGTCCTCCCTCCGGGGGCGGCCCCGCTCTCGGCGTTCCGGGCGCGCGTCGAACCTGCCACCAAGTCGGCGACACGCGGGCGACACGCTGTGCCGGGCGCCCCGGGAAGGGCTTGCCACGGCACTTCGTGGCAGGTTCCGAGCGGCACCGGGCCGGCCGCGCGTCACGGGAGCGGGTGCACGGCCTCCAGCAGCGCCCGGGTGACCGGTGCCTGCGGCGTGGCCCACACGTCCTCGACCGGACCCTGCTCGACGATCCGCCCGCCCTGCATGACGGCGACGCTCCGGCACACCCTCCGCACGACGGCGAGGTCGTGGGAGATGAGGACGAGCGCGGTGCCGGTGCGCTCCTGGAGGTCGACGAGCAGGTCGAGGATCGCGGCCTGGACGGTGACGTCGAGGGCGGAGACCGGCTCGTCGAGCACGAGGACGGCGGGGTCGGCGGCCAGGGCACGCGCGATCGCCAGCCGCTGCCGCTGCCCGCCGGACATCGCGCGCGGCCGGCGGTGGAGCACCGCCTGCGGCAGCCGGACGAGCTCGAGGAGCTCGGCGGGGGAGCGGTCGCTCCCTGCGGCGCGCACGGCCGCGGTGAGCACCTTGCCCGCCGTCCAGCGCGGGTCGAAGGAGGCGAGCGGGTCCTGCGGGACGAGCCGCACGAGGTGTCGCCGCGGCCGTCGGCGGCGCTCGGGGAGACCGCTCCACGGCTCGCCGAGCAGCTCCACCTGCCCCGCGTCCGGTTCCTCGGCAGCGACGAGCATGCGCGCGAGCGTCGACTTCCCGCTGCCCGACTCCCCGACGACCCCGAGCGCCTCGCCGCGCCGCACGAGGAGGTCGACGTCGTCCAGGGCGTCCACGGCGCCACCGCCGGGCAGCCGGTAGCGCCGGGTCAGCCCGCCGGCGCGCAGCACCTCCTGCCCGCCGGGGGGAGTCGTCCCCGGCCGCGACCCGCGCGGCACCGCGGCCAGCAGGGCGCGGGTGACGTCGTGGGACGGGCGGCGCAGGACCTCGTCGACCGGTCCGAACTCCACCACCCGGCCCGCGTCGAGCACGACGACGTCGTCGGCCAGCCGCGCCACCGCGCCGAGGTCGTGGGTGACGAGGAGGACGGCGGTCCCGGCGTCGCGGAGCTCGGCGAGGAGGTCGAGGACGCCGCTCGCGACGGTGGCGTCCAGCGCCGTCGTCGGCTCGTCGGCGACGAGCAGGGCCGGGTCGGAGACGATCGCGGAGGCGATGAGGGCGCGCTGGCGCATCCCGCCGGACATCTCCCCGGAGCGCTGGGCGGCGCGGGTGGCGGGCTCGTCGAGGCCGGCGCGGACGAGGGCCTCGAGCACCCGGCGGCGTCGCTCCGGGGCGGACACCCCCTGCAGGCGCAGCGACTCCCCGACCTCGGCGCCGACGGTGCGCAGCGGGTCGAGGGACTGGAGCGCGTCCTGGAGGACGAAGCCGACGTCCTGCCCGCGCAGGCGCCGCCACTGTCGCTCCCCGGCCGCGGTGAGGTCCTGCCCGGCGACGTGCAGCCGCGTCGCCGACACCCGTGCGGGCGCCCCGCCCTCCCCGGCGAGGCCGACGAGGCTGCGCGCGAGCACCGACTTGCCGGCGCCGGACTCGCCGACGACGGCGAGACAGCGCCCCGCCTCCAGGCGCAGGTCCACCCCGCGCAGCACCTGGCCCACGCCGGGGAAGGCGACGGTGAGCCCGGCGACGTCGAGGACGGGGCTCATGCCGGCGCCACCGCGCTCAGGCGCCGACCGAGGAGGGTGAGGGCCGCGGCGGTCACGGTGATCGCGAGACCCGGGGCCACGGTGAGCCACCAGGAGGTCGTGATGTGCAGGCGGCTGGCGTTGAGCATCGCCCCCCACTCCGGCGAGGGCGGCAGCGCCCCGAGACCGAGGTAGCTGAGCGCCGACACCCACACGATCGCCTGCCCGACGCCGAGCGTGGCGAGCGCGACGAGCGGCCACACGGTGTTCGGCAGGACATGGCGGACGAACGCGCGCGGCGCCCCGACGCCCTCGAGCCGCGCCGCCCCCACGTACGGGCTGCGCGCGACGGACTGCGCCCGGGCGCGCAGGATCCGGGCGTACCCCGGGGCGGTCGCGGCGCCGACGGCGAGCACGGAGGGTCCCACGCCCGCGCCCAGCACGGCGACGAGCAGGAGCGCGAGGACGAGGCTGGGCAGCGCGAAGAGCACCTCGATGATCCGGCTGAGCAGCCCGTCGAGCCAGCGCGGGCCGAGCGCGGCACCGAACCCGAGGACGACGCCGAGGGCGAGGCCGATCGCCGTCGCCGCGGCTCCCACGCCGAGCGACTGACCCGCGCCGTGGACCACGCGCGTCCACACGTCCCGACCCGAGGCGTCGGTGCCGAGCAGCCCGCCCTCGCCGGGCGGCAGGTAGGCCCGCGCGGGCGCGACGGCGGTGGGGTCGCCGGGGGCGAGGAGATCGGGCCACACCGCCGCGAGGAGGACGAGGAGGACGACGGCGCCGCTCACCAGCCCGCTGGGCCCGAGCGAGCGCACGAGGCGGGTGGCGCCGAGCCGTTCGGCGGCCTCGCGCAGCGGCGTGACGGCGCGGGTGCTCACGAGACCACCTCGCCGTGCGGCGCCGTCCGGACGGCCTCGAGCCGGCCGCGCAGCCGCGGGTCGACGAGCCGCTCGAGCACGTCGGCGACCGACATGACGACGACGTAGCCCAGCGCGATGACGAGGACGACGCCGATGACGAGCGGGACGTCGCGGGAGTGGGTGGCGTCGATGAGCAGGCGCCCGAGGCCCGGGCGCCCGAACAGCGTCTCGACGACGACGGCGCCGGAGAGCAGCGAGCCGAAGGCCCAGCCGGACAGCGCGATCGCCGGGAGGGCGGCGTGGCGCAGCGAGTGGCGCCACAGCACCGAGCCCTCCCCGGCGCCGCGGGTGCGCGCCGTCGTCGCGAAGGGCGCGGTGTGCGCCTCCTCCAGCCCGTCGCGCATGACCTGGCCGAGGAACCCGGCGACGGGGACGGCGAGGGTGAGCGCGGGCAGCAGGAGGGAGCGCAGGGAGCTGTCGCTGCTCGTCGCGGGCAGCCAGCCCAGCCCGCCGGCGACGACGGCGATGAGCACCGCGCCGAGCCAGAAGTGCGGGGTCACCGACGCGACGACCTCCGCGCCGCGCAGCAGGCCGACCGCCCGCCGGGCCACCGGGCCGCGGGCCCGCACGGCGGCGGTCGCTACGACGAGGGCGATGACCCAGGCGAGGAGCAGGCCGAGGGCGGCGAGGGCGAGCGTGCCGCCGATCTGGTCCCCGATGAGCTCGGAGACGGGCCGGCGCCGGGCGTAGGAGTCACCGAGCCGGAACGTCACCGTCCGGGCGAGCTGGAGCAGGTACTGGACGAGGAGCGGCTGGTCGAGCGCGTACTCCGCGCGCACCTGCGCCACCGCCTCCTCGCTCGCCTGCGAGCCCGGCCCGCCGAGGATCGCCTCGGAGGGGTCGCCGCCCGCCGCGCGCAGCGCGAAGAACACGACGGTGGCGACCACCCAGGCGACCAGCGCGGCCGCCGCGAGCCGGCCCAGCAGCCAGCGCAGCACGCTCATCGGCCGGTCCTCAGGAGGTGAGCCGTGCGCCCACGAAGGTGGGCGTGGAGACCGTGCCGAGGGTCGTGACGCCCTCGACGCCGCGGGTGAGGAAGTGGTTCTGCTGGTCGTACAGCGGCAGGATGTAGTAGCCCTCGAGGACGCGGCGCTGGACCTCGGTGTAGAGCTCGGCGCGCTCGTCCGGGTCGGTGATCCGCGCCGCCTCGTCGAGCAGGGCGTCGAGCTCGGGGTCGGTGACCTGGGAGAGGTTGGCGAAGTAGCCGCTCGGGGCGGGGACGGTGCCGTCGGAGTGGTAGAGGATCCGCAGCACGTCGGGGCCGACCTTCGTGTACGGCGCGCTCACGGCGTCGTAGTCGTTCTCCCCGCCGCCCTCGGGCGCGGCGAGGGCGCCGTACCAGGCCGACAGGTCGAGCGGGGTGATGACGACGTCGAAACCGACGGCGCGGGTGTTGGCCTGGATCTGCTCGAAGAGGGCCTGCTCGGCGGCCACGGACTGGTTGGTGCTCACCGGGAGGCGGACGGTGAGGCGCTCGCCGTCGCGGACCCGGTAGCCCTCGTCGTCGACCTCGTCCCAGCCGGCCTCGTCGAGCAGCCGCTCGGCCTGCGCGACGTCGGTGACGAACAGCGAGGGGTCGGAGTAGGCCATCGGCTCCACGCTCGACAGCGGGGAGTGGGAGCGGGTCGCGACGCCCTGGTAGAGCGCCTCGATGCCCGGGTCGACGTCGGCGGAGAGGACGAACGCCTGCCGGACGCGGACGTCGTCGAACGGCGCCTGGGAGGAGTTGAGCTCGATCCGGTTGACCGACCCGGGACGCGGGGCGTCGATGTGGGTGATGCCGGCGGCCTCCGCGGTGACGACCGCCTCGGGCTCGGGGTTGTCGATGACGTGCACCTCGCCGGACTGCAACGCCGCCCAGCGGGTGGCGGGGTCGGGCAGGAAGCGCCACTCGATGCGCTCGAGGTGGGCGGGACCGTCGTGGTCGGCCTCAGGACCGTGGGAGGCGTAGTCCTCGTTGCGCTCGAGCAGGACGTGCTGCTGGGGCACCCACTCGGTGACGACGAACGGGCCGGTCCCGATCGGGGCGGCGCAGTTCTCGTCGGTGCCGCGGGCGATGCCCGCGGGCGACTGGATCGCGGTCCACTGGGTGCTCAGCGACTCCAGGAGCGCGGAGTCCGGCTCGGACAGGTGGAAGCGCACGTGGCCGGCGTCCACCGGCTCGACCTCGGCGATCTTCTCGACCGCGAGGTAGCCGGTCGAGGAGGCGGTGTCCGGGTCCTGGAGGTGCTCGATGTTGACCTTGACCGCCTCGGCGTCCAGCGGGGTGCCGTCGGTGAAGGTGATGCCCTCGGCGAGCGTGAGGTCCCAGGTGAGGCCGTCCTCGCTGACCTCCCAGTCGGTGGCGAGCCAGGGCTGGATCTCCCCGGAGGCGTCGCGGCCGACGAGCGGCTCGAGGTACTGGGTGGAGATGAGCGCCTGGGGGTAGTTGCCGCCGACGTGCGGGTCGAGACAGGTGGGCTCGGCGTCGCCGGTGGCGTAGACGAGCGTGCCGCCCTCGACGGGCTCGCCGGTGGCCTCCCCGGCGCCGGTGCCCCCGTCGCTGCAGGCGGCGAGCGCGAGCGCCGCGAGGGCAGCTGCGGCGGCGATGCGGGTGTGCGGTCCGAGCTGAGCCATGACGTCCCGTTCGGTCGAGTTCTTGGGCTGCGTCCAACAATAACTCGGCGCCGGGTATGCCCGGACCGTAGGATCGTCGGGTGCGAGAAGGGCGCCGCGTCGGCCGGCCACGTTCCGCTTCCCGCGAGATGCTCGCCGAAGCGGCCTGTGAGCTGTTCCTCGAGAAGGGCTACGCCGCCACCTCCGTGGCCGACATCACCGAGCGCGCGGGCGTCAGCCGCAACACCTTCTTCAACTACATCCCGACGAAGAGCGACCTGCTCTGGACGTCCGTGGACGACGCCGTCGCGGACCTCACCGAGGCGCTCGCGGGCTCGGGGACCGACGGGGACGCGGTCGCCCAGGTCCGGGCGGCCCTGCTCCGGGTGGCCGCGGACGTCGAGCCCGGACCGGTCGCGCTCGCGTTCGCGAACGCCGAGCCGATGGGGGTGGGCGAGGAGCTCGAGGAGTCCGCCGCCCGCCGCCAGGCCGCCGTGGGGCGGGTGGTCGCCGGGTACCTGCGGCGCTCGCGGACGGAGGACCTCACCGCGGAGGTCCTCGGGACGGCCCTGGCCGGCGCGTTCCTCGCCGCGCTGCGCGCCTGGGCGCGCACCCCGGTGCCGCGCCCGCCGCTGCCCGACGTGCTGGCCCGGGCCCTCGACGTCGTCCGGCCCGGCTGACCCGCGGCGCGCCGTCCAGCTGCTCGGTCCCCATGGCGTCCACCACCTCCCTCGGTGCGTGGCCGCGACTCTAGGCTCGCCCTCCGACATCGCCGGGCGCTCGCCCCAGACGCCGCGGCGCGATGATCTCGCCGACCTCCCTGCGCACCCACCACACCCGCTCGCGCCGCAGCTCCTCCCACGTCGAGAACCGGTAGCGGAACACCCGCGCCCGTACCCACACCGGCCGCTCGCCGGCCAGCGGGTCGTGGCGCAGCAGCCGCAGGGTGGCGGCGTCGGCCTCGAGCAGACGGTCGAGGAACGGGAGGAACCACGCGAGCTGCGCCGAGGACCCCAGCCCGAGGAACCACATGCCCCAGTCCAGCCGCAGGTGGTAGGGCGCGTACTGCCGCGGCCGGCGCCCCGGCGGGCCGGGCTTGCCGCGGAAGACGTACTCCTCCCAGTCCTCCTCGCCCGGGTCCTCCTCACGGGTGGCCTCGACGACGATCTCCTCGCGTCGGCGGGTGACCGACCCGAACGCGCCGTAGGCCCCCACGAGGTGGAAGGGGTTGTAGGAGACGTTCATCCGCTGTCGCCGCGACAGGAGGTTGCGGGCCGGCCGCCGGCTGAGGACGAGGACGAGCCCCGCCATCACCAGGACGGCCCCGGTGAACCACAGCGGCGTCGGACCGGTCGCCCGCTCCGGGGTGAGCGAGGGGACCAGCCCGGCGAGGACGTCGTCGTCCACGGCCGAGAACGCGAGGACGATGGTGAGCCAGTTGAGCCAGGCGAAGTTCCCCGAGAGGACGAGCCAGAGCTGGGTGACGACGACGGCGCCCGCCGCCCACGTCGCGACCGGCTGCGGGGCCAGGAGGAGGAACGGCACGATCAGCTGGGTCACGTGGTTGGCCACCACCTCGACGCGGTGCAGCGGCCACGGCAGGCGGTGGAAGAACCAGCTCAGCGGGCCGGGCATCGGCTGGGTCTCGTGGTGGTGGTCCAGGGCCGTGAGGTTCCGCCAGGCCGGGTCGCCGCGCAGCTTGATGAGACCGGCACCGAGCTCCAGCCGGAAGACCAGCCAGCGGAAGGCAAGAAGGGTGAGCAGCGGCGTTCCGGTCCGGTCCGAGCCGAGGAAGGCAGCCAGGAAACCGGCCTCGAGCAGCAGCGACTCCCAGCCGAAGCCGTAGAAGACCTGCCCGACGTTGACCACCGACAGGTAGAGCGCGTACAGGGCGAGGAACACGAGCATCGGCAGCCACGGCGGTCCCTGCTGCGGCAGCCCGACGACGACGGCGAGCGCGAGCACCAGGCCGACCCGGGCGACGGCGCGGAGCAGACGGTCGGAGTAGCGCAGGTGGAACAGGCTGGGGGCGGCGCGCAGCGGGACCCGGGCGGTGAACCGGGGGACCGGCAGGAGTCCGCGCTCACCGAGCAGGGCCGGGAACTGGCGCAGCACGGCGACGAACGCGACGGCGTACACGAGCGCGACACCGCGCTGCAGGACGAACCGCGCGACCTGCGAGCCCTCGGCGACGAACCAGTCCACGTCCCCTACCTCCCCAGCGACACCGTGCGCACGGAGCACCCGGCGCCCATGGAACACCCCGCATCCCTCCGGTGCAGGCCGAGGTGACGGACGGGCCGTCCACTGCCGGGTGGAAACGTCCATGGAAGAAATGAGGTTGCGGGCGGGCATACTGTGACCCGGAACAGGAGAGGGGGGCCACCGTGACGCCACCGCAGCGCACTGCCGGCGCGACCCTCGACGAGGTCGCCGAGCGGGCAGGCGTCTCGCGCGCCACCGCCAGCCGGGTGCTCAGCGGCGACCCGCGGGTAAGTGACCGCGCACGCGAGGCCGTGCGGACGGCCGCCTCCGCCCTGTCCTACGTCCCGCGCCAGGCGGCCCGGTCGCTGGCCACGCGCCGCAGCGACGCCCTCGCGTTCGTCGTCGCCGAGAGCGGCGACAAGTTCTTCGCCGACCCGTTCTTCGCCGGCGTCCTGCGCGGCGCGCAGGTGGCCGCGGCGGAGCGCCGCCGCCAGCTCCTCTTCGTCGTCGTCGCCAACGACGACGACCGCACCCGCCTCGAGGAGTACGCCGCGGGCGGGCACGTCGACGGCGCGATGTTCCTCTCCGTCCACGGCAACGACCCGCTCCCCGGGCGCGTCCACCGGCTCGGCGTCCCCGTCGTGCTCGCCGGGCGCCCCGCGAACCCGCGCGTCGGCATCCCGTACGTCACCGCGGACAACGTCACCGGCGGGCGGCTCGCCGCGCAGGCGCTGCTCGCCCGGGGCAGCCTGCGCCCGGCCACCGTCTGCGGGCCGTGCGACATGACGGCGTCGCTCGACCGCCTCGCCGGCTTCCGCGCCGAGCTCGCCGAGAACGGGATCGACCTGCCGTCCACCGCGGTCACCGAGGGCGACTTCACCATCAGCGGCGGGCACCGCGCCATGGAGCGCCTGCTGGAGTCCGGCGAGCGCCCCGACGCCGTCTTCGCCGCCAACGACCTCATGGCGGTGGGCGCGCTCCGTGCGCTGCGCGCCCGGCGGATCCGGGTGCCCGACGACGTCGCCGTCGTCGGCTTCGACGACGTCCCGCTCGCCGCCGACGCCGATCCGCCCCTCACCACCGTGCGCCAGCCGCTGGAGGTCATGGGCCGCCACATGGCGCGCATGCTCATGGACCTCGCCGACGGCGGGCAGACGACATCGGCGACCCTCGCCGTCGAGCTCGTCACGCGCACCTCCGCCTGACCCCACACCCGTCGCCCGGCGGAGCTCCGCCCTCGCGCGGAAGTCGGCTGTCGTGCGGAAGTCCGCTGTCGTGCGGAACTCCGCTGTCGCGCGGAACTCGGCTCTCGCGCGGAAGTCCGCTCTCGCGCGGAAGTCCGCTCTCGCGCGGAAGTCGGCTGTCGTGCGGAAGTCCGCTGTCGCGCGGAAGTCCGCTGTCGCGCGGAAGGCGGCTGTCGCGCGGAAGTCGGCTGTCGCGCGGAAGTCGGCTGTCGCGGGGGAGGGGTGGGGGCGGCTGTGGGCTCCTGGGCGGACCCGGGTTGACAGGGGCGGACGTCGGCCCCATCCTTCTGTGGACGCTATGGGAGCGCTTCCATAACGACCATGCCGATCTCGTCGGGCCCAGGAGGAACTGGGGGGACGAGGCCGGGCGCTCAGGACGAACTGACCCGCGAACCAACCGGCTACGACGCCGGGTAGGAGGAACCATGGACACCAGACGGACCAGGACCGCATCCGTCGTCGCCGCGCTGACCGCGGGGGCGCTCGCGCTCTCGGCGTGCGGTGACAGCGCGAGCGACGAGCCGGACGCGGCCGGGGGGAGCACCGACGGCAAGACGACGATCACCGTCGCGCTCTTCGGCACCTTCGGCTACGAGGAGTCCGGCCTCTTCGAGCAGTACATGGAGGAGAACCCCGACATCCTCATCCAGTACGAGTCCACCCAGGGCGAGGACAAGTACTGGCCCGCCCTGCAGACCAAGCTGAACTCCGGGAGCGGCACCGCCGACATCCAGGGGATCGAGGTCGCCCGCATCTCCGAGGTCACCGCCAACCAGGCCGACCTGTGGACCGACCTGCGCGACACCCCCGCCGGGGAGCGCGTCGAGGACTACGTCGACTGGAAGGCCAACGCGGCCACGACCGCCGACGGCAAGGTCCTCGGGCTGGGCACCGACATCGGCCCGATGGCCCTGTGCTACCGCAGCGACCTGTTCGAGGAGGCCGGCCTGCCCTCCGAGCCCGACGAGCTCGCCGCCCGCCTCGGCTCGTGGGAGGACTTCATCACCCTCGGCGAGGAGTTCCAGGCCGGCGCCCCCGAGGGCACCGCGTTCCACGACTCCGCCGGTGGCCTGTACAACGCCATCGTCTCCACCGAGGAGCAGATCTACCACGACGAGAGCGGCGAGCTCGTCCTGGAGAGCAACCAGGCGTTGCGCGACGCGTTCGACCTCGCCGCCCGGGCCGGGCAGAGCGGGCTCACCGCCAAGCTCGAGCAGTTCGTGGACCCGAGCTGGGACGGCGGGTTCGGCAGCGGCACCTTCGCCTCGATCGCCTGCCCCTCCTGGATGATCGGCTACATCAAGGGCAAGGCCGGCGACGCGGGCAGCGGCCAGTGGAACATCACCACGCTCCCCGGTGGCCAGGGCGGCAACTGGGGCGGTGCCTACCTCGCCATCCCCGAGGCGAGCGAGAACAAGGAGGAGGCCGCCGAGCTCATCGCCTGGCTCACCGACGCCGAGCAGCAGGCGGCCGTCTTCAGCAACGTCGGCAACTTCCCGTCCAACACGGGCGCGATCGAGCTCGTCGGGGACACGACCGACGAGTACTTCAACGGCGCCCCGATCGGCCAGGTGTTCACGACGTCGGCGCAGAACGCGCCGACGCAGATCCTCGGCCCGTACGACGGCGTGGCGAAGAACGCCATGGTCCAGGCGCTGCTGTCCGTGGAGGTCAACGGCGTCGACCCGGCCGACGCGTGGGAGACCGGCGTCTCCCAGGTGCTCAACCAGGTCCGCTGAGCCGGCCGGTGGGGCGGGGGCCGCGTGCCCCCGCCCCACCGGGACCCGCCCCCGACCAGGACCCTCGAGAGGCAGTGATGACTTCCACCGTCCCCGTGCGGTCGGCACCCGACGCCGTCCCGCCCCCCACCCCGCAGCGGGTCGTCGAGCCCGCCCGGCCGACCCTGCGCTCCCGGCTCTTCCGCTGGGAGGCCGGCGCGGCGCCCTACCTCTACATCGCCCCGTTCTTCCTGCTCTTCGCGGCGTTCGGGCTCTTCCCGCTCGTCTACACCGTGTGGGTGAGCCTCCACGACTTCCGGCTCAACGCGGGCATGACGTGGGTGGGGCTGGACAACTTCGTCTGGCTCTTCACGAACGAGAAGTTCTACAACGCGCTGCTCAAGACGTTCACCATCGGGGTGCTCTCGAC
The DNA here is from genome assembly GCF_006349365.1 of Georgenia wutianyii. Taxonomy (NCBI): domain Bacteria; kingdom Bacillati; phylum Actinomycetota; class Actinomycetes; order Allobogoriellales; family Allobogoriellaceae; genus Georgenia; species Georgenia wutianyii. The sequence continues at coordinate 816,256 of NZ_CP040899.1, forward strand.
GGTGCCCCAGCTCATGCTCGCCCTCGGGCTGGCCCACCTGCTCAACTACCGGATGAAGGCGCGCAACTTCTTCCGGATCTCGATGATCATGCCGTACGCGACGTCGGTGGCCGCCTCCACCCTCGTCTTCGCCCAGATCTTCGGGCGCGACGGCGGGTTCGCGAACTGGATGCTCTCCCTCGTCGGCCTCGACGCGATCGACTGGCGCAACGGCGACCTCACCGCGCAGATCGCCATCGCCGTCATCGTCACGTGGCGGTGGACGGGGTACAACGCGCTCATCTACCTCGCGGGCATGCAGTCGATCTCCTACGACCTGTACGAGGCCGCGTCCCTCGACGGCGCCAGCCGGTGGCAGCAGTTCCGCCACATCACTCTGCCCGGCCTGCGCCCGACGATCCTCTTCACGGTCGTCGTGTCGACGATCGGCGCCACCCAGCTCTTCGGTGAACCACTCCTCTTCGGCGGCGGCACACCCAACGGCGGGGCCGTCAACCAGTACCAGACGGTGGGCCTGTTCATGTACCAGCAGGGCTGGCAGTACGGCAGCCTCGGCCGGGCCGCGGCAGTGGCCTGGGTGACGTTCGTGCTCATCGTCGTCCTCGTCCTGCTCAACACGGCCTTCGTGCGGCTGCGCACCGCGCAGCGCCTCACCGGAGGAGACGACTGATGACGACGATCACCCGCCCACCGGCTATTCCCGGGACGCGGCTCGCAGCACCCCGGCGTCGACGCCGCAGCAACCACGGCGCCGGCTGGCTCACCTACGCCGTGCTCATCGTGACGGCCGTGCTGTTCATCGGCCCCTTCTACTACATGCTCGTCGCCGCGAGCCGGCCGATGTCGGAGATGGTCCAGTCCCCGCCGCCGCTCACGCCCGGCCCCAACCTGTGGGCCAACATCCAGACCGCGCTCAACCAGCAGGACATCGGTCGGGCGATCGTCAACTCGGTCATCGTCTCCGGCACCGTCACCGTGGCCACCCTGCTGTTCTGCACGCTCGCCGGCTTCGCGTTCGCCAAGCTGCGGTTCCGCGGGAAGAAGGCGCTGTTCGGCGTGACCATCGGGACGATGATGATCCCGCCGACCCTCGGCGTCGTGCCCCTCTACATGGTCATGGCCGAGCTCGACCTCGCCGGGCGGCTCTCCTCGGTGATCCTGCCGACCCTCGTCTCCGCGTTCGGCGTCTTCTTCATGCGCCAGTACCTGCTGCAGTCGCTGCCCGACGAGCTCATCGAGGCGGCGCGCGTGGACGGCGCGACGTCGCTGCGGACGTTCTGGAGCATCGTCCTGCCGATCGCCCGGCCCGGCATGGCCGTGCTCGGCATGCTCACCTTCATGACGGCCTGGAACGACTTCTTCTGGCCGGTCATCACGCTGAACTCCTCCAACCCCACCGTCCAGGTCGCGCTCAACAACCTCGGCAGCGGCTACGTGCCGGACACCGCGATCATCATGGCCGGCACGCTCGTCGGCACCCTGCCCGTCGTCGTCGTCTTCCTGCTGCTCGGACGGCAGATCGTCAGCGGCATCATGGCCGGCGCCGTCAAGGGCTGAGCCCCACCACCACAGAAAGGAGCAGGGCCGCCCGACGCCCTGACCACACCCATGAGCATCCAGACCCGACCCCAGGACCTCACCCGCACGATGCCCCGGCTCCCCGACGGCTTCGTCTGGGGCGCGGCCACCGCGGCCTACCAGATCGAGGGCGCGGCCACCGCCGACGGCCGGACCCCGTCGATCTGGGACACCTACAGCCACACCCCCGGCCGGGTGGCGGGCGGCGACACCGGTGACGTCGCCGTCGACCACTACAACCGCTTCCGTGAGGACGTCGCCCTCATGAAGGAGCTGGGCCTGCAGACCTACCGCTTCTCCATCTCCTGGCCGCGGATCACCCCGCACGTCACCGCCGAGAGCCTGGGCCCGGTCAACGAGGCCGGCATCGACTTCTACTCGCGGCTGGTCGACGAGCTCCTCGCCGCGGGCATCACCCCCGCCGCGACGCTCTACCACTGGGACCTGCCCCAGGCGCTGGAGGACGCCGGCGGCTGGCCGGCGCGCGCCACGGCGGAGCGCTTCGCGGAGTACGCGGGCGTCGTCGCCGCGCGGCTCGGTGACCGGCTCGGCACGTTCATCACGCTCAACGAGCCGTGGTGCTCGGCCTACCTCGGCTACGGCAGCGGCGTGCACGCCCCGGGCCGCACCGACCACGCCGACGTGCTCGCCGCGGTCCACCACCTCAACCTCGGTCACGGCCTGGCGGCGGCGGCGATCCGGGCCGAGCGTCCCGACGCCGTCGTCGGCCTCACGCTCAACCTCGCCTGGGTGCGCCCGGCCTCCGGCGACGCCGCCGACCTCGCCGCCGCGGAGCGGATCGACGGGCTGCAGAACCGGGTCTTCCTCGACCCCGTGCTGCGCGGCTCCTACCCGCAGGACGTCCTCGCCGCGACGTCCGCGGTCAGCGACTGGTCCTTCGTCCACGACGGCGACCTCGAGCTCATCCACCAGCCGCTCGACGTCCTCGGCGTCAACTACTACAGCCCCACCCTCGTGCGCGCCTACACGGGCGAGGGGGAGCGGGAGGAGGCCGACGGCCACGGGAACGGCGCGGTGAGCCCGTGGCCCGGGTGCGAGGACATCGAGTTCCCGCAGCAGGCGGGCCCGTACACGGACATGGGCTGGTCCATCGACGCGCGTGGCCTCACCGAGCTGCTCGTGCGGATGCACCGCGAGCACCCGGGCCTGGAGCTGCTCGTCACGGAGAACGGCGCGGCCTTCCCCGACGTCGTCGGCGCGGACGGCAGCGTCGAGGACCCCGACCGGACCGCCTACCTGCGCGACCACATCCAGGCGGTGGCCGACGCCGTGGCCGCCGGGGCGCCGGTGCGTGGCTACTTCCTGTGGTCCCTGCTCGACAACTTCGAGTGGGCCTACGGGTACGCCAAGCGCTTCGGCATCGTCCACGTGGACTACGACACCCAGGTCCGCACCCCCAAGGCCAGCGCCCGCTGGTACGCGGACCTCATCGCGGCCCACACCCCCTGAGCCCCGCCGCGTGCCCCGCAGGCGACGCCTGACCTGCGGGGCACGCGACGGTCAGACGAGTCCCGCCTCCCGGGCGCGGATCGCGGCCTGGACGCGCGAGGCGCACCCGAGCTTGGCGAGCACGCGCGACACGTGGGTCTTGGCGGTCGCCTCGCTGATCCCCAGCGCCTCGGCCAGGCCGGCGTTGGACAGGCCCTGGCCGAGCCCGGCGAGCACCTCGCGCTCGCGGTCGGTGAGCGTGGCGACGTCGGCGGGCACCTGCGCCTCGTGCGGCTCGGGCGCCCGGACGAGGGCGCTGAGCAGGCGGCGCGTCACCTCGGGCGCCACGACCCCCTCCCCGGCGGCGACCCGCCGGACGGCGTCGACGAGCGTCGCGGCGTCTGCGGTCTTGAGGAGGAAGCCGGCGGCACCGGCGCGCAGCGCCCCGAAGACGTACTCGTCGAGGTCGAACGTCGTGAGCACGAGGACGTCGGCGAGCCCCGCGGAGACGATCTCGCGGGTGGCGGCGATGCCGTCGGTCCCGGGCATGCGGATGTCCATGAGGACGACGTCGGGGCGCAGTGCCCGCGCGTTGGTCACCGCGCTCGCGCCGTCGGCGGCCTCGGCGACGACGACGACCTCCCCGCTCTGCTCGAGGATGAGCCGCAGGCCCGAGCGGATGGCGGCGTGGTCGTCGGCGACGACCACCCGGACGCTCACGTGCCCGCCCCGAGCGGGATCCGGGCGCACACCAGCCAGCGGCCGTCCTCCCGGCCCGCGCGGAACGAGCCGCCCAGGGCCTCGGCCCGCTCGCGCATCGTCAGCAGGCCGACGCCGCCGCCGGCCGCGGGAGCGGTCTCACCGGCAGGGTTGGCGACCTCGATGCGCATCTCCTCGCCGAGCGCGACGAGGACGTCGACAGGGCCGGGCCGCCCGTGCTTGAGCGCGTTGGCGAGCGCCTCCTGGACGATCCGGAACGCCGCCTGGTCCACCGCCGCGGGCAGCTCGGGCAGGTCGGAGGGCACGTCGACGGTGAGCTCCATGCCCTGCCCGCGGAACCCTGCGGCCAGCCCGGCGAGCTCGCCCAGCCGCGCCGGGCTGGTGCGCGCCTCGTCACCGGTGCGCAGGAGGTCGATCATCGAGCGCATCTCGCGCAGCGCCGCGACGCTCGCCGAGCGGATCGCGGTGAGCGCCTCACGGTCGCGGCGGGCCGCCTGCTCGGCGTCGGCTGGCCGGGGAGCGGCGAGCGCCGCCTCGGAGTGGATGGCGACGGCGGACAGGTGGCTGGCGAGCGCGTCGTGCAGGTCCCCGGCCATCCGGGCGCGCTCGGCGAGGACGGCCTCCTGCTCGCGCAGCTGCCCGATGCGGGCGAGGTCGCGCGCCCGGGCGGAGGCGAGCGCGGCGATCTCGGTCTGCTGGCGCACCGAGGTGCCCCACCACAGGGGAGTGCCGAGCACGGCGAAGGCGAGGAGGGCGACGTTCGCGCTGTCGCGCAGCTCGCCGGTCGCGGCGAACGCCGCGGCCCCGCTGCCGGCGACGATCACGGCCGCCCCCACCCGCAGCCGGCGCAGCGCCGGCGCGCTCACCCGCAGCGCCGCGGAGTAGAGGAGGTCGAGCAGCCCGACCATGACGCCCATGCTCCCGCCGAGGACGGCGTCGAGAGCGGCGACGACGGTCCCGGCCGCGAGCGAGAGCAGCGGGCGGCGGGCCTTGCCGAGCATGACGGCGCACATCGCGGCCAGGGTGAGGACGAACCACCACAGGTCGGTGGGGACCTCGGGCCCCCGCCACACGCCGACCAGGCCGACCGCGAGCAGCGCGAGGCCGACGAGGAACGTGCCGGCGGCATCGCTGCGGACCCGGGCGTGCTCCGTCGCCCGCGCCCGTTCCCACATGCTCCTCACCGCTCCTGGCACGCCCCCATCCCAGCACACGCGCGCGAGCCGCGGGTCAGTCGAAGGATGTATGCGGGCGCCGGTGGTCCTGCGCCCGACGGCCGACGACGGCGCGGGGTAAGCGGCGCGAGGCTCGTGCCATGACCACGATCACCGCCGGCACCCTCGCCGTCCTCGCGCTCGTCGACTCGACGAGCTTCGGCACGCTCCTCATCCCCATCTGGTTCCTCCTCACCCCGGGGCGGGTGCGGGCCGGGCGCGTGCTCCTCTTCCTCGCGACCGTCGCGAGCTTCTACCTCCTGCTCGGCGTCGCGCTCGTCGCCGGGCTCGGGGCGGTCCTCGGCGACGCCGGCGCCCTCCTCGACAACCCCGTCGTCGGGCGGCTCCAGCTCATCCTCGGCGTCGGGATGCTCGTCGGCAGCTTCTTCATCGGCCGCAAGAAGGAGGGGCAGGCGGGGCGGCCGGGCCGGCTGCTGCGCTGGCGCGAGCGCGCGATGGGCACCGAGACCGGCTCGGGGCTGGGCGGGCTGCTCAGCCTCGCGCTCGCCGCCGCCGTCCTGGAGGTCGCGACGATGCTGCCCTACCTCGCGGCGACCGGGATCATCGGCTCCTCCGACCTCGGGGCACCGGCCCGGCTCGGCGTGCTCGCCGCCTACTGCCTCGTCATGGTGCTCCCGGCCCTCGTCCTGCTCGCCGCCCGCCTCACCGCGGGCCGCCTCGTCCAGCCGCTGCTCGAGCGGGTGGCCCGGTGGATGGAGCGCACCGGCGGGGAGACGACCGCGTGGATCGTCGGGATCGTCGGCTTCCTCGTCGCCCGCGACGCCGCCACCCGGATGCCCGAGCTGCTGTCCTTCCTCGGGTGAGGCAGGTCAGACGGCGCTGAGCGCGGCGCGGTCGCGGCGCGCGACGAGCCGGTTGAGGCGCTCGGACATGACGAGGCCGAGCGCGGCGAGGACGGCGAGGAAGAACGGGAACACCCACGGACCGATCCACGTCGAGAGCACGCCGAAGAGTGGCGGCGCGAGCGTCGAGCCGGTGTAGGCGGCGGCCATCTGGATGCCGATGACGGCCTGCGAGCTGCGCCGGCCGAAGTTCGCCGGCGTCGAGTGGATGATCGCCGGGTAGACCGGCGCGCAGCCCAGCCCCGCGACGACGAGCCCGGCCAGGGCCAGGACGTCGGTGGGCAGCGGCAGCGCGATCATCAGCGCCCCGAGGGCCACGACGAGGAACCCGCCGCGGATGAGCAGGCGGTCCCCGACCCGGTCGGCGAGGAACCCGGCGAGGAACCGCCCGGTCGTGATGCCGAGGAGGAAGAGGGAGGCGAACGCCGCCGCGGTGGCGACGTCGACCCCGCGCCCGGTGACGAGATAGGTGGACGCCCACAGGATCGCGGTGCTCTCCAGCGCGCAGTAGGCGAAGAACGCGCTGATGACGAGCGTGACGCCCGGGATGCGCAGCGCCTGCCGGAGCGGGACGTGGGCGCGGTGGCCGGTGCCGGGCTCGCCGTCGTCGTCGTGGTGGGGGTGGGTCTGGTTGACCTTGCCCCACAGCGGCAGCGCGGCGATGAGCGCGACGGTGAGGACGGCCTGGGTCGCCCCGACGACGAGGTAGCCGCCCGTCCAGTCCAGGCCCGAGGTCAGCGCGTAGCTCATGATGAACGGGCTGATGGAGGCGCCGAGGCCCCAGAAGCTGTGCAGCCAGTTCATGTGCCGCGCGGCGTAGTGCAGGGCGACGTAGTTGTTGAGAGCGGCGTCGACCGCTCCCGCGCCCAGGCCGTAGGGCACGGCCCACAGGCACAGCGCGACGAACGAGCCGGAGAAGGAGAAGCCGACGAGCGCGGCCGCCGTCAGTCCCACGCTCACCGCCGTGACGAGTCCGGCCCCGAACCGGCGGGTGAGCCGCTCGGAGCCGAGGCTGGAGACGATCGTGCCGACGGCGATGATCATCGTGATGAACCCGGCGAAGGCGACCGGGACGCCGAGGTCCTCGTGCATGACCGGCCACCCGGCCCCGACGAGGGAGTCCGGCAGACCCAGGCTGACGAAGGCGACGTAGATGATCGCGAGGAGGAGCGAGTACACGGGAGTCCAGGGGTGGTGGGCGACGACTGGGGCCGACGCTACCGCCGCCCTCCTCGGGACAGCGCCACCGGCCCCGAGGAGGCGAGGAACGTCACCTCCGGCGCCCGTGCCTCGCCCCACGGGCGGGGGAGTCGCTAGCCTGGCCGGATGACCTCCACCTCCTCGAGCACCATCGTTCCGCGCGGCGACGGCCGCGCCCCCGACGAGCTCCGTGAGGTCCGGTTCACCCGAGGCTGGCTCGACCACGCCGAGGGCAGCGTGCTCGTCGAGTTCGGTGCCACCCGGGTGCTGTGCGCCGCCTCCTTCACCCAGGGCGTGCCGCGCTGGCGCAAGGGCTCGGGCGCGGGCTGGGTGACCGCCGAGTACGCGATGCTGCCCCGCTCGACCAACACCCGCAGTGACCGCGAGTCGATCAAGGGCCGGGTCGGCGGCCGCACCCACGAGATCTCCCGGCTCATCGGGCGCTCGCTGCGGGCCGTCATCGACGTCGGCGCGCTCGGGGAGAACACCATCGTCCTGGACTGCGACGTCCTCCAGGCCGACGGCGGCACCCGCACCGCCGCCATCACCGGCGCCTACGTCGCACTCGCCGACGCCGTCGCCTGGGGCCAGGCGCAGGGCGCGATCGCGCCGGGCACGGTGCTCACCGACTCCGTCGCGGCCGTGAGCGTCGGGATCGTCGGCGGCCAGCCCGTCCTCGACCTGCCCTACGTCGAGGACGTCACGGCCGAGACCGACATGAACGTCGTCGTCACCGGCTCCGGTGGCTTCGTCGAGGTCCAGGGCACCGCCGAGCGCAAGCCCTTCGAGCGTCACGAGCTGGACGAGCTGCTCGACCTCGCCGTCGCCGGCACCGCCAAGCTCACCGAGCTCCAGCGGGCGGCGCTCGCCGCGCCGCTGCCCGGCCGGTGAGCGCGGCCGCCGCGCCGCGGCTGGTCCTCGCCACCCACAACGCCCACAAGATCGGGGAGCTGCGCGCCATCCTCGCGCCCCTGCTGCCGGACCTGGACCCCGCGTCCGTCGTCGGCGCGGCCGACGTCGGGGCGCCGCAGCCGGTCGAGGACGGCGTGACGTTCGCCGAGAACGCCCTCATCAAGGCGCGGGCGCTCGCCGCCGCCACCGGCCTGCCGGCCGTGGCGGACGACTCCGGGCTGGCCGTCGACGTCCTCGGCGGGGCCCCCGGCGTCTTCTCCGCCCGCTGGGCCGGACGCCACGGCGACGACCGGGCCAACCTCGAGCTGCTCCTCGCCCAGCTCGCCGACGTCCCCGCCGAGCACCGCGCGGCGCGCTTCGTGTGCGCCGCCGCGCTCGTCACGCCGCAGGGCCACGAGCACGTCGAGACCGGGACGATGCCGGGCCGGCTGCTCACCGCACCCCGCGGCAGCGGCGGCTTCGGCTACGACCCGATCCTCCAGCCCGACGGTGAGGAGCGGTCCGCCGCCGAGCTCAGCGCGGAGGAGAAGAACGCGATCTCCCACCGCGGCGAGGCCTTCCGCGCTCTGGCCCCCCACGTCGCCCGGGTGCTCGCCGGCTGACGAGCCCCGCGAAAACCCTGGTCGACCGGGGCCCGACCTCGCTAGCGTGGGCCGATGGCCAGGGAGTTCCAGGTGACGTTCGACTGCGCCGACCCCGAGCGGGTGGCGCGCTTCTGGTGCGAGGTCCTCGGGTACGTCGTGCCCCCACCGCCGCCCGGGTTCGACTCGTGGGAGATCTTCGACGCCTCCCTGCCCCCGGAGCACCAGGGATCGGCCTTCGCGTGCGTCGACCCCGACGGCGCCGGGCCGCGGCTCTTCTTCCAGCGGGTCCCGGAGGGCAAGACCGTGAAGAACCGGGTCCACCTCGACGTGCGGGTGGGCACCGGGCTCGTCGGTGCGGAGCGCCTCGCGACGCTGCAGGCGGAGTCCGACCGGCTCGTGCCCCTCGGTGCGCGGGAGGTCCGGGTGTTCCAGGCCGACGGCGTCGACGAGTCGTTCATCGTCATGCAGGACGTCGAGGGCAACGAGTTCTGCCTCGACTGAGCAGCCTCAGCGCGCGGTGCGGGATGCTCTCGACACGAGCAGCCGGACGAGCCGCCACCCGAGGAGCAGGGCACCGAGCACCCCGAGGGCGACGAGCACGAACGCCGGCGCGGTGCCGTCACCGCCCCAGGCCCGCAGTGCCATGCCGCCGCCCCAGGTGACCAGCCACGCCACGACCCCGCCCGGCCACAGCCGCAGCGAGCCGTCGCGCACCAGCAGGGCCACGACGAGCCGGGCGAGGAGGAAGGGCAGCGCGACGTCGAGCACCTCGGCGACCGAGCGCCCGCCCTCGTGCGCGCCGCGGCCGAGCCAGGCGAAGAGGACGACGGCGGCGCTGTCGAGCAGGAGCGCGGCCACCCGCTCGGTCCAGCGGCCCGGGCCCAGCGCCCGCGTGGCACGCCCGACCTCCAGCCCCTGCGGGCCGGTACCGGGCTGCATGCTCACGGCAGCCGGCCCACGTGGGACAGCGCCTGGCGCAGCACGGTGCCGTGCCCGTCGACGAGCTCGGCCTGGACCTCGGGCAGGAGCGCCTCGGTCGGGGTGAACCAGCCGACCTCGAGGGTGTCCTGCTGGGGGTGGCAGTCGCCGTCGACGGGGACGACGTAGGCGAGGGAGACGGCGTGCTGGCGCGGGTCGTGGAAGCCCGGGCCGGGGGTGGGGAAGTACTCCCCGACGGTGAACGGCTGGGGGGAGAGCGGGATGCGCGGCAGGCACAGCGAGCCGAGGTCCTTCTCCAGGTGGCGCGTGAGCGCCTGGCGCAGGGTCTCGTGGTAGAGCACGCGGCCCGAGACCAGTGCCCGGGTCAGCGACCCGTCGGTCACGCGGAGCAGCAGGCCGACCTGCTGGACGATCCCGGAGGCGTCCACCCGCACCGGCACGATGTCGACGTAGAGCATCGGGACCTGGCGGCGGACCCGCTCGAGGTCCTCGGGGGGCAGCCAGGGGGTGATGTCGTCGGAGGCCAGTCCGCTCATCGCGTTCTCTTTCGTGTTGCGTGCACGCCCGCCAGGGCGAGGGAAGGTCGTGCGCGAGGCGGGACTCGAACCCGCACGTCCGAGGACACCAGGACCTAAACCTGGCGCGGCTGCCAGTTACGCCACTCGCGCGTGGGCCCAGCCTACGGGCTGGCCCCTCAGTCGACGCCCAGGTCCTTGCGCAGCCGCGCGACGTGTCCGGTCGCCTTGATGTTGTACCTCGCCAGGGTGACGGTGCCCTCGCGGTCGACGACGACGGTCGAGCGGATGAGCCCGGTGTAGGTCTTGCCGTAGTTCTTCTTCTCCCCCCAGGCGCCCCACGCCTCGCTCACCGCGTGGTCGGGGTCGGAGGCGAGGGGGAAGGTGAGGGACTCGGCCTCGGCGAAGCGCGCGAGCTTGGCCGGCTCGTCGGGCGAGATGCCGACGACGGCGTACCCGCGGGCCTGGAGGGCCGCGAGGCTGTCGCGGAAGTCGCACGCCTCGGTGGTGCAGCCCGGCGTGGAGGCGGCCGGGTAGAAGTAGACGACGACGCCGTTGTCGGCGGAGGCGCGCAGGTCCGCGAGGCTCACCGGGGCGCCGTCGGCGGTGGTGAGGGTGAAGTCCGGGGCGGTGTCACCGGGGGAGAGCTGGGGCACGGGTCCTCCGTCGTGTCGTCGTCGGGTCGGGGAACCCCAGGATCGCACGGGCGGTGGCCATGCGGGTACGAAGATACGTAATCACGTACTAGGGTGGCGGGATGTCAGCAGACCGCCTTGCCGCGCTCGAGGCGCGGGTCGCCGCCCTCGAGGCCCGGCTCCACGCCCCCGCCCCCGCAGTCCCGCCCGCCCCTCCGGCCGGCAGCCCGCTGTGGGCGCTGGAGGGGTTGCAGGCGCGGGTGGAGGATCCGGGCGCCGTCATGCTCGTCGGACACGTCGAGCTGCCCGACGGGCGACGCGCGCAGTGGCAGCTCGGCGCTCCCACCGAGGACCTCCTCGGCACCGACTGGACGGAGGAGGCAGACGTCCTCGTCGCGCTCGGCCACCCCGTGCGCCTGCGGCTTCTCCGGCGGGTCCTCACCGGCGCGGCGACCGTCGCCGAGCTGCTCGACACCGAGGGGGTCGGCACGAGCGGGCAGGTCTACCACCACCTGCGCCAGCTCACCGCGGCCGGCTGGCTGCGCGCCGTCGGCGGGGGCAGGTACGAGGTGCCGGTGGCACGCGTCGTGCCGCTGCTCGCCGTCGTCCTCGGGGGGCGGCGATGAGGCGCGCAGTCGCCCGGTGGCAGACCTGGTGGACCCGGCTGTTCGTCGCCGCGGTGCTCGCCGGCGTCCTGCTGCCGGTGGCGCCCTGGGGGCTCGTCGTCGCCGTCCTCGCCTTCGGCCTGTCGCTCGTCCGTCCGCCCGCGACGACGCGCGGGCCGGTCGACCTCGGGGCGCCGCTACGGGGCCGCTGGGTCGTCATCAACGGTCCGGGCACCGCCGTGCCGAGCCACGGGGTCAAGGCCTACGGGCAGGCCTACGCCGTCGACCTCCTCCAGCCCGCGCCGGACGCCCCCGCCACCCTCGGCTGGGGCCTGCGGGCCCGCCGTCCCCAGACCTACCCGTCCTTCGGGCAGCCCGTGCACGCGATGGCCGGTGGCACGGTCGTGCGCGCCCGCGACGGGCAGCGCGACCACGGCGCCCGCGACACCTGGCCCCTCGTCGTGTGGATGATGACCGTCGAGGGCTTCCTCCGCGAGCTCGCCGGACCGGGCCGGATCCTCGGCAACCACGTCCTCGTCCGGCACGAGGACGGCACCGTCGGTACCTACGCCCACCTGCGCCGGGGTTCCCTCGCCGTCCGCGAGGGGGAGACGGTGCGGACCGGGCAGGTGCTCGGCGAGGTCGGCAACACGGGGAACACCTCCGAGCCGCACCTGCACGTCCAGGTGACCGACCGGGCGCCGCTGACCGCCGGGGCGGGCGTGCCGATGCGGTGGCGCGTGGCCGCCGTCGTCGGGGAGAGGGACGAGCGCTGGTCCACCGGCCCGCGCCGCCCGACCGCGCTGCCGTGGTTCCCGGAGAACGGAGAGGTTCTCGAGCTGGGCTGAGGAACGCGAAAGGCCGCCTCCCGGGGGAGGCGGCCTTCGGTCTGTGCGCCATCTAGGACTCGAACCTAGAACCCACTGATTAAGAGTCAGTTGCTCTGCCAATTGAGCTAATGGCGCGGGCCAGCAGTCCTGAACATTACCACCGCCTGCGGGGCGTGAGCACCCTGGAAGGGCTTCTCGTGACGAGTATCACCGCACCGCCGGGCGCCCGCGAGGGGAACACCGCGCATCGGGGTTTCGGATAGATTTGGGGGCGTGTCGAAGCCACGCGTCACCCTTGCGACCTGCCTGGACCACCCGGAGCTGGACCCCGGTGAGGAGGGCCTGCTCGACGCGCTCGCCGCGCGTGGGATCGATCCGCAGGTCGCCGCCTGGGACGACGAGTCGGTCGACTGGTCGCAGGCCGGGGTCGTCGTGCTGCGGGCGGTCCACAACTACGCCCCCCGGCGCGAGGACTTCCTCGGGTGGACGCGCAGCATCCGCAAGCTGCTCAACCCCGCCGACGTCGTCGAGTGGAACACTGACAAGCACTACCTCCAGGAGCTCGGCGCCCGCGGGATGCCGACGATCGACACCGTGTGGCTCGAGCCCGAGGACGGCCTCACCAAGCACCAGGTGCACACCCGCTTCCCGTCCCAGGGTGACTTCGTCGTCAAGCCGGCGGTCTCCTCCGGCGCGCGGGACACCGGCCGCTACACCGCGCGCGACGCACGCTCGCGGATGGATGCGATCCAGCACGCCTACCGGCTGCTCCAGGACGGCCGCGCCGTCATGGTCCAGCGCTACGTCAAGTCCGTGGACGAGCGCGGTGAGACCGCCCTCATCTACCTCAACGGCGTGCTCTCCCACGTCGTGGAGAAGCAGGCGATGCTCCTCGGCCCGCTCTCCGGCCCGGACGCCGTCCCCGAGGAGGTCGCCGTCCCCCGCCTCGCGAGCGAGGCCGAGCTGCGCACCGGCGAGCAGGCGCGCGCGGCCATCCACGGCTACATGAAGTCGCGGCTGGGCCGTGACGCCCAGCTGCTCTTCTGCCGGATCGACATGGTCGAGGGCGACGACGGCATCCACCACGTCCTCGAGGTCTCGCTCACCGACGCCTCGCTCTACCTCGGCGCCGTCGACGGCGCCCTGGACGATTTCGCCGACGCCATCGCCTCGCGCGTCTTCTGGTAGACCCGGCCGCTCAGCCCGGCGGCCCGTCCCAGACGACGACGCCGTCGCTCAGCCGCGCGCCGGCGGAGGGCTCGTGCAGCCGCACCTCGCCGCCCGGCATGAGGTGGTGGACCGGGAGGTCGAGCGCGAGGGTGGCGACGTCTGCGATCAGCCGCCGGTGGCAGCGCCACCACACCGCCTCGGAGCACATGACCGCGACGCGCTCCTCCCCGCGTGCCTCGTCGGCGACCTCGGCGAGGGCGGCGGCGAACTCCTCGGTGCGCGTCCAGCCGGCATACGCGCGGAAGGAGTCGACCTGCCACCAGGTGTCCGGCGACGGCGTCCCCTTGCGCAGGTGGCGCCGCCCACCCAGGCGCTGCTCCCACCGGTAGGGCACGCCCGCCTCGGGCAGCCACTCCTCCAGCGCGTCGCGGGTGACGTCGGGGTTGTGCCGGCTGCCGGGGAACCTGCGGACGTCGACGACCGCCGCGACCCGCCGACCGCCGAGCAGGGCGGTGAGCCCGGTGCGGTCGAGTGCGCCGTGACCGACGGTGAGCAGGGGCATCGGGTCATTCTGTGCCGCCGCCGACGGGCGCGCACCCGTCGCCGGGCTGCGGGCCGGGGCTGTCAGCGAGGGGTGTGCTCTGGGCCGTCGTCGAGCCGCTCGAGGAGGTCGACGGCGGCGGCCATGTAGCCGCTGATCCAGCGGTCGTGGATGCGCTTGATGGGCAGGGGCGCGAGGGACAGGTGGCGCTCGCGGCCGACCTTGCGCCCGGTGACGAGGCCTGCGCGCTCGAGGACGCGAAGGTGCTGGAGCACGGTGGTGCGGTCGAGGTCGGGCACCGCGTCGCACAGCTCGCCGGTCGTGCGCGGCGCCGCCCGCAGCAGGTCGAGGAGCCGGCGGCGGGTGGGGGAGGCGAGGGCCTTGAAGACGAGGTCGTCGTCGGACCCATTGACCTCACCGGCTGACATGTTGTAAAAATATCACATGAACGCACCCGAGCAGCTGACCGACCTCGGATTCACCATCTCCGGGCGCGTCGCGCGCCCCGTCGCGGAGGTCTACGAGGCCATCGCCGACCCCGCCCAGCTCTCGCGCTACTTCACCACCGGCGGCGCCCGCGGCCGGCTCACCACCGGCGCCGAGGTGACCTGGGAGTTCGCCGACCACCCCGGTGCCTTCCCGGTCCGGGTCCTCGAGGCGCACGAGCCCAGCCGCATCGTCATCGAGTGGGCCGCCGACCACGGCACCCGCGAGACGACGCGCACGACCTTCGAGCTAGAGCCGATCGACGACGGCGCCCGCACCCTCGTCACCATCACCGAGTCCTCGTGGCAGGCCACCCCGGACGGCGCGCGCAGCGCATTCGGCAACTGTGAGGGCTGGACGAGCATGCTCGCCGCGCTGCGCGCCTGGCTCGAGCACGGCATCAACCTGCGCGAGGGCTTCTACCGGTAGGACTCGCCGCGGCAGCTCAGCGGCGCGGGGGACCGGCCTCGGCGGCGGCGAGGATGTTGCGCGCCATCGTCGGGAAGATGAGCACGTGGAAGGGCAGGACCGCCAGCCAGTACAGCCGCCCGACGATCCCGCGCGGGAAGAAGATGGCCCGCTGCCGGTAGCGCGACCCGCCGTCGGGGCGAGGGTCCACCGAGAGCTCGAGCCAGGCCCGCCCGCCCGCCCGCATCTCCGCCCGCAGGGTGAGCCGCCGACCTGGCTCGACCGACTCCACCCGCCAGAAGTCGACGTGGTCACCGACCTGGACGGTGTCCGGGCGGCTGCGTCCGCGCGCCAGCCCGTACCCGCCGGCGGCCTGGTCCAGCTTGCCCCGGATGCGCCACAGCAGCGGCGCGGAGTACCAGCCGTTCTCCCCGCCGATCCCCTCGATCACCCGCCACACCGCCTCGGGCGGGGCGGCGCCGTCGCGCTCGCGCACGTCGGTGTAGACCGTGTGGCCGGCCCACTCCGGGTCCGAGGGCAGCGGGTCGGCGGGGTCGGCGCCCGCGGTGACGTCGTCGTCCCAGGTGGCCGTCACCTGCCCGGACAGCTGGCGGCCCAGCGCCAGGCGGCACGCGTCGCGGTAGGAGGTGAGGCCGCCGGGCGGGTCGGGGACGAGCGCCGCGACGTCGTGGTCGCGGGCGACGGCGTCCTCGGCCATCGAGGCGGCGAGCGGCATCGCCAACCCGCGCGGGATCGGGGTGGTGAACCCGATCCAGAAGCCGGACAGGCGCGGGGCGGGCACGGGCAGCGCCCAGATCCGCCGTGGCCGCAGCCCGGCGACGAGCGCGTAGTCCGAGAGCAGCTCCTTGAACCGCTGCGGGCGGCCGCTGCCGATGTCGAAGGACGCCTGCACCGGCTCGGGCAGCGCGCACGCCTGGGCGAGGTAGTACAGGACGTCGCGGATCGCGATCGGCTCGACGAGGTTGTCCAGCCAGCGCGGCCCGGGCATGACCGGCAGCCGCTCGGTGAGGTGGCGGATCATCTCGAAGGACGCCGACCCCGAGCCGATGACCACCCCGGCGCGCAGGACGAGCGTCGGGACCGGGGACTCGAGGAGGATCCGGGCCACCTGCTCGCGCGAGCGCATGTGGTCCGAGAGCTCCTCGAGCTCCTTGTCGGGGTGCAGCCCGCCCAGGTAGACGATCTGCTGCACGCCCGTCGCGGCGGCGGCGTCGGCCACGTTCCGGGCGATCTGCGCCTCGCGGTCCCGGAAGCCGCGCCCGGTGCCCATCGAGTGGACGAGGTAGAGCACCGTGTGGACGTCGCGCATCGCCTCGCGCACCTGCTCCGGTGACTCGAGGTCCGCCTCGACGAGCTCGACGTCGCGCGCCCACGAGCGCGTCTCCAGCCGGGAGGGGTCCCGCGCGCCCGCCCGCACCGTGAAGCCGGCGGCGACGAGCTCGGGGACGAGCCGCCCGCCGACGTAGCCGCTCGCCCCGGTGACGAGCACGCGGCGTCCGCGCCCCTCGGGCAGGGAGATCTGGAGCGGGGAGGCCGGCCGGTCACTCATCCGGCCACGCTAGAGCCGCGCGGCCAAGGGCACCCGGCGAGCGGGGTCGCGCCCCGGCCCCGACGTGCGCGCACCCACCCCGTGCAGCGGCCGCCGCCGCGGTCTGCCACGTAATGACGGCGTCACACGACAGCAGTAGATTCTGCGGAATGGACACCCAGCTGCAGTCGGAGATCATCGCTGCTCTCGAGGTCATCGACCCGGAGACGTTCGACGCCGCCGCGCAGGCCGAGCGCCGCATCGAGTTCCTCACCCGCTACCTCCAGGAGACCGGCGCCCGCGGGCTGGTCCTCGGGATCAGCGGCGGGGTGGACTCCACCGTGGCCGGGCGGCTGTGCCAGCTCGCCTGCGAGCGCGTGCGCGAGGCCGGCGGCGACGCCCAGTTCGTCGCGGTGCGCCTGCCCTACCGGGTCCAGAAGGACGAGGAGGACGCCGCCGCGGCCGTCGAGTTCATCGCTCCGGACGTCCTGGAGACCATCGACATCGGCCCGGCCACCGACGGCATGTGGGACCAGGTGCTCGCCTCACGCACCCCGGTCACCGACGCCAAGGACGACTACCACAAGGGCAACGTCAAGGCCCGGATGCGGATGACCGCGCAGTACGCGATCGCCGGCGCTCGCGGCATGCTCGTCGTCGGCACGGACCAGGCGGCAGAGGCGGTCGTCGGCTTCTACACGAAGTTCGGCGACGGCGCGGCCGACGTCACCCCGATGTTCGGCCTCCCCAAGCGCCGGGTGCGCGAGATCGGCGTGCACCTGGGCACCCCCGAGTCGCTGGTGAACAAGGTGCCCACGGCCGACCTGGAGTCCGACAAGCCGCTGCTGCCCGACGAGGAGGCGCTCGGCGTGCGCTACGACGTCGTCGACGACTACCTCGAGGGCAAGGAGGTCGCCGAGCAGGACGAGGCGACGATCGTCGGCTGGTACCGGCGCACCGCGCACAAGCGCGCCCTGCCCGTGACCCCCGACGGCTACCTCGGTCGCCCCTGACCCCACCCCCACTCCCGCGCGAGAGCGGTCTCCCGCGCGACAGCCGACTTCCGCGCGACAGCGGAGTTCCGCGCGAGAGCGGAGTTCGTGGCGACAGCGGAGTTCCGCTCGACAGCCGACTTCCGCTCGACAGCCGACTTCCGCGCGAGAGCGGAGTTCGTGCCGACAGCCGACTTCCGCTCGAGAGCGGAGTTCGTCAGTGCGCCTTGGCCTTGTTCCCGCGGCGCGGTACGAGGTGGAGCACGGCGACGACCAGACCGCCGACCACCAGGCCGACGACGGCAGAGGCGAGCGTGTTCACCAGCCACGTGACGAAACCGCTCAGCGCCCCGAGCCCGCCGGCGACCGCCTCCTCGAGGTGGTGCACGAGCTCGTAGGGAGCGTGCCAGCCGAGGTCGTCCACCCCGACGAGCAGGATGTGCCCGCCGACCCAGAGCATCGCGACGACGCCGACGACGGAGAGCACCGCGAGCACCTTCGGCATCCCGCGGACGAGGAGACGTCCGACGCGCTGGGAGAACGCCGCCTGGCGCTCGGCCAGGCGCAGGCCGATGTCGTCCATCTTGACGATGAGGGCGACGACGCCGTAGACGAGCGCGGTGATCCCGAGGGCGACGACGACGAGGATGAGCGCCCGGTTGAGCAGCGGCTCCTGGGCGACCTCGTTGAGCGCGATGACCATGATCTCCGCGGAGAGGATGAAGTCGGTGCGGACCGCGCCGCTCACCATCGTCTTCTCGTGGTCCACCCCCTGCGTGGCCGCCGGCCGGGCGGTGGCTTCGGCATGGTGCCCGGTGACGTACTCGTAGAGCTTCTCGGCGCCCTCGTAGCTGAGGTAGAGCCCGCCGACCATGAGGATCGGGGTGAGGAGCCACGGGAGGAACTGGCTGAGCAGGAGGATGGCCGGGAGGATGAACAGGAGCTTGTTGCGCAGCGACCCGGTGGCGATCTTCCGGATGATCGGCAGCTCGCGGTCCGCCGTGAAGCCGTGGACGTAGCGGGGCGTGACCGCCGTGTCGTCGATGACGACGCCGACAGCCTTGGCGCTCGCTCGCCCCGCGGCGGCGCTGATGTCGTCGACCGAGGCCGCGGCGAGCTTCGCCAGCGCCGCGATGTCGTCGAGCAGGGCGGCTAGGCCACCGGCCATGGGATCTCACTCTCGTCCGTCCCGGCGGCCCGTGCTGCCGGGTAGGCGCAGAGCATAGAGCGTGCCACCCCACCCGGGCGCGACGTCCACCCCGAGTCGCACCAGCGGGCTGTCGCCCTGCGCCTGCGCGCATCCCCGTCGAGCGCTGGATCTCGCACTCCGCCCCGTGTGGTCGTGGCTCTATGCGTCGCGGACCGACCCCGTCAGGCAGAACTCCGCTGTCGGGCGGAAGTCGGCTGTCGGGCGGAAGTCGGCTGTCGGGTGGAAGTCGGCTCTCGTGCGGAAGTCGGCTGTGGGCACCAAGTCGGCTGTCGGGCGGAAGTCGGCTGTCGGGCGGAAGTCGGCTGTCGGCACCAAGTCGGCTGTCGGTGGGGAGGGGGTTCGCGGCAGGTGATGACATTCGCCCTGTCTCCGGGTGCGGGGGCGCGGGGGGCCGGGGCAGGATGGGGCCGTGACAGCAGAGGCGTACTGGACGGTCGGTCCGGGACAAGGACAGATCAGGCAGACGCCCCTCGACCCACCGGGTCCCGACGAGGTGCTCGTGCGCACCCTGTGCTCGGGGATCAGCCGCGGCACCGAGACCCTCGTCCACCGCCACGCGGTGCCCGAGTCGGTCCGCCCGCTCATGCGCGCGCCCTTCCAGGAGGGCGACCTGCCCGGGCCGGTGAAGTACGGCTACCTGTCCGTCGGTGTCGTCGAGGAGGGGCCGGACGAGCTGCGCGGGCGCCGCGTGTTCTCCCTCCACCCCCACCAGACCCGTTACGTCGTGCCCGCCACCGCCGTCGTGCCCGTGCCCGACGACGTCCCGAGCGAGCGCGCCCTGCTCGCCGGGGCCGTGGAGACCGCCGTCAACGCACTGTGGGACGCCGGGCCGCGGCTCGGGGACCGGATCGCCGTCGTCGGCCTGGGGATGATCGGGGCGTCCGTCGCCACGCTCCTCACCGGCTTCCCGCTCGCCCGGCTCCAGGTCGTCGACACCGACCCGAGCCGCCAGGAGCTGGCCGACCGGCTCGGGCTCGAGCTCGTCACGCCCGAGACCGCCGCCGGGGACTGCGACGTCGTCGTCCACTGCTCGGCGAGCGAGGCCGGGCTCGCCACCGCACTGCGCCTGGCGGGGGAGGAGGCGGAGGTGGTCGAGCTGTCCTGGTACGGCACCGACGCCCCGCGCGCCCCGCTCGGGGAGGCGTTCCACGCCCGCCGTCTCACCCTGCGGGGCAGCCAGGTCGGGGCGGTGAGCGCCGCCCGCCGCGCCCGCCGCACCACCACCGACCGGCTGCGCACCGCCCTCGACGCGCTGCGCGACCCGCGCTTCGACGCCCTGCTCAGCGGGACCAGCGACTTCGCCGACCTGCCCGAGACCATGGACGCGATCGCCTCCGGCCGCCGTCCCGCCCTGTGCCACGTCATCCGCTACCCCGAGGAGAGCTAAGTGTTCAGCGTGACCGTCCGGGACCACATGATGGTCGCCCACTCCCTGCCCGACCCGTTCTTCGGGCCTGCCCAGGGTCTGCACGGCGTCACCTACGTCGTCGAGCTCACCTTCTTCCGGCCCGAGCTCGACGAGCACGGCGTGGTCATCGACATCGGCGCCGCCACCCAGCGGCTCGGTGAGGTCACCGGCGCGCTGCGCTACCGCAACCTCGACGACCTCGAGGAGTTCGCCGGGGTCGTCACGACCACCGAGGTCGTCGCCCGGCACGTGGCGCACCGGGTGGTCGAGGGCCTGGACACCACCCCGTTCACGGCCGTCGAGGTCAGGCTCCACGAGCACCCCGACGCGTGGGCCACCTACCGTCTCGAGCTCCCCGGCCGGTAGGTGCCCGGGCTGCGCTTCGTCGTCCCGGCCCGTGGCGCCGCCGGGCCGAGCGGCGGTGACGTCTACGACGCCCGGCTCGCCCGCGCCTGGGACGGCGTGCACGGCCACTCCCACGTCCTCGCGCTGCCCGGCGGCTGGCCACGTCCCGGACCCGCGGAGCGCCGCGCCCTGGGCCTGGCCCTGCGGACCCCCGACACCGTCGTCCTCGACGGGCTCGTCGGCAGTGCCTGCCCGCGCGAGGTCGAGCGCGCCGTCGACGGCGGCACCCGGGTGGTGCTGCTCGTCCACCTCCCGCTGCCCGCCGAGGCCGGGCTGCCGGCCGAGGAGGCCGCGCGGCTTGCCGAGCTCGAGGCGGCCGCCGTGCGCGCGGCCTCCGACGTCGTCGCGACGAGCACGTGGGCGGCGCGCGACCTCGAGCGCCGCTACGGGCGCCGTGACGTTCTCGTAGCCGTCCCCGGGGCCGAGCAGGCGCCCCTCGCCGAGGGCAGCCGCCCGCCCCACCTGCTCGCGCTCGGGGCGCTCACGGCGGTTAAGAACCAGACCGTCCTCGTCCCGGCGCTCGCGGCGTTGCGGGACCTGCCCTGGGAGGCGACGTTCGCCGGCCCTGCCGGTGCCCAGCCGGACGTGGCCCGGGACCTGGTGCGCGCGCTCGCGGACGCGGGCCTGTCCGACCGGGTGGCGCTGCCCGGCGCCGTCGTCGGGGACGGGCTGGCGGACCTGTGGCGGCGGACCGACCTCCTGCTCCTGCCCTCGCTCGTGGAGACCTACGGGCTGGTGGTCACCGAGGCGCTCGCCCACGGCCTGCCGGCACTCATCCCCGCCGGGACCGGGGCCGTCGAGGCGCTCACCGGCGCCGCCGGGGAGACGTGCGGGCCGGACGCCCCGGGAACGGCCGTCGACCCGACCGACCCGGCGGCGTGGGAGCGGGTGCTGCGCCGCTGGCTCACCTCCGCGCCGCTGCGGGAGGGCTGGCGGGCCGCCGCCCACGCCCGCCGCGCGCGGCTGCGGACGTGGGCGGACACCGCCGCGGACCTACGACGCGGGCTGTTCGGCTGACCGCAGCGCCCGCAGGTCCAGCTCGGTGCACACGTCCTCCCCGAGGAGGAAGCGGCGCGAGCGGGTGCGGATCGCGTCGGCCAGCAGGTCCGAGCCGACGAACCGCAGGCCGGGGACGCCGTCGCCGATGAGCACCGGCGCGACGGTGAGGTAGAGGCGGTCGAGCACGCCGGCGGCGAGGAACGCCGAGACCACCCGGCCCCCGCCCTCGACGAGCACCCGGCCCAGCCCTCGCTCGCGCAGGAGCGTGAGCACGCGGTCCGGAACGGCCGGGCCGTCGTCGTCGAGCCGGACGACGTCGACGTGCGCCGCGAGGTCGCGCGGCACCGTCGCCGAGGGGCCGACGAGCCAGAGCGTGGGCGCGGCGCCGTCGGTGAGCACGTGGGAGGTGAGCGGCGTGCGGGCGGAGGGGTCGAGGACGACGCGCACCGGGTTGTGCCCGGGTACCGCGCGCACCGTGAGGCGCGGATCGTCAGCCGTCACCGTCCCCACCCCGACGACGACGGCGTCGACCAGCGCCCGCAGCCGGTGCAGGTGCTCACGGTCGGCGTCGCCGGTGACGAACTCCGCGTCACCGGTGCGCGAGGCGATGAAGCCGTCCAGGCTCTGTCCGAGCTGGCCGATGACGTAGTCCGTACCGAGCGCGACGAGCGGGCCGTACCGGTCGACGAGCTCCTGGTCGGCGTC
This sequence comes from Georgenia wutianyii, assembly GCF_006349365.1. NCBI lineage: Bacteria > Bacillati > Actinomycetota > Actinomycetes > Allobogoriellales > Allobogoriellaceae > Georgenia > Georgenia wutianyii. The sequence continues at coordinate 838,173 of NZ_CP040899.1, forward strand.
GTGCGGGCCGCTCGCCGGCACCGTCCCTCCGAGCAGCGACTGCCACGAGTCGTCGGCGGCGGGCCGGTCGTGCCGCATCCGCTCGCGCTTGGTGGTGAGGTAGAACTCGTTCTGCGGGTGCGGGGGGATGATGAGGCTCACCCGCTGGGTGACCTCGATGCCGAGGTCGGTGAGCGCCTCCGCCTTCGCGGGGTTGGAGGACAGCAGGCGCACCTGCTGCACGCCGAGGTCGCGCAGGATGTCCGCGGACTGGTCGTAGCTCCGGGCGTCGGCGCTGTGCCCGAGGGCGAGGTTGGCGTCGACGGTGTCCGCCCCGGCGTCCTGCAACGCGTAGGCGCGCAGCTTCTCCAGCAGGCCGATGCCGCGTCCCTCGTGGCCGCGGACGTAGATGACCGCGCCCTCGCCCTCGGCAGCGACCGCCGCGAGGGCGGCGTCGAGCTGTTCACCGCAGTCGCACCGCCACGACCCGAACGCGTCGCCGGTGAGGCACTCGGAGTGGACCCGCACGAGCGGGGCAGTGGCCGGCGGCCCGGTGAGACCGCGGACGAGCGCGACGTGTGTCGTGCCGTTGCCCTCGCGGTAGCCGATCATCCGGAAAGGGCCGTGCCGGGTGGGCAGGACCGTCTCCACCTCCCGCTCGACGACGGGCAGGGCGATGTCGTTGGGGGCGCGTTCCTCGAGCTGAGACATAGGGGAGATTCTTCCCGTGACGCGGCGTTCGGCCACTCGGAAATCGTCAGACGGCCACTCCTGTGAGGTCGGCCACGACGGCGACGGCTCCGGCGGCGATCAGCTCGGCGCGCCGCTCGGTGCTGTCCGAGAGTCCGATGCACGGCATGCCGGCCGCCGTCGCCGCCTCGACGTCGGAGGTGCTGTCACCGACCATGACGGTCTCGTCGGGGTGGACCCCGGCGTCACGGGCCGCCGCGAGCAGCATGTCCGGCGCCGGCTTGAGCCGTTCCGGGGCCGCAGGGTCGCGCCCGTGGACGGCGAGGGCGGCGAGCAGCGGACCACCGTGGGCGAGGACGGCGCGCACCGCCTCGGGGGCGTTGTTCGTCACGACGGCGACGGCCGTGCCCCGCTCCCGGCACCGCGCGACGAAGGACGCCGCCGCCTCGACCGGCCGGGCCGAGCGGGCGGCCGCGACCTCCTGGGCGGTGCACCACCGCTCGACCTCGCGGGCGACCGCCGGGTCGCGTCGGGAGAGGAGGCGCAGGAGCTGGACGTGGTCGGTCTGCCCGGTGAGCTCGTCGTCGGGCGCGAGGCCGAGGGCGACGGCGAGGTCGAGCGCCCCGGCCGACACCCGGAGGAACTCCTCGCCGGGCAGGAGGCGGGTGACCGGGCCGTCGAAGTCGAGCACGACGAGCCGGCGGGTGTGCAGCAGCGCCCGCGCGGCGCCGGGGTCCTCGGTCATCCGCCCGATGCTACGGGCGGCACCGCGAGCGCGGGGGACGAGAAACGGCCCCGGCAGGAGCCGGGGCCGTTCCACTACTGGGGTGAGTGACGGGACTTGAACCCGCGACATCCGCGACCACAACGCGGCGCTCTACCAGCTGAGCTACACCCACCATGCGCGCCCTTGTGGGGCGCGGCAGTGTCACACTCTAGCCGCTCGCCCGCCCCGGTGTGGAATCCGCGCGCCTCAGGAGGCGGTGACTCCTGTCTCACTCGCCGACGCGCGGGCCGCGAGCGCGGCGACCTGGGACGCCGTCGAGTCCGCCTTGACGGCCTGCGCGGCGGCCTTGACCGTCGGGGTGTCGGGGCCCTCGCCCGCCGGCCACAGGGCGGCGCGGTAGTAACGCAGCTCGTCGATGCTCTCCAGGATGTCGGCCAGCGCGCGGTGCCCGCCGTTCTTGCTGGGAGAGTGGAAGTAGGCCCTCGGGTACCAGCGGCGGGCGAGCTCCTTGACCGAGGAGACGTCGATGATCCGGTAGTGCAGGTGCTCGACGAGCTCGGGCATGTCCCGCTCGAGGAACGCGCGGTCGGTGCCCACCGAGTTGCCGGCGAGGGGCGCCTTGCGGGCCTCGGGCACCCAGCGGCGCACGTACTGCAGCACCCGCTCCTGCGCCTCCTCCATCGTCAGGCCCTCGTCGAGCACGTCGAGCAGGCCGGAGGTCGTGTGCATCTCGCGCACGACGTCCCCCATCTGCTCCAGCGCACCCGGGGGCGGGGCGATGACGAGGTCGATCCCGGCGTCGACCGGCCGGAGCTCGGAGTCGGTGACGACGACGGCCACCTCGATGAGCGCGTCCGTGCCGAGGTCCAGGCCGGTCATCTCGCAGTCGATCCAGACGATCGGGTCCTTCAGTTGAGCAGGCATCGTTCCACTGTATGTGGTCGCGGGCGCTCGCGCCGTTACCCAACAGTGACTCGTGTTGCGCAATGTTCGTCCTCTGTTATAGGCCCGCGCCGCTCGTCCGTCACTACCGTGAGCGCCAAACGCTCGCCGACGGGGTGGCGAGCCCTGCCGGAAGGGGTCGCCATGCGCGCCCGTCACGTCCTCGCCGTCACGTGCACCATCGCCCTGCTCGCCGCCTGCGGCCAGGGAGGTGAGTCCGCCCAGGAGCTCACCTGGGAGGACAGTCCGCTCGCCGTGGCCCTCGGCGACGTCTGGGGGCTCGACCAGGACCCCGAGGAGTGGGAGCGCGAGGAGGCCGAGCGGCAGCGGCAGGTCGAGGAGGCCGTCGCCGCGTGCATGGCCGAGGAGGGCTTCGAGTACACCCCGGCGGTCTACGACGGCGGGTCCAGCGTCGTCATCGACGAGGACGACGACTGGGGCAGTGAGGAGTGGACGGCGCAGTACGGCTACGGCATCACCACCGACCCCTGGCTCGACGAGCAGCCCGTGGAGCCGGAGGAGGAGTGGGTCGACCCCAACCAGGAGTACGTCGAGGCGATGTCGCCGTCGGAGCAGGACGCCTACTACGAGGCGCTCCACGGCGCTCCGATGCTCGAGGAGGACTGGGTCGAGGGTGACCCTGAGCCCGAGTACGACTGGGAGGACGCCGGGTGCTACGGCAGCGCCCAGCACCAGGTCTACGAGGAGTCCGACCCCACGATGCAGATGTGGGAGGACCCCGCGTTCACCGAGTTCTTCGCCGCGACCGAGAAGGTGTGGGAGGACGCCGCGCGCGACCCGCGCACCATCGCGGTCAACCTCGAGTGGGCCGAGTGCATGGAGGCGGCCGGCATCACCGGCATGACCTCACCGGACCTCGCCCAGGAGGCGATCTACACGGAGTACGACCGGCTCATGGAGAAGGCCGACGCCGAGATCGACTGGGAGAGCATCGACTGGGAGTCGCTGCCGGAGGGTGCCGACCCGATGCGCGACCTCATGGAGGAGCAGGGCCTGGCCGAGCTGCGCGAGCGGGAGATCGCCCAGGCGGTCGCCGACCTCGCGTGCCGGGAGGAGGCCGACGTCGAGGCCCGCCTCATGGAGATCCAGTTCGAGCTGGAGGAGGAGGTCGTCGAGACCTACCAGTCCGACATCGACGCGATCATCGCCACCTACGGGCAGGAGTCGTGAGGCTCCCCTCGCGCCGCCGCGTGAGTGCAGTGGAGCCGGAGGCCGGCGTCGAGGCGCTCGCCGTGCCTGCCGAGGACACCCTGCCCGACGGCGTCCGTCCGCCCCGTGCCAACCGCACCATCGTCGTCGTCGCGGTCACCGCGGTCGCGAGCCTCGCCGCCGGCGTGGCGCTGAGCCAGCTCGTCGTCTCACCCGCCCAGCGCGCGGCGGAGGCCGCGCCGCCCGAGCCCGGGCTCATCACCGTGCCCGTCGAGCGGCGCGAGCTGTCCACCGACCTCACCCTGCGCGGCGACGCGCTCTACGACGACCCCGTGCCGGTGAGCCTCGAGGCGCCCGAGGGCGGCGGGGGTGCCGTCGTCACCGGGCGCGTGCCCGAGGTCGGCGGGCTGGTCGAGGCCGGGCAGGTGGTCCTCGAGGTCGCCGGCCGGCCGGTCATCGTGCTGCCCGGTGAGCTGCCCGTCTACCGCACGCTGCGGATGGGCTCTACCGGCCCCGACGTCCTCCAGCTCAAGGAGTCGCTGGAGTCACTCGGCATCGAGGCCGGCGACGCCGGGTCGGACGTGTACGACGCCGCGACCTCCGCCGGCGTCGACGCGCTCTACGCGCGGGTCGGCTACCCCTCCCCGGTCGCCGAGGAGGGCGCCGAGGAGTCGGTCGCCGCCGCGCAGGAGGCGCTGCGCGCGGCCGAGGAGGCGCTCGCACAGGCCCAGGGCGAGCTCGCCCGCGCCGCCGAGGGGCCGCCGCGCTCCGAGCGGCTGCGCCTGGACACCGCCGTGGCCCGCGCGGAGCGGGCGGTGCAGGCGGCGATCGACGCCGGTGAGCCGGCCGAGGTCGTCACCCAGGCCCGCGAGGAGGTCGCCGTCGTCCGCGCCGAGCGGGAGGAGGCGCTCGCCCCGCGGGACCTCACCCCCGAGCGCTCCCTGCGCGACGCCGCCGACCGTGGTGTCGCCGACGCGCGCAGGGCGCTGGACGAGGCGTGGCGCGCCGCGCGCACCCCGCTGCCCGCCGCCGAGGTCGTCTACGTCGACACCCTGCCCCGCCGGATCGACTCGGTGATGGTGACCCGGGGCGCGACCGTAGGGGGTGTGGCCCTGACGATCTCCGGTGCCACCCTCGAGGTCCTCGCGAGCGTCTCGGCCGCCGACGCTGCCCTCGTGAGCGAGGGCGCCACCGCCTACCTCATGGTCGGGGAGGAGGAGGTCGAGGCGCGGGTCGAGGAGGTCCGCGCACCCGCCCGCCGGTCGGGTGACGGCGAGGACGGTGGGGACTCCGGCAGCGGCGGTGACCGCCGCGAGGTCGTCCTCGTGCCGCTGGAGATCACCGAGGAGCAGCGCGCCGCCGTCGTCGGGACCAACGTGCGGGTGAGCATCCCGCTCGAGTCGACCGGCGAGGAGGTGCTCGCCGTGCCCGTCGCCGCGCTCACCGCCGGCCCCGGCGGGGAGAGCCGGGTCGAGATCGACCGCGGCGGCACGACCGAGGTGGTCGTCGTCGAGACCGGCCTCACCGCCGGCGGCTACGTCGAGGTGAGCGCCGAGGGTCTGGCCGCCGGGGACCTCGTCGTCGTGGGCCGATGAGCTCGCCCGTCGTGGCCGCGCGCGGCGTGGGCGCCGGGGACCAGCCGGCCGTCGTCGACCTCCGGGGCGTCACGCGCTCCTTCCCCGGTCCGCCGCCGGTGACCGCCCTGCACCCGGTGACGCTGCGGGTGGCGCGCGGGGAGTACCTGTCGATCGTCGGGCCGTCCGGCTCGGGCAAGTCGACGCTGCTCAACGTGCTCGGCCTGCTCGACCGGCCGACCACGGGGGAGTACTGGCTCGACGGCACCGCCACCCACGCGGTGGGGGAGCGGCAGCGCACGGCCCTGCGCGGCGGGCTCATCGGGTTCGTCTTCCAGGCCTTCCACCTGCTGCCCCACCGCACCGTCCTGGACAACGTGCTCCTCGCGACGATGTACTCCGGGCTGCCCCGTGAGGAGCGGCTGCGGCGGTCCTACGAGGCGCTGCGCCGCGTCGGGCTCGAGCACCGCATCGGGTTCCGGCCCACCACCCTGTCCGGCGGGGAGCGTCAGCGGGTGGCGGTGGCCCGCGCCGTCGTCACCGGCCCGCGGCTGCTCCTCGCGGACGAGCCGACCGGCAACCTCGACACGACGACGTCCGGTGAGGTGCTCGACCTGTTCGACGAGCTCCACGCCGACGGCCTCACCCTGCTCGTCATCACCCACGACGACGCCGTCGCCGCTCGCGCCGGGCGCCGGGTGCGGATCACCGACGGCGTGCTGCGGGAGATCGCGTGAGCCGCAACCAGTTCGGGATGCGCGACCTCGTGCGCGAGGCCGGGCACGGCATCGGCGCCCGGCCCGGCAAGCTCGCCCTCACCATCCTCGGCACCGTCCTCGGGATCGCGGCGCTCGTCGTCACCATCGGCATGGCGCAGACCGGCGGAGGGCAGATCGCCCGCCAGTTCGACGCCGTCGCCGCCACCCAGGCCGTCATCCAGCCCGGGACCACCGAGGGGGCCGACGGCTCCAGCCGCTCGCGCGCGGCCCTGCCGTGGGACACCCCCGAACGCCTCGGACGTCTCAACGGGGTGGAGGCCGCCGCCCTGCTCGCCGACCTCGACCCCGGCGACCGGCGCATCACCTCCGTCCCACTCATCGACCCGGCCGCCGCCGCGCAGGTGCAGCCGGCCCTCGTCGCGAGCTCCCCGGAGCTGCTCGAGGCGCTGCGCGGCACGCTCACCACCGGGCGGATGTTCGACTCGGGCCACGACGCCCGCGCCGACCGGGTGGTGGTGCTGGGCGCCGGCGCGGCCCAGCGGCTCGGGGTCAACCGGGTGGACTCCCAGCCCTCGATCTTCATCGGCGAGGAGGCCTACACGGTCATCGGGATCGTCGGGGACGTCGCCCGCCGGCGCGACGTGCTCGACGCCGTCGTCCTCCCGCTCGGCACCGCCCGTGCGGACCTCGGCCTCACGTCTGCCACCGAGGCGCAGGTGAAGATCGCCGTCGGGGCGGGGCCGCTGCTCGTCGAGCAGGCGCCGCTCGCGCTGTCCCCGAACACCCCGGAGAACATCACCGTCCAGGCGCCCGCGCTCGGGAACCGGCTGCGCGAGAGCGTCCAGGGCGACATCAACGCCGTGTTCCTCGCGCTGGGCGCGGTGGCGCTGCTCGTCGGTGGGCTGGGCATCGCCAACGTCACCCTGCTCGGGGTCATCGAGCGGGTGGGCGAGATCGGGCTGCGGCGCGCGCTCGGCGCGACCCGGCGGCAGATCGCGGCCCAGTTCGTCGTCGAGTCGGTGACGATCGGGCTGCTCGGCGGCCTGCTCGGGGCCGCGGTCGGCTCGTTCGCCGTCGTCGCCATCAGCGTCGTCCAGGAGTGGACCCCGATCCTCGACCTGCGGCTCGTCGGCGGCTCGGCGCTGCTCGGCGGGGTCATCGGTCTCGTCGCCGGCGCCTACCCGGCCCTCAAGGCCGCCTCGCTCGAGCCCGTCACGGCCCTGCGCGGCGGACTGTGACGAGCCCGCCGATCAGGGGACCTCGACGTCGCTGCCCGCGTTGAAGACGGCGATCTCGCTGCTCTCACCCCGGCAGCTGTCCAACGCGTCGGCCACTGCGGGTGCCACACTCGTCCTTGACGCCGTCATACGGGAGGTAACCGCCACCGCCGCGGACCTCCGTGCCGAGCTCCACGACCTGCCCGTCCGCGAGCACGACGGCGGCCGGGTCCGCCTGCCAGCTCGTCCCCGCCGGCCAGATGACCGGGTGGGCAGGCGCGCCCGGGTAGTCGACGGTGTTCGCGAGCACCAGGCAGTCCCCCCGCATCTCCACGGTCCCGCCCACGACGGCGTCAAAGCCGCTGTCACCGGACGCAGGAGGGGAGGTCAGAACCGGCCCGTCCACGGCGCCGACGGTGGGGCCACCGCAGGCCGCCACGCACGCCACTGAAAGCACCAGCGCTGACGTCCGGCGGGCACCGATCCTTCTCAGCCGACCTCGCATCCCCGACTCCCTCGTTGGCCCGCACTCCTAGACGGCGGGGGTTCTCTATGCCCGGCGTCCCGATCCCTCGTGGTGCTATTCCGCTGCCACGCCGGTCCGTGCTGCCTGGTCGGTCCATGCCCGTCGCGCCTTGTCGCTCAGGTGGCGAGAGGCCCGGATAACCAGCTCATGCAGGGCAGGTCCGTGCTCGGCGGCTATCGCCGGGTTGTGTCGGACGACGTCGAGCTCATTCGCCGCGGTGATCTCCATGAACGCCGACAGCGACGCGCGGTCAGGAGTGCGGAGCACGTCAGTGAATCGGTCGACGAACTCGACCTCCTCCTGACCGAGCTGCGGATAGACGTGCGCGCGGACGCAGCTGCCGTACAGGTACACGAGGCTCTCGGCCTCGGCGCCGATGGCTTCGGTGAGCACCGGCCGCTCGGCCAGGTCGAGCAGTGCCGTGTCGAAACCGTCAGTTCCGTAGCTGGCATGGCACAGGCCGGCGAGCTGGACCTCCGGTGGTGCGTCCCATGCCGCGAGCTCGACCCGGACGCGCCGAAGATGGTCCAGCAGCGTGCCACCGGGATGGGGGACCTCAGCGGCTCCGCGTGCGCGCAGCAGATCCTCAGCGGCTGCGACCCTCGAGTGGAAAGTCATGAGTACCCCTCCTTCGGGCGCGGCGACGCTCGACGCTGAACGATGCTTCCAGGTTCCTGGCTTCGAAGAATGCAGATCGAGCTAGAGAGCGCCATCGTCCCAGATGGCGTCGGAGTCTGTTCGAGGAATCTCCAGCCTCCTCCATTCCCCGATAGCAGGGTTGCGACGGTGCGTCCTCGGAGTAGAACCCAGCAAGCCGCCTTCCGCGCCGCGATCCTCACCGAGGAATCGTCGATGTCTGAGGGCGAGGTTCGATAGCGTCGTGGACGACGCAACGACGTCGCTGCGGCGTACCACCGGGTTTCGGGGGCGTCATGGGCATCGAGACGGACCTGGAGAGGTGCACCCAGTTGATTCCCCCGGCGAAGAGGTCGCTGACAGCCGGCATCGTCATCCTGCTCGCAGGAGCGATCGTCGTGGCCTACGGAACGGATGCCTACCTGTGGCTGACCAACCTGGCAGGCGCGAGTGCTGAACCCGGCCTGCACGCCGTCTCGCTCGTGCTCAACATCCTCCGGCTCGCCCTGATGCCCCTGGGTGCGGCGTTCGTCGGCGCTGCCGTCGTCATCCAGTCGGTCTCCACGCTCCTGACGGCCAGACAGCCGGCCCCGTAGCCCGGCACACCGGGGCACACGCGCCAGGAGCCGTCGTCGTCCCGGCGGACCTCACCAGCCGAAGGAGATGGGATGAGCGCCGACGACTACGACGACTTCGCGGTCGAGTACGACGCGGAGAACGCCAACAGCCTGCTGAACGCGCACTACGAGCGGCCGGCGGTGCTACGCCTGCTCGGAGACGTGGATGGTCGGCGGATCCTCGACGCGGGCTGTGGCTCCGGGCCGCTGGCAGCCGAGCTCGTCGGCCGGGGCGCGGACGTCACGGGCTTCGACGGCAGCCCCGCCATGATCGAGCTCGCGCGCCGCCGCCTCGGCCAGACGGTGCCACTGACGATCCACGACCTCAGCCAACCCCTGCCGTACGAGGACGAGACCTTCGACGACGTCGTCGCGTCCCTCGTTCTGCACTACCTCCAGGACTGGGACCCACCCCTCGCCGAGATCAGGCGCGTCCTCAAGCCGGGCGGACGACTGGTGGCGAGCGTCAACCACCCGTTCGCCCGGCAGATCAACGCCATGCACGAGGACTACTTCGCCACCCGCGAGTACGGGGAGGAGGTCGACCTCAACGGCCGCACCACCACCCTGACCTTCTGGCACCGCCCTCTGTGCGAGGTGGTCCGCGCCGTCCTCGACGCCGACCTTCGCCTGCGCGTGCTCGACGAACCCCCGCCCTCCGCCGAGACCCCGCCCGAGCTGATGCCGCCGCGGATCGCCAGCGGCGAGCGCAGCGCCTTCCTGTGCTTTCTCTTTCTCGTGGCAGAGAAGCCCGAGGCACGTGAACCGCTCCCCGCCGCATAGGGAGCGGGTCCTTCTGTGAACGTCACCCGGGCAACGCGCTACCGCGTGCCCGGCGCGCACCGGGCAGCCGCGGGCGCACCAAGTCCTGCTGGCTCGGGTTTGTGGAAAGGGTGCCCTCACCGGGAACGCCACCGGACGGGCAATACGGTGACGGGGCCCGCGACCGTGATCTTGAGGCATGGCGGTGCGGGGACTCCGTACCAGTCGCGGTTCGGCTTACGGGACGGTAAGAGCGAACAAATATCGCTCCCTTCGCGTTCCGCCAGTACGACGGGACCAGAGTTGCCTTCGGATTGTCGGCTATCTGGGCGGAGATTGCGAATCGTTCCACGCGGGCACGGATCTGGTTCCCTTTCCTATACTAGGACCGCGGTCGTGTGTTCGCCGCGGGTCCGAGCACGTCCTACGACGGAATGCTGCGATAGCAGAAGGGCCCACTTTTCGGGCAGTCTACCGCGGATCAGCCCGCCAGGCCAACCAATCGAATCGGGTCTTCAAGGAGTTGTGGATCCACGAAGCGCTCTTGAACGGTAGGGCCACTGCGGTCCCATCCAGTAAATGTAATAATCTTGGTACGGGTGCCTGCTGCTCGCGGCGCAAGCTTACGTTCGAGCAAACCAGCAAATCGACGTTCGTGTGTCGACACAATGAGTTGCCGCTGAGTCCGCAGGTGTCGGCACAAGTCAGCAAATCCGAGGACATTCACATCGTCCATGGATTGAACGGGGTCGTCGAGGAGCAGAAACGGCAGACCTCCTCGCTCGCCTGACGACAGACTCATGGCAATGAAGTAGGACAGTGCGACGATGTTGGCCTGCGACGTGGAGAAGACCAGGAGTGGATCAGCCGAAATATTCTCGACCTCGTCGATAACCAAAGGGCTCGTTGTCCCCTTCCGGTAGTAGGTGTCCAACTCGAACTCGACGGTCTTGAAAGCGGGATGCGGGTCGAGACGCTGGAAAATGTTCGCCACCAGCGGCTGCAGCGAACGCAACCTCGCCTCCGTGACCTCGACTCGAGCCTGGAGGGTCTGCTCGGATAGGGTCTGGAGACTGCGGGCCCTCGTCGACTCCGCGGTCATATGTTTCTCAGCCGGAGAGAGCATGGCTTGCAGGCTATGGATCTCCGCCGCTGCGCGCTCTACAGCGCCTTGATCCGACTGGCGGTCGAACGTTTCCAGAAGATTATGTAGCGCCCTTCGGGCTCTACGGAAGTAATCTACCGTAGGACCTGCGGTGGCGCCGAACGACTCCACGTAGTCCCGATCGAACTGCACAACGCCGATACGCTGTCTAAGAGCTTCAACGGCTGAACTGGCCGCGACCTCAGCGCTCCGAGCCTGCTGCCAGCGCTCGACCTGCTCCTCTGCCGAGTTCATCAGTTCCCGAGCCGCGGTTTCGGCGGATGCGGCCCGACTGAACGCGTCTGCCAACTCGACAAAAGTCTGCTGCAATTCAAGAATCGTGTCAGTTGCTTCCGCTCGCTCGCGCAACTCACGTTCCACGCGAGCGGGCTCGATACTTTGGCCGCAAACCGGGCACGCGTCTGACAGCATCGGCACAGCCAAGGCGGCAAGCTGTGCAACGTCGGCCGCCGCCATGCGCGCCGCATGCAATCTCCCTTGCGCGATCCCGCGCGAAGTTTCTGCTGCAGTCTTCGCGGCCTCGGCTCGCGCGAATTCTTCTCGGAGGAACGCTACCTGCTCCTCGGAAGGGACCTCGCCCAAGTCCTCTCGCATCTGTGAAGCATGACGGACCAGGGTTCGCGCGGACTCGACGTAGTCAATTGCCTCGCCGAAGGCTGTCGCCGCGTCGCGAACATCGTCGGTCGTTTCAAGCGTCAGATCGCTCTCGCTGAAGAAAATGCCTGGGGGAGTGGCCATCAAGGCGGCTAGAGCTTCTTCGCGTACTGCCGCCACTTGGGGGCGAGCAGCCAACCGTGCGCGCGCGCTGTCGTAGTGGTCCCGAGCCTGCCTGAGAGCGTCGACGAGCCTGGCGTACTCAGCTCGAGCGATCTTTTCACGCTCGGATGCATGTTTCGCTACAGACTTCACGGCGTCCTCGAAGTCTTCCAGCACTCCAAGTCCAAGCACGGTGCTCAACTGCTGATACCGGTCCGCGGGCCTGGCTTCAAGAACACGTCGCATGACGTCCTGCTGCATGAGACCCGATGTGGTCAATGCCGCCTCAAGGGCCAGCTCGGTATGAGGAAGTAGGATGCTGCGCAGTCTGGCTTCGGCTTCATCCCCAAACAGTGGGGGCTCCGACGTTCGGCGAAGTTCGAGAGTGCTGCCTCCCTGATCGCCGGTGCGTCTGACGGTCACAGATCCCGATGGCAGACCGAGGTCGATCTCGACGGTAGCCTTGCGTCCGAGCCGGTACTGGTTGACGACATGCTCGACATTCCGGCGCGAACGAAGACTCTCAAGACGTTCGATTCTGCCGAGGAGTCCCCACTGCAGCGCATCGAAGAAGCTAGTCTTACCCGTGCCGTTCGGTCCTGTAATAACTACTGCCGCAGCTGACAAGTCGAACTCGCGGGCATCGCGAAATCCGCGAAACGCCTCGACTCGAAGTCGGTTGATGACAGGCTCAGAGTACGTCATCAAGCGTAGCCCCCTGTTCGAAAGCGGCAATCGCGCGTTGAGCAAGTTCTTCGTTTGCTCCGTGAAGAGCGAGAGATCGCATTAGCGAGGAGAGAGCGTTGGTCTGCGTGTCCGATGTTGTGGATGTCGCTGGCTCGACGAAAGGGGCAAGTGCGTGACTGATCGCTTCCCGGGTCGGGTCTACGCCTGTGTGCGCGATGCGTCGCAGTCGCGTCGTGTCATAGTTGATGGCGTACAGAGCCCGCGTTACGTCGTCATCCTCGGCAGATTTTTCCTGAGTGAGCAGCACCAGGTACGTATCCCACTTTTTCGGGCCAAGGATAGCGGACTCGATGCGCTGCGCGAGGGTTTCGAACGCAACGGGCTCAGCAAGGACCAGGTCCTGAATGGTACTAACGGCCGCTACGGCCACAACAAAATACCTGTTCTCGGCCAAGATCAGATCGACACGCCCTCTCACTGTCTCGACGTGAAAGTCTTGATCTAAAAGAACCGATTTCGTGAGATGGAGGAGTTCCTCGTCGGAGCGAGCATCTGGCGACATAATGCTCACGACGCAATCACCTCGTCGGCGTGCCGGACCTTGGGCACTAAAGCGAGGGGGCCGTCGACAATGTCGAACTCGTCCACATCGCCGATGATTCGATGAGGTAGGGCGTCTGGCTTAGCGATCGGCCCGACTCCGCCAGCGACAAGGAATACTGGGTGCGGTTCGCCGCGATAGTCGTGGGCCTGAAGTCGACTTTCGGCCGCTTCGACAAGTTGCCGCGCTGGAACCGTCTGCGTTGCGATGAGAATCTCGATCGGTCCAAGGTTGGTTTCGAGAATTTGGTTGTGCTTGAGATCGACTGAGTCGCCGACCAGGTGCCCCAACGCGATCAACGCTTTTCCGAACTCCGGACTCTTTAGGACAGACTCGCCCGCCCGGGGGTTGATGTCGACCTTGCGAGACCACTGAAGTACTGTGAGCGAGTCAGACTTGAACAGTCCGGTCTTGGCATGATCGAGCTTCTGGGCCAATTCAGCACCTGCGGACAGGCCGTGCTCGTTGAGCCGGGCGATGATGTATGCCGCAGCGAGCTCCTCCATGAACGCGTCAGCCGTGACCGGAACCTTGTGCTCGTCCGGGAGTGCAGGAGCAAGGGCTTTCCACTGCGAAGTGTCCCAATTCGTTATGATGTCCGGAGAGACAACGCGAACTTTATCGACGGACCCGACCTCGGTAATCGCCTCGGCGATGCGCTGCTTCACGTATGTAGCGACATCGCCGATACCGATGAAGACGACCACCGAACTGCCAAGTCGAGCATGTGTTTGTTCCTGCACCCACTTCGGCGGGTTGGCGAGGTGAGCGGTCGTGACGAGAAGCGATCCTGGTCTAGACGCGCAGCCGTGGACTTTCAACACCCAGGGCGGCGTGACATCTGCAAGATCGTGCTCGTTCGTGACGGTGGGGAGGTGTTCCTCGCCGGAGCCTCGCTCTATACAGTTGTCCCAGTTCGTCGTCAAGACATCGACGGCACGTTCGAGCATCAGATACGCCAGCACCCGGTGCGCATATCCGGGTGTAGCAGACTTGAAGTTCGCCGACTTCGCGGCCGTCTGACGGAGGGCATCTTCTCCGCCGGACAACTGTGCGACAGCGTCTGCTACGCCAAGAAGATCCCACTCATCCACAGAAGCGAGAACTGAGAAGCTGCCCTTGAGCTGACTATGGAGTGCCTGCGCCAGGCCAGCGCCGCTCGGGAGCGCCGTGGGAGGAGAGACGCTGATGCCGGCGCCCGCATAGATGACGAGCTTGCCGATAACAGCTCGTGCGGCCAAGGCGACGGCGTACGGCGGGACGCTAGTCGGGATCGGCGACGGTTGATGCACTCTCCGATGCTACGGGCACCGAGTGCCTCCCGTGGGGAAATGCTGACGTCGGCTCGTGCCCGAGGCTGGGTTTCACGTCCTTCCTTTGCGACACCGTTACGTGGGGTACTTTCTGTGGTTCTCGCCGCTCGACTGGTCTCCTGCCGATGTCGGTGACAGCCCCCGCCGCGGGAATACACAGCCGCGGACTGGCTCCCACGCTGTGCTGGCAGGCGGTATCGTCTGCCGACCCTTCAATGGCGCGTGCGAGTCGCGCACCTGGTTCGGCAGTCGGCACGGACGCGCACTACGTCGCTGGCGGGTATATGCGTACTGTCAGCGCCGAGGCAGGCCACCCGCGTCCCACCAAACGCGAAGCTCGGACGCGTATCCGACGTCGTCGCCGCCACGCTCCAGCCCATAGTGATCACGCAAGTCGGCGCTGATGCGCGCCGCGATCTCGTCCGCCGGCCTGTGGTGTGCGAGGAGGGTGACGACGGGCCCGAGTAGGCAGTCCCACTCGTCGTCCGGCTGCTCGGCTTGGGCATTGCTCCCAGCCGAGGCCCAGGCGTTGAGCCGTCGCCTCACCTCGCCGATCCGCCGCTGAGAGGCTCGTTGCTGGCGAGAGGTTGCCTCCTCGCTCGCGGATAGCTCCATGCTCACAAGACCCTATTGATGGACCACCGGCAGGAGTGGGTACCGTTGACGATCCTCGCCTGGCGACAGGCGCAGAGCTGATCGCGCTGCTTCAGTCACCACTTCGGCCGCCCGGGGGTGTCGAACGGCGGCATGACGTGAGCACGCTCATCGGGCGCGAGCACACCTATGAGTAGAGCCAACGGGTAGTGCGTGTCGGGGGCGCGCGTGGCCGTGGTGATAGCGGATGTCAGAGCAAGGAGGCATGATGTCGTCCAGTAAGAAGGGAGGCGTCATGGTGGTGCACGGCGTGGAGATGCTCACGCGAGAGCAAGCGCTCGAGCGGCGTGATCAGCTGCGTGAGCAGCTCGGGCTGAGCGAGGCGGACATGCGCGATCGTGCGGCCAACTATGAGCTGACCCTTCACCAGTCAGCGCTCGTGGACGAGATCGATGGGCTGAACTACCTGCTCGCGGCCGCCTCCCGTTGATGCCGCTTTCCTCGGACGAAGAGTTGCTCGCTCTCAAGGCGAGCGAGTTCGCCGACACGCTCAATCAAACGATCCGCGCTGCGGTCGGTGTTGGTTGTGCACCGTTCGCCGTGACAGCCCTCCCTGAGGATCGTGCGGCCTACGTTCGCCAGCAGCCGGTCGATGGCATCCCGCTCAAGACTGAGGCAGGCCAAGATCTCCTGATCCTCCGAGCTGCCTTCAAATGCCGCATCGGCCGCAAGGACGGTTACTTCAAGGTCTGGGAGTCGTTTTTCAAGGTATTCCCGGCTCCTCCAGCAAGGGCGCTCCCGATTGTCCGATACGACTTCGTTGAAGATCCTCTCGGCTCCGTGCCGGCCGCTCACGTCCAGTTTCATGCGGACCATCCGGCCCTAGCCGAAGCACTGCAGCACACGGGACTCGCAACACGCAGGGGCAAGCAGCGTCGGGCGGACCTCCAAAAGGGGCGAGCCCCGCAGGCGTCTGATATTCATTTTCCCATTGGCGGTAGGCGTTTTCGGCCATGCCTCGAAGACTTACTCGAGGTGCTCATGGACGAGTTCGGCGTGCGCTGCCCTCCCGGCGCGCGCGACCACTTACGCGAGGCGCGGGCGCGGTGGCGCACGATCCAGTCCAGGGCCGTCGTCCGCGACGCGCCGGCTGAGGCAGCAAAGACGTTGCGCGAGATTGGATACGACGTCACGTGGCGGGGACCCGGTGACGAGCCGGTTGGGCATTCAACTCGCCTCCACGAGCTGTAAGGAGGCCACACTCGGTTGGGTGTCCGTGGCGAACCGAGCGGCTCGCCTCGCGAGGCGCTTCCGAGCCGCGTGCCGGGGGCGGCGCACGTTTCGGCGCCCGACTACGCGCCGGGCGCGCGGTACGCCGATGAAGACGACCGTGCCGGGAGTGCTGAAGTCCCTGCAGTGCCGGGTCGGCGCCGTGTGGTGACGGCCCCGACCCGGCACTATCGACCAGCAGTGGAGCGTCCGCCTAGCCGCAGCTCAGTGCCTCGAACGTCGCCTCGGTGGTCGAGGAGCGTTCACCGATCCGCGCGCTGACGCTGACCGTGCCGGCCTCCAGCGCGTCCTGCCGCGTGCTGAAGGTGTGGAAGGCGTTGTTCCCGGCGGCGACCTCCTCGAACTGGCGGGCGCCGTATGCCGTCGTGAGTTCGATGGTTGCCGGCGCCTCGTCGGTGTTGAGCGCGCGCACCGCGACATAGGCACGCCCCGCGAGGCAGCGCGCCTGGGCCTGCACGTCCACCGAGACCTCGTCCACGTCGTCCGACGGGAGCATGCCCTTCTCGACGACGAGGGTGTGGTTCTCCCCGAAGACGTTGAGCTCGGCGATCCCCACCGTGACGTCCTCCGTCGTGCCGGTGATCTTCAGGCGCACGGCGTGGGTGAGCACCCGGTCGAACGTGACGTACTCAGCGGTGTGCGGAGTGGTGTTCTCGCTCCTGTCGACCAGCGGCTGCCACGAGTTCGACTCGATGTCGCGGTACTCCAGGGTGTACTGCACCGCGTTGTCCTTCGTGTGCCCGTGCCCGATCTCCTTCCAGTTGATCTGCGCCGCGGAGATGTAGAACGGGTTTCCGAAGCCGCTGATGTACGTCGGGTCCTCGTCGTCCTCGGCCGGCTGCCACCAGGTCCCGAGCGACCGGTCCGCCGCGTAGTACGGCGTGCGTCCGGGGGCGTAGCTGCTCGTCCAGTACGCCGATGTGAGCGTGCTGACGTTGTACAGCCCGACGTCCCGCTGGCCGTCGATCTCGTGTCCCGGGGCCAGCTGGGGCGTGTTGGACAGGTCGCAGCTCAGCGCACCCGTGGGCCCGACCTCGCACGTGTCCATCCCCAGCCGCCGCTCGAAGCCCGTCTCGTAGGCGATGACGTAGGTGTAGAAGAAGATGATGTTGCCCGCGTCGTCGACCACGAAGGAACCGTGCCCCGCGTTCGGGTACAGCGCGCTCGGGTAGTTGCTCTGCGGGCCGTAGCCGATCGGGTTCACCTGCCCCTCCGGCAGGGTGTACTCCCCGAGCGGGGTCTGGGACGACATGACTCCGGCGTTGTAGCCCGTGTGCTCCGACCCGCCGGAGACGACCTGCACGTAGTACGTGTCGCCCACCTTGAACATCTGCCCTCCCTCCATGTACCCGTGGGTGAAGCCCTGCTTGTTCTCACCGATGTGCTGCCACTCCTGGGCCGGGTCGTAGTCGAAGAGCACGACGGGCTCGGTCAGCACCTTGGTCGGATCCGTCGGATCGAGCTCGACGCCCATGATCGGCGCGCCGAGGTTGTAGACCAGGTAGAGACGGCCGTCCGTGTCGAGGAAGAACTGGACGTCACCGGCCGAGAGGGTCCGGCCGTTCAGGTGCCTGGGCCACCCGAGCTCGGTCCACGGACCGGTGGGGGAGTCCGCGACGTAGAACGGCGTCCAGTTGCCCCCCATGTAGAACTTGTCGCCGACCTGGACGACGGACGGCGCCGTGAGACCCAGGTTCATCTCGTGGGGGGTCCAGGTGAGGTAGTCGGTCGTGGACCAGGCGACGCGGCTGTTGACGTCGTTCCCCAGGCCACCGGACGCGTACAGGTACATGGTTCCGTCGACGTTCAGGGCGCTGAAGTCCGCGGCCGTGCGGAAGGCGTTCTCGCCCACGGTCGAGAAGTTCTCGCCCGGGGCGGTGAAGCCCGCCTTCGACAGGCCTGAGAGGTTCCGCCCGTCCGCCGATGTCCACTCCGGCTTCGCCAAGATCTCCAACATCCTGGGAGACACATTCGCGATGCCCTCATCCGTCGGCGCCATCGCAATCGGATTACTGTCGACTTCCATGTCAGGCAGGTCGATCGGGTTCGTGTAGGTCAGGTCCATGTCGACGCCGGGCAGGGGCACCCTGGCGGCAGGGCTTCCCCACGGCGTCGGCTCCTCGGCCCCTACGGCGGTACCGACCGCCATGGGAGCTCGAGCCGGCGCCCCGGCTGCACCCCCGGCCGCGACGAGGCTCGCGGCGATCAAAGCCCCTGCGGCAGCGAGGGCTGCTGAGGTTTGCGCCATGCCTCGCCGGCTGCGTCGGTCTTTTCGGGCTGTCTCTTCGGTCATCACTGGATCTCCGTCCTGCGACTTTGCAGAATCCCGCACGGTCCCGATCTCCTGGATCTCTGAACCGGCGAGTTGGACAGCGTTAACGCTCACATCATTGGGCCCGATGTCGAGTCTGAGTCAGGTCATAACACCTGTCAACCCATCGGTCCGAATTGCGGAAGTGTGCTCGCCGGGTATTTCTGCTTTCAATCCGAAACCGCCACTCGTGCGGGTGGTTCTTTAGTAGGAATTCCCTTGAGCGATCGCGAGCGCGTGTCCTGCGAAGGTCTTGGTGTGACCTCTCGGGGCGTAGGTCATCGCTCGCGAGGGGGAGGGTCTCGACACAGGCTGAACGCGGGTTTAGGCTTCTGAACATGAGTTCAGCCATGGCTGAGGAGCTCACCGCCCGGGCGCGGATCGTCCGCGCCGCGGTGCGGCGGTTCGCGGCCGACGGCATGTCCGCCCCGCTGCGGACGATCGCGGCCGACGCGGGCGTCAGCGCCGGCCTGATCATCCATCACTTCGGCTCCGCCGACGGGCTGCGCGCCGCGTGCGACGAGCACGTCCTCGACGTCGTCCGGACCAACAAGCAGCGCGTGTTCACCCGCTCGGTCGGCGCCGGGGCCATGCTCGCCCAGCTCGCCGAGATCGAGGGCTACGCCCCGGTCGTCGGGTACGTCCTGCGCCGGCTCCAGGCCGGCGGCGAGCTCGCCGCCACCCTCGTCGACGGGTTCGTCACCGACGCCGTCGAGTACCTCGCGCAGGGGGAGGCGGCCGGCGTCGTGCGCCCGAGCCGGGACCCCGCGGCCCGCGCGCGCGTCCTCACCGAGCAGGCGCTCGGCGCGCTCCTGCTCCAGCTGCCCGCCCAGCAGGACCACCTCGACCTCGACGAGCTGCCCGGCTGGCTCCGGTCCTACCCCGAGCGCATCGTCGGGCCGCTGCTCGAGGTCTACACCGAGGGCGTGCTCGCCGACCGCACGCTGCTCGACGCCTACCTCGCCGCCCGCGAGTCCCCACCGTCCCAGTCCTGAAACCAGGGAGTCCTGATGTCGCAGCCTGCCGTCGCCGCCCGCGACCTCACCAAGACCTTCGGACCCACCCGCGCGCTCGACGGCTTCTCCCTCACCGTCCCCGCGGGCCAGGTCACCGGCTTCCTCGGGCCCAACGGCTCGGGCAAGTCGACGACGATCCGCGTCCTGCTCGGCATGCTGCGCGCCGACTCCGGCACCGTCGAGGTCCTCGGCCGCGACCCGTGGCACGACGCCGTCGCCGTCCACCGCCGTCTCGCCTACGTGCCCGGTGACACGAGCCTGTGGCCCGGCCTCACCGGCGGGGAGGCGATCGACGTCCTCACCCGGCACGAGACCGGCGCCGCGCACCGCCGTCGCCGGGCCGAGCTCCTCGAGCGCTTCGAGCTCGACCCCACGCGCAGGACCCGCACCTACTCCAAGGGCAACCGGCAGAAGGTCGCCCTCGTCGCGGCGCTGTCCCGCGACGTCGACCTCTACCTGCTCGACGAGCCGACCTCGGGCCTGGACCCGCTCATGGAGCTCGTCTTCACCGAGGAGGTGCGGCGCCTGCGCGAGGCCGGGCGCACCGTGCTGCTGTCCAGCCACATCCTCGCCGAGGTCGAGAAGCTCTGCGACGTCGTGACGATCATCCGCGCCGGCCGCGATGTCGAGAGCGGGACCCTCGCCGACCTGCGCCACCTCACCCGCTCGACGGTCTCCGCGACGACGACGGCGGACCCGGCGCCGCTCGCGCGCGTCCCCGGCGTCCACGACCTCGCCGTCACCGGCGACGGGCGGCTCACCTTCGGCGTTGACGACGCCGCGCTCCCACGCGTCCTGCCCGTGCTCGCCGACCTCGGGGCGCGCCACCTCACCGTCACCCCGCCCTCGCTCGAGGAGCTGTTCCTGCGCCACTACGGCGAGGACCTCGTGCCCGAGAACGCCGGGGGCCCGCGATGACCGCGACGGTGCGCCCCCCGACCACGGCCCCGGCCCCCGCCGCCACCGGCGGTGAGCTCACCGGCACCGGGAACCTCCTGCGACTGTTCCTCCGGCTGTCCCGCCGGCAGATCGCCATCTGGGCGCTCGCCTTCCTCGCCCTCGTCGCCCTCTCGGTCGTCGCGCTCGAGGAGACCTACCCCGACGCCGCGGCGCTGCAGGCCCGGGCGGTGCTCCTCGAGAGCCCCGCGGCCGTGATGATGACCGGCCCGGCGTTCGCACTGGAGGACTACACGTTCGGGGCGATGATCGCCAACGAGCTCTCCCTGTGGCTGCTGCTGCCGGCCGCGATCATGAGCGTCCTGCTCGCCGTGCGCCACACCCGTGCCGAGGAGGAGTCCGGGCGCCTGGAGCTGCTGCGGTCCCTGCCGGTCGGGCGGTACGCGCCCGCCGTCGCGGCGATGCTCACCGTGGCACTGGCCGACGTCGCCGTCGGGGCCGCGACCACCGCCGGGCTCGTCATCACCGGCATGCCCGCGGCGGACTCCCTGGCCCTGGGGCTCGCGACGGCGCTCACCGGACTCGTGTTCGGCGCGGTCGCCGCCGTCACCGCCCAGGTCACCGAGCACGCCCGCACCGCCTCGGGCCTGGCGCTCGGGGCGCTCGCGGCGGCGTTCCTCGTCCGCGGGGTCGGGGACGTCATCGAGCGGACGGGCTCGTGGCTCTCCTGGTTGTCCCCGCTCGCCTGGGCGCAGCAGACGCGCGTGTTCGTCGACCTGCGGTGGTGGCCGCTCGCCCTGTCCGCCGGCACGACGCTCGTGCTCCTCCTCCTCGCCGCCTCGCTCGCCCGCCGCCGGGACCTCGGCGCGGGGCTGCGCGCGGCACGCCCCGGCCCGGCGCAGGCCTCACGCGCGCTGCTGGCCCCGGCCGGACTCGCCCGCCGGCTCGTCTCGGGCACGTTCGTCGCCTGGGCGGTCGCGATGTTCCTCTTCGCCCTCGCCTTCGGTGCCCTGGCCAGCTCCCTGGACGACGTCATCGCCGACATCCCCGCGATGGGGGAGTGGATCGAGCTCGACCTCGACGACCTCACCCGGTCCTTCGCGGCCGTCATCCTCTCCTTCCTCGCCCTCTGCCCGGCCGCGCTCGCCGTGTCCGGCGTCCTGCGGCTGCGGGCCGAGGAGCGCGAGGGCCGACTGGAGGGGGTGCTCGCGTCCGGCAGCTCGCGGACCGGGGTGCTCGGGCGGTGGGCGCTCGTCGTCGCCGTCGAGTCCGCGCTCGTCCAGGTGCTGCTCGGCATCGGCGCGGGCCTGGGGGTGAGCGCCGGGACGGGGGAGGTCGCGTGGGTCGGGGAGCTCACGGCGGCGTCGCTCGCCTACCTGCCGGCCGTCCTGCTCCTCGGCGGCGTGGCGGTCGCGCTGGTCGGGCTGGCGCCCCGGCTCGCCTCCCTCGCGTGGGTGCCCGTCGTGTGGGCAGCGCTCGTCGTCTTCCTCGGGGAGCTGCTCGGCCTGCCGTCCTGGGCGCGGGACCTCTCCCCGCTCACCCACACCCCGCTGGTCCCGGGAGCCGCGCTCACGGCGGGCCCGCTCGCCGTCATGACGGTCCTCGCCCTGGGGCTCGCGGCGGCCGGCCTCCTGGGCCTGCACCGCCGCGACGTCGGCACCGCCTGACCGGGCCGGCGGCACCGGTGCGCGGGGGTCAGGCGAGCCGCGGCCGCCTGGCCAGGCGCCGGTAGGCCCGGTCCCACCAGCGTTCGGTCACCGGGACGACGACCGGCTCCTCCCGGTCCATCCGGTCGCGGACGTCGGCGCGCACCCCGAGGAGGGTGAGGACCATCGCGAGCGTCGAGACGACGGCGATGACGCCGATGACGGAGACCGCCCAGCGGTAGTCGAGCAGGCTCGGCGCGGCCGAGCCGGAGCGCGCGTCGAGCACCATGCCGACGGCGACGGCGGCGACCATCGCCCCGGCGAACCCGCCCGCGTTGACCAGGCCGGTCGCCGTCGAGATCCGGGCGGCCGGGTTGTAGTCGCGGGCGATGTGGAAGCCGATCTGCGAGCCCGGCCCGCCGATGGCGAAGACGACGAACACGGCCGTCACCACCGCCGACGGCGGACGACCGCCCGGCCACAGGACGAGCAGGGCGACGGCGAGCACCCCGGCGAGCGAGATGCCCACCGCCATCGGCGCCCGCCACGTCGGACGACGCCCCGCGAGCGGGCCGACGAGGAAGCTGAACGCGACCGTCGCGAGCACGTAGAGGGACAGCAGGGAGGCGGCGCGCGCGTCCGGGTAGCCGAGCGCCTCGGTGAGGTAGGGGTAGCCCCACACGAGCGCGACGACGACGCCCGGCGCCATCGTCGCCTGGTGGGTCCAGAACCCCAGCCGCGTCTCCCGGCGTCCCCACGTCGCCCCGATGCCGCGCAGGGCGGGCCGGCGGGCGGGGGAGCCGTCCGGCTCCACCGGGGCGAGCTGACGGAAGGGGGCGGCGACGGTCGGACGCAGCAGCAGGAGGGCGTAGCCGAGGGAGGCGACGGCGGTGAGGGCGAAGGTCCGCGTCCAGCCGAGCGCGTCGAGGGCGAGGACGAGCGGGACGGTCGCGACGAGGTTGCCGAGCATGCCGACGAGCCCGGTGAGCGAGGTGAGCACGGCGTAACGGCGGTGGGGGAACCACATCGCCGCGAGCCGCAGGACGGCGATGAACACCGCCGCGTCGCCCACCCCGAGCAGCGCGCGAGCGGCGAGCGCCACCGGGAAGCTCGTCGCGAAGGCGAAGAGGAGCTGGGCGGTGCCCATGACGAGCGTCGAGGCGAGGAGCACCTTGCGCGCGCCCCACCGGTCGATCGCCACCCCCGCCGGCACCTGCATGAGCGCGTACAGCCCGAGCTGGACCATGACGAAGGAGCCGAGCTCGGTCGCCGAGATGTCGAGCCGCTCGACGGCGGTGGGCCCGGCGACGCCGAGCGAGGCGCGGTGCAGGTAGGCGAGGAAGTAGGCGCCGGCCCCGACCAGCCACACGAGCCACGCCGAGCGGGCCGCCCGGTGGCCGATGCGGCGCGAAGAGAAGGTCACGATGGCCCATGCTCCCACCACCACCGCGGCGGACGGTGCGGGGCGCCGCGCGCCGGGTGTCGTTAGCATCGGGCAGCATCGACGAGAGGCGGTCACCCTGAGCTCCCCCGACGTGGACGACGTCCCGGACCCGCGCCGCTGGCGCATCCTCGCGGTCCTGCTCGTCGCCATCTTCATGTCGCTCGTCAGCGTGAGCATCATCAACGTCGTCCTCCCCTCGGTGCAGCGCGGCCTGGGCGCCTCGGACTCCGACCTCCAGTGGGTCCTCACCGGCTACGCCCTCACCTTCGGCGTCGTCCTCGTCGGGGCGGGCCGGGCTGGTGACCTCCTCGGGCGCGGGCCGCTGTTCATCGCCGGCGTCGTCCTGTTCACCCTCTCCTCGGTGTGGGGCGGCCTCGCACCCGACCCGCTGAGCCTCAACCTCTCCCGGGTGGTCCAGGGGCTGGGCTCGGGCCTGCTCAACCCGCAGGCCGTGGGGATGATCCAGCAGTACTTCCGGGGCCCCGAGCGCGGCCGCGCCTACGGTGCGCTGGGCAGCGTCATCGGCGTCTCGGTGGCCGTCGGGCCGGTGCTCGGCGGGCTCATCATCCAGCTCGCCGGCGAGGCGGACGGGTGGCGCTGGACGTTCCTCGTCAACGTGCCCGTGGGCGTCCTCGCCGTCGTCCTCGCGCTGCGCTGGTTCCCGCGTCCGATGCGTGTGCCGCGTGCCGCGCGGACCGGCTCCCACGACCTCGACCCCGTCGGCACGGTGCTCCTCGCCCTCGCGGTCCTCGCCCTGCTCCTGCCGTTCGTCGAGCGTGGCCTCGGCCCGTGGGGGTGGCTGCTGCTGCCCGGCGGGGCCGCCCTCCTCGCGCTGTGGGTGGCCTGGGAGCTGCACTACCGGCGGCGCGGGCGCGCCCCCATGGTGGACCTCTCGCTCTTCCGGCTGCGCAGCTTCTCCGTCGGCACCGTCATCGCCGGGCTCTACTTCCTCGGCGTCACGAGCGTGTGGGTGATCGTCGCGCTCTACGTGCAGAACGGCCTGGGCCGCAGCGCGCTGGAGGCCGGGCTCGTCGGGCTGCCCGCCGCGCTCGTCTCGGCCGTCACCTCGAACTGGGCGGGCCGGCACGTCGGCGCTCGCGGGCGGCGCATCGTCGTCGCCGGGCTGGTGAGCGCGATGGTCGGGCTGCTGCTCAGCGTGCTCGTCGTCCAGCTCGTCGCCGCGGACCGCGCGAGCGTGTGGTGGATGCTCCTCACCCTCGCCTTCGTCGGGGCCGCGCAGGGCATGGTCATCACCCCGAACCAGACGATCACGCTCGGGCAGGTGCCGCTGGAGTACTCCGGTGCGGCGGGCGGCGTCCTGCAGACCGCCCAGCGCATCGGCACGGCGATGGGGCTGGCGGTCATCACCGCCGTGGCCTTCGCCGTGCTCGAGGAGTCGACCTGGGCGGTGGCGGTGACCGCCGGGTTCCTCGCGGTCACCGGGGCGCTGGCGGTCACCCTCGCCGTCGCCGTCCTCGACCTGCGCGGCGCGCGCCGCGGGCGCTGACTACCCGCCGAGGTGCCCCGCGAGGCGGGCGTGACGCGCGGCGCTCGCCTCGTCGAGACCGATGATCGTCACGTTCTTGCCGCGGGCGGCGTACTTCGTCGTGATCGCGTCGAGCGCCGCGACCGTCGAGGCGTCCCAGATGTGCGAGCGGGACAGGTCGATGACGACGTTCTGCGGGTCCCCGCTGTAGTCGAACTGGTACACGAGGTCGTTGGACGAGGCCCACAGCAGCTCCCCGACGACGGCGTAGACCCGGGTGTCCTCGTCGGGGTGGGCGACCTCGACGACCTCGGTGACGTGCGCGACGCGGCGCACGAACATGAGGGCCGCGACGAGCACGCCGGTGACGACGCCGTAGGCGAGGTTCTCCGTGGCGACGGTGACGACGACGGTCGCGAGCATGACCGCCGTCTCGCTGAGCGGCATGCGGCGCAGCGTCGCGGGCCGTACCGAGTGCCAGTCGAAGGTCGCGACGCAGACCATGACCATGACGGCGACGAGCGCGGCCATCGGGATGCGGCCGATCGGCTCCCCGAAGCCGACGACGAGGACGAGGAGGAAGACCCCGGCGAGGAAGGTGGAGATCCGGGTGCGTGCGCCGGAGACCTTCGTGTTGATCATCGTCTGGCCGATCATCGCGCAGCCGCCCATCCCGCCGAGGAACCCGGTGACGACGTTGGCGGCGCCCTGGCCCCACGCCTCACGGGTCTTGTCGGAGTGGGTGTCGGTGACGTCGTCGACGAGCTTGGCCGTCATGAGGGACTCCATGAGCCCCACGAGCGCCATCCCGACGGCGAACGGGCCGATGATCCGCAGCGTCTCGAGCGTGAGCGGGACGTCGGGCAGGAACAGCGAGGGCAGCGAGTCGGGGAGCTCGCCCTGGTCGGCGACATCGGGCACGTCGAGCCCGAGGACGACGCTCGCCGTCGTGAGGACGACGATCGCGACGAGCGGGGCCGGCACGGCCGTGGTGAGCCGGGGGAGCAGCGCGATGAGCGCGACGCCGACCGCGACCATGGCGTACACGTGCCACGTGACGTCGGTGAGGTAGGGCAGCTGGGCGAGCAGCACGAGGATCGCCAGCGCGTTGACGAAGCCGACCATGACGCTGCGCGGGACGAACCGCACGAGCCGGGCCACGCCGAGCACCGCCATCAGCACCTGGACGAGCCCGGCGAGGATGACGGTGGCGATGAGGTAGTCCATGCCGTGCTCGCGCATCACCGGGGCGATGACGAGCGCGACCGCGCCCGTCGCCGCGGAGATCATCGCCGGGCGGCCGCCGAGGAAGGCGATGGACACGGCCATCGTGAAGGAGGCAAACAGGCCCACCCGCGGGTCCACGCCGGCGATGATCGAGAACGAGATCGCCTCGGGGATGAGCGCGAGCGCGACGACGAGCCCGGCGAGCACCTCGGTGCGCAGCCGGCGCGGGTCGCGCAGCGCCGCCCGCACCGAGGTGACGTCGTGGGCGCGCTCGGCGCGGCGCCGGCGGTCGGCGAGAGGTGAGGGCACGAGGTCTCCCGTGGGTCGACGGCGGCACGCGCCGAGAGGTCCGGAGGGGCGCGTCGTCGAGCCGGGGAGAGCCGGGTGGCACCCGGGCGCTCCACCCCACACCTTAGTCCGCCGGGCGCCGCCTTCCGGAGCGCCCCCGGCAGGACTCGAACCTGCAACCTACGGATTAGAAGGCCGTTGCTCTATCCATTGAGCTACGGGGGCAGCGCCACCGGACGGAGGCCCTGGGAACAACGGTAGTGCCTCCCCGGAGAACCAGATGCCGACACGGGGCCGACATGCTTGGAGGGTCCCCTCTGACCAGGGAGGATGGGCCCGTGACCACCGACCTCCGACGACGCGACGGCGGGCCGAGCCGTCACGTCCGGGGCAGGTCGCCGATCCTCGACGTCGTCGTCGACCTGCACGAGGACGTCGCCGCCGCCCGCTTCCCCCTCGACCTGCCCGGCGCCCCGGAGCTCACCGAGCTGCGGGACCGGATCGAGACGCAGATCGGTGCCCACCTGCTGCCGCGCCTCAAGCGCGAGGCCGGGCCCGCCGTCGTCGTCCTCGGCGGCTCGACCGGCGCGGGCAAGTCGACGCTCGTCAACTCCGTCGTCGGCCGGGAGGTCACCCAGGCCGGCGTCATCCGCCCGACGACCACCGAGCCCCTCCTCGTCGTGAGCGAGGAGGACACCTGGCTCGTCGCCGAGCACCCGATCGCCCGCCTCGCCGACGTCGTCGCCGACGACCGCGTGCCCGCCGGCCTCGCGCTGCTCGACGCCCCCGACCTCGACTCCGTCCTCGAGGGCAACCGCGCGCTGGCCAACCTCCTGCTCGAGACCGCCGACCTCTGGCTCTTCGTCACCACCGCCGCGCGCTACGGCGACGCCGTGCCGTGGCGGGTGCTGCGCCAGGCGCAGGAGCGGGGGATCACCGTCGCCGTCGTCCTCAACCGGGTCCCGCGCCGCGTGCTCGCCGAGGTGCGCGGCGACCTCATGCGCCGGATGACCGACCTCGGGATGGGGGAGGCGCCGCTGTTCGTCGTCCCCGACGTCGGCCCCCACGAGGGCCTGCTGCCCGAGGAGGTCGTCGAGCCCGTGCGCACGTGGCTCACCCTCCTCGGCGGGCGAAACACCGCGCGCGGCGTCGTCCGTCGCACCACCCAGGGCGTGTGGGGGACGCTGCGCGAGGAGCTGCTGCGCCTCGCCGACGGCATCACCGCCCAGGCGATGGCCGCCGGCGCGCTGCGCTCGTGCGCCGAGCAGGCGGTGGCCGGCGCGGGTGACGCGCTCGTCGCCCGGCTGCGCGCCGGCGCGGCCGCCCAGGGCGCCCCGACCACCCGCTGGCTCGCGGCGGCGAGCACCGGCGGGGTCCTCGCCCCGCTCACCGGGGACGTCTCCCGCGTGCGCCGCGGCTGGCGCGGGGGCGGGCTGCGGGCCCGCACCGAGGCCGCCGAGGCCCTCGGCGCCGAGGTGCGCCGCTCGCTCGTCACGCTCACCGCCGCCGCCGCCACGAGCGCCGCGGCCGAGCTGGACCGCGCCTGGTCCGAGCGTGGTGGCGCCGCGCTCCTCGAGCACGACCCCGCGTGGGCCGCCGGCCGCGACACGCGCGCCGAGGAGGCCGTGGCCGCGTGGGCCGCGCGCAGCGACGCGCTCGCCGCCGAGCTCATCGGCGCCGACCCCCGTGTCCTCACCGCCGCCGGCCTCAGCGGGCTGCTCCAGGCCGCCGCCGCGGGCCTGGACGGTGCCGCCCGAGCCACGCGCGCCGTCGCGCCTGGGCAGGACGCCGTCGCGCGCGTGACCGCCGACCTGCACGAGACCGCGCGCGCCGTCGTCGGCGAGGAGGCGGGCCCCGCGCTCGACCGGCTCGCCGCGCTCGGGCTGCGCAGCGACGCCGGGGCCGGCCTGCGCCTGCGGGCCAGTGAGCTGAAGGGGCACCGATGAGCCAGACCGCCACCCGCCGGCACGGCGCGCACGTCGCGCCCGTCACCGACGACGACGCCCGCCTCACCGCGCGCGTCCAGGTGATCGCCGAGGCGCTGGAGATCGCCGGGGACCAGGTCGACCCTGCTCTCGTCGAGGCGTCCCTCGCGGACATCGCCCGGGTGGAGGAGCGGCTGCGGCTCGGGGTGGGCTGGACCGTCGCGGCGCTCGTCGGGGGCACCGGCTCGGGCAAGTCCTCCCTGTTCAACGCGATCTCCGGGCTGAGCTTCGCCGACGTCGGGGCCATCCGCCCGACCACCGACCGCGCCGCCGCGTGCGTGTGGGGCGGGCAGGCCACCGAGCTCCTCGACTTCCTCTCCGTCGGGCCCCACCGGCGCATCGAGCGCGAGAGCATGCTCGACGCCGACCACGAGCGCGCGCTGCACGGGCTCGTCCTCCTCGACATGCCCGACCACGACTCCGTCGCCGAGGCGCACGCCGGCCAGGTCGACCGGCTGCTCCCGCTCGTCGACCTCCTCGTCTGGGTCGTCGACCCGCAGAAGTACGCCGACAACGCGCTGCACGCCCGCTACCTGCGCGGGCTCGCCGACCGGCAGGCCGCGATGCTCGTCCTCGTCAACCAGGTCGACACGATCCCGCGGGCGGCCGTGCCACGCGTCGTCGACTCCGTGCGCAGCCTCCTGCGCGCCGACGGCCTGGACGACGTCGAGGTCCTCACCACCTCGGCGAGCACCGGGGAGGGCGTCGACGACGTCCGCGAGGTGCTGGCCCGGACCGTGGCTGGCCACTCCGCCGCC
Source organism: Georgenia wutianyii (assembly GCF_006349365.1). Classification (NCBI taxonomy): domain Bacteria; kingdom Bacillati; phylum Actinomycetota; class Actinomycetes; order Allobogoriellales; family Allobogoriellaceae; genus Georgenia; species Georgenia wutianyii. Next base: position 867,196 of record NZ_CP040899.1, read on the forward strand.
GCGCGCACGGCCGAGGCGGAGGTCGAGGCGGTCGCGCGCCGCCTCGCCGTCGCCGTCGGCCCGGGTGAGCCGCCGGCCGGTGAGGCGCAGGTGGCGGCCGTGACCGACGAGCTCACCCGGGCCGCCGGGACCGACGCCGTCGCCGAGTCGCTGCGCTCGGCCGCCACCCGGGTACGGCCCAGCGCCCCGGCCCGGCCCGAGCTGCCCGCTGCGGGCACGGTCGAGGCCGTGCGCGGCCGCTGGCTCGCGTCCGTGACCGACGGACTGCCGGCCCGCTGGCGTCAGGCGGTGGAGAGCGATGTCTCCCCGAGCAAGGACCTGCGCGCGGCGGTGGGGAAGGCGGTCGAGAGCGTGCCGCTGCCCGAGGCGCGGCAGCCCGGGGCGATCGCGCTGCACCTCGCCGGCCTGGTGCTCGCCGTCCTCGGCGTCGTCGGGCTCGTGCTCGGCCTCACGGGGGTGCTCGGCACGGACCTGCCCGGCGGGCTGCTGCTCGGCGTGGGCGGTGGGCTGGTCGCGCTCGGCGTGGGCGCCGTCGTCGGCTCCCGGCTCTGGCGTGGCTCCCACGGTGAGCGGGTGGCGGCCGGGTACCGCGAGGACGTGACCGCGCGGGTGCGGGACGTCGTGCGCACCGCGCTCGCCAAGCCGACGAGCTCCGTGCTCGCGCGGCACCGCACGTTGCGCGAGGCCGTCGCGGGGACTGCCCCACAGCGCGGCTGAGCGACCACGCCCTCCCAACCCGGACCCTGCTGGTGACGGGCGGTGCGGGCGCGAGGGCATCGTCGTGCCAGCGCCGGCCACCGGGCCGGCCCCGAGCAGGGGAGCACCCGATGAGCGACACCAACCAGATCACCGTGCGCGGCAGGGTCGGCACCGAGCCCGACATCACCATCACCCCCAGCGGCAGGCAGGTGACCAAGTTCCGGCTCGGTTCCACCCGCGGCTACCGCGACACCGCGGGGGAGTGGCGCGACCACCCCACGGAGTGGTTCACCGTCAAGGTGTGGGGCGGAGCGAGCGACGCGGTGAGCCAGTCCCTCCACCGCGGCATGCCGGTCGTCGTCCAGGGCGTGCTCAGCACGGAGGAGTGGATCTCCGGGGACGACCGCAACCAGCACACCAACGTCATCACGGCCACCACCGTCGCCGTCGAGGTGAGGTACGGGCTCGTCACCTTCAACAAGGTCACCCGCATCGGGCCCCCGGAGGCCGTCCCCGCCGTCGTCGACGGCCCGCCGGCCGAGGAGCCGCCCGGGCTCGCGGACCCCGAGGAGGAGGGGGCGTCGCCGGAGGAGGCCGCGGAGCTCGCCGTCGAGCGGGACGAGTGGGCCAGGGCCGAGGTGTAGCGGCCGATCGCCGGGAGCGAAGCGTGCGTCGTCGTCGTGCGCCCGCGCGCCCGCCGTGGCCTACCCTGGAGGATTGCAGGCGGCCGGGGCTCTCCCGGCCGGCAATCCTCGAAGCACTGGGAGTGAAGTGGCCGAGTACATCTACTCGATGGTCAGGGCGCGCAAGGCACACGGCGACAAGGTCATCCTCGACGACGTCTCCATGTCCTTCCTTCCCGGCGCGAAGATCGGCATGGTCGGTCCCAACGGTGCCGGTAAGTCGACCATCCTCAAGATCATGGCCGGGCTCGAGCAGCCCTCCAACGGTGAGGCGCGGCTGAGCCCCGGCTACACCGTCGGCATCCTCCTCCAGGAGCCCCCGCTCGACGAGTCCAAGACGGTCCTGGAGAACGTCCAGGACGGCGTCGCGGAGATCAAGGGCAAGCTCGACCGGTTCAACCAGATCGGCGAGGAGATGGCGAGCCCCGACGCCGACTTCGACGCACTCATGGAGGAGATGGGCAAGCTCCAGACGGAGATCGACGCCGCGAACGCGTGGGACCTCGACTCCCAGCTCGAGCAGGCGATGGACGCCCTGCGCCTGCCCCCGGGCGACGCCGACGTCTCGGTCCTCTCCGGTGGTGAGCGCCGCCGCGTCGCGCTGTGCAAGCTCCTCCTCGAGGCGCCGGACCTCCTGCTCCTCGACGAGCCCACCAACCACCTCGACGCCGAGTCCGTCCAGTGGCTCGAGCAGCACCTGTCCAAGTACCCCGGCGCCGTCATCGCCATCACCCACGACCGGTACTTCCTCGACCACGTCGCCGAGTGGATCGCCGAGGTCGACCGCGGCCGCCTCTACCCCTACGAGGGCAACTACTCCACCTACCTGGAGAAGAAGGCCGCCCGTCTGCAGGTCCAGGGCAAGAAGGACGCCAAGCTCCAGAAGCGCCTCAAGGAGGAGCTGGAGTGGGTGCGGTCCTCGGCCAAGGGCCGCCAGGCCAAGTCCAAGGCCCGCCTCGCCCGCTACGAGGAGATGGCCGCCGAGGCAGAGCGCACCCGCAAGCTCGACTTCGAGGAGATCCAGATCCCGCCGGGCCCGCGCCTGGGGTCGGTCGTCATCGAGGCGAAGGACCTGGAGAAGGGCTTCGGGGACCGCAAGCTCATCGACGGCCTGTCCTTCTCCCTGCCGCCCAACGGCATCGTCGGCGTCATCGGCCCCAACGGCGTCGGCAAGACGACGCTGTTCAAGACGATCGTCGGCCTCGAGCCGCTCGACGCCGGTGACCTCAAGATCGGCGAGACGGTCAAGATCTCCTACGTCGACCAGAGCCGCGGCGGCCTGGACCCCAAGAAGACGCTGTGGGAGGTCGTCTCCGACGGCCTGGACTTCATCCAGGTCGGCAACGTCGAGATCCCCTCGCGCGCCTACGTCTCCCAGTTCGGCTTCAAGGGCGCCGACCAGCAGAAGCCGGCCGGGGTGCTCTCCGGCGGTGAGCGCAACCGCCTCAACCTCGCGCTCACCCTCAAGCAGGGCGGCAACCTGCTCCTGCTCGACGAGCCGACCAACGACCTCGACGTCGAGACCCTCGGCTCGCTGGAGAACGCGCTGCTCGACTTCCCGGGCTGCGCCGTCGTCGTCTCGCACGACCGCTGGTTCCTCGACCGCGTGGCCACCCACATCCTCGCGTGGGAGGGCACCGACGAGAACCCGGCGAGCTGGTACTGGTTCGAGGGCAACTTCGCCTCCTACGAGGAGAACAAGGTCGAGCGGCTCGGTCCCGACGCGGCGCGCCCGCACCGGATGACCTACCGCAAGCTCACCCGCGGCTGATGACGCGGCTGACCGTCCCCGTCAGGCTCCGCTGGTCGGACATCGACGGGTACGGGCACGTCAACAACGCCGCGGTGCTCACCCTCCTCGAGGAGGCGCGCATCGCGGTGTTCTGGGCGGGCGCGGACGACGACGCCGGTGCCGGAGGCAGGATCCTCGCCTCCGGCCCCGGCGCGGACACCGCGACGTTCATCGCCCACCAGGAGATCGAGTACGCCGCGCCGCTGGAGTACTCGACCACGCCGCTCCAGGTGGAGCTCTGGCTCGCCCGCATGGGCGGGGCGAGCCTCGACGTCTGCTACGAGGTGCCGGGCGCGCAGGGCGTCGCCGTGCGCGCGATGACGACGCTCGTCCTCGTCGACCCGGCCACCGGCCGCCCGCGCCGCATCACCGCGGAGGAGCGGGCCGCCTGGGCCCACCTCGTCGAGGAGCCCGTCCGCTTCCGCCGCTCCCTCTCCCGCTGACCGGCGGCGACCAGAACTCCGCTCTCGCGACCAACTCCGCTCTCGCGACGAACTCCGCTCTCGCGCACAACTCCGCTCTCGCGGGAGGGGGTACTACCTTCCCGCGAGAGCGGAGTTTTGCGTGACAGCCGACTTTTGGGCGAGAGTCGACTTTTGCGTGAGAGCGGACTTTTGCGCGAGAGCGGAGTTGCGCGAGCGGCGGCGGCGTCGTTGCGTGCGGAACTCGGCTGTCGCGGGTTACCGGCGGCGGGTCTTGTGGTGGCGCAGGGTGAGGGCGGCGAGGGCGAGGAAGGCGGCGAGAGCCAGCCACGCCATCGCCGAGCCGGGCGCCTCGACGGTGAGGGGCGGTGCGGCGCCCTCGGTCGCGGCACCCAGGGTGTCGGTCGACGGCGCGGTCGGCGGGACCGGCAGCGGTTCGTCGAGCGCGGCGAGGGTGAGCACGGTGAGCGAGGCCGTCCACCCCAGCGTCGACACGGCCGCGGGCCGGCCCTGCGGGTCGACCTTCTCCGGGAATGCGCCGACGGCGGTGCGGTGGTCGTCCATCCACTCGACGAGCGCGTCGGCCTTGGCCCGCTGCCCGTCGGTGGCCCAGGCGAGGGCGAAGAACATCGTCTCCGGGGTCCACGTCATGTCGTCGCCCCACCGCTCCCCGGGTTGCACCCCGCCGGTGTCCTGGACGATGACGTCCCACGTCGTGTCGAGCTCGGCGCGCACCTCCTCAGTCATCGCGTTGAACGGCGGTGCGAGCCAGGCGACCGCGGAGTCCTTGCCGCTGCCGTCGAGGATCGTGCGCTGGTAGCCGATGGATCCGAAGGACAGCTCGATGCCGATCGCGAGGCGGTCCGCCGCCCGGAACCAGCGGGCCGCGTCGAGGCCCTGCCCGGCCTGCTCGGCGATCGCCCCCGCGGCGCGCAGGCCGGCGAGCAGCGGCGCCGCGGTGCCGAGGTTGGGCGCCGGGTAGGCACTCTCCCAGTAGTCGGGCCGGGCGGGTGGGATGCCGTTCTCGTCGAGGCTCGCGGCGGCGTGGTCCGCGGCGGCCCGGACCATCGGGTAGAGCTCGGCCAGCGCCTCCTCGCGCTCGGCCGGCGAGGCCACCTGGAGGTACTGCCAGGTCGCCCACGGCAGCCAGCCGTTGGCGTCCAGCTGCCACGGGCGGGCGTCGGGCGGGCCGGACCCGTCGAGCAGCGTGCGTGCCTCCCACGTGCCGTCGGCCCGCTGGGTCTCGGCGTTGTACCGCAGGATCCGGTAGGCCTCCTCGGTGAAGCCCGCGCGGGCGAAGGCGACGGCGGTGAAGGCCGAGTCGCGCGGCCACGAGTACTTCCAGATCGTGTGCCAGGCGGCGGCGACCGCGCCGTTGTCCTGGAGCAGCAGGCGCATGTCGAGCAGCGCCCGCTCGGCCATCTCCCGTTCCGCCGAGGTCCGTCCCGGGACCGTCCCGGCAGCCAGCCACGCCCGGCTCTCCTCGACCTGCGCCAGCGCCTCCGGGCTCCCGGCGGGCACGACGGCCGGGTCTGCGGCCGCACCGGGCAGGTGGAGCCAGCTCCCGTCGGCGAGCTCCAGGACGCTCGAGCCGGGCAGGTACCGGGCCCCGGCGACCTCGAAGGCGGTGAGGGCGTACGGTCGGCCCTCGGTGCCGACGAGTCCGGCGGGCTGGACACCGAGCGTCTGCGCGGGCAGGTGGCGCCAGCACGAGTTGTCCGCCGCGCAGCGCCCGGGCTCCCCGACGTAGAACGCCAGGCGCCAGCCGCCGAAGTCCGCCGCGGCCCCGGCGCCGTACCGCGCCCAGCCGCCCCAGTGCGCACGGTCGTAGTTCCAGCTCGCCGGCTCGCCCGGGTCGCCGGTGCGGGTGCCCCACCACTCGACGGCGTCGTCGGTCCCGTGCGCCTGGAGGACAACGGCGTACTCCTCGCCGGGGACGACGGGCGCTCCGCCGAGGTCGAGCTCGAGCCAGCCCTCGCCCGGCCCGAGGTCCACCGACGCGGCGGCCACCTCCGTCGTCTGGTCGGCGACGTCGGTGCGGACCGACGCGGTGAGCTGCCCGCCGCTCGAGCGGCTGACCACCCACGCGCCCACCGCCCCCAGCGAGGCGCCGGAGGGGATGAACGTCTGCGCGGCGGCGTGGTCCTCACCGCGCAGGGAGAAGAGCGCGTCGGTGTGCTCCGGCTGGGACTCGTGGGCCGGGACGGCAGCCGCCGGCACGCCCCACGACACGACGGCGACGGCGCCGGCGAGTGCGGCGAGGAGCAGTCGTCGACGCGTCGTCACCGGCCAACCCTACGGGTGGCGCCGACGCCGTCCAAGCGCCTCAGGACAGCAGCTCGAGGACCGCCTGCTCCGCCGGGGCGAGTCCTGTCCGCACCGCGGCCTCACCCGGGGTCAGGGCGTCCGGCGGGATCGTGTGGCCGCGCTCGAAGGCGTCGATGACCTGCGGGTCGATGTAGGACGCCCGGCTCACTGCCGGGGTGTTGCCGAGGTCCTCGGCCACCCGTTTGACCGCCGTGGTGACGGCTGCCTGCCGCTTGCGCGCGGTGGCGACGTCCTGGGCCCGCGCGAGGGTGACGGCGGCGAGGACCGTCCCGCGCCACGTGCGGAAGTCCTTGGCGCTCGCGTCCGGGCCGAGGAGGTCCTTGATGTAGGCGTTGACGTCGGAGGAGGTGAGATCGGCCCAGCCGCGCCCGTTGCGGTAGGCGAGCAGCTCCTCCCCACCGCCGCGGCGCCGGCGCAGGGTGGTGAGCGGGGCGGTGAGGTCCTCGTCCTGCAGCGACAGGGAGCGGGGCATCCCGGACTTGGCGGTGTACTCGAAGGTCAGCGTGCCGTCGGAGCGGATCCGCAGGTGGTCCTTGCGCAGCGTCGCCAGCCCGTAGGTCTCGTGCCGGGCGGCGTAGGTCTCCCCGCCGATGCGGAAGGCGCCGCGGTCCAGCAGCCGGAAGGCGATGGCCAGCGCCTGGTCCCGGGAGAGCCGGGGCAGGGCGAGGTGCTCGGCGACCTGCGCCCGCGCGTCGGCCAGCCGCCCCGCGACCTCGAGCACGTGCCGGTGCTTGGCCCGCTCCCGCCGCGCCCGCCACACCTCGTGGTAGAGGTACTGGCGGCGCCCGGCGTCGTCGAGGCCCACCGCCTGGATGTGACCGGCGGGGTCGGGGCAGATCCACACCTCCCGCCAGGCCGGCGGGATGACGAGCCTCTTGCAGCGGTCGAGGATCTCGGGGTCCTCGACGCGGCGGCCCTCGTGGTCGAGGTAGACGAAGCCCCGGCCCGCCCGACGGCGGCCGAGGCCGGGGGAGTCGACGCTGACCTTACGCAGTCTCATGCGTTCATCACGGCGCCATTGTGCGAGTCCCGGCGAGGACGCGCTCGCCGGGCCGACTCACGCCGCGTGGACGCGGACCATGCCCTCCTGGGCGAGGGAGGCGACGAGCGCGCCGGACCGGTTGTAGACCTTGGCCAGCCCCAGGCCCCGCCCGCCCTGGGCGCTCGGGGCGTCCTGGACGTAGAGCAGCCACTCGTCGGCCCGCACGTCGCGGTGCCACCACATCGCGTGGTCGAGGCTCGCGACGGACAGCCCGGGGGAGGTCCACACGAGCTCGTGGCGGCGCAGCACCGGCTCGAGCATCACCTGGTCGCACGCGTAGGCGAGCAGCGCCCGGTGGAGGAGCTGGTCACCGTCGACGCGGCCGCGCGAGCGCATCCACAGCGCCTGGCGGCTGAGCGGCGAGCGTCCCCGCGGCACGTAGATCGAGCCCTCGACGTGGCGGATGTCGAAGGCGCCGTGCCGGGCGAAGAAGCGCGCCGCCGGGTGGTCGTAGCGCGCGAACAGGTCCGCCGAGCTCTCCAGCCCCTCCGGGCCGGGGACCTCGGGCGGCTCCTCGGCGTGCTCCAGGCCGGGCTGGCGCTCCTGGAAGGAGGTGATCATGGAGAGGATCGGCAGGCCGTCCTGGATCGCGTGGGTGCGCCGCGCGCTGAACGACCCGCCGTCGCGCAGCCGCTCGACCTCGAAGGTGATCGGCCGGTCGAGCTTGCCGGGGCGCAGGAAGTAGCCGTGCACCGAGTGCGGCAGCCGCTCGGCCGGCAGCCCGGCGTCGGCGACCGTCTGGCCGGCGGCGACGATTGCCTGGGCGAGCACCTGACCGCCGTAGACCCGGCCGCTCAGGTGGTCCAGCGACCCGCCCGTGCACTGGTCGTGGCCGGTGCGCTCCAGGCGCAGGAGACCGAGGACGGCCTCCAGCGCCTCGGTGGGCTCACCGGCGTCCGGGACGTCGGCCTCGGCGGGGCTCACGGTGCCTCCATGGTGTTGACGAGGGAGAAGGCGGCGCGCTGGAGGTAGTCCCACAGGAGCGCCTCGAGGTCGGCCGGCAGACCGAGCTCGTCGACCCCGTCGCGCATGTGCTGCAGCCAGCGGTCCCGCGCCAGCGGCGTGACGGCGTAGGGCGCGTGCCGCATCCGCAGCCGCGGGTGGCCACGGGTGTCGGAGTAGGTGCTCGGCCCGCCCCAGTACTGCTCGAGGAACATCGTCAGACGCTCGACGGCGCCCTCGAGGTCGTCCTCGGGGTACATCGGGGCCAGGACGTCGTCGGTGCGCACGCCCTCGTAGAAGCGGCGGACGAGGCGCTCGAAGGTCGGGCGCCCGCCCATGGCCTGGTAGACCGTCACCTGGTCGGCGGCGCTCACAGCCCCAGCTCGTCGAGCACCGGCAGCTGGCCGCGGACCAGGGCCCGCGCGTGCTCGGCGGAGTCCGCGCCGAGGGCGAGCTGGGCGAGCTCACGGCAGCGCTCCAGGCTCGTCGCGGCGAGGACGGCGGCGACGTCGGGCAGCGAGCGCGGCGACATCGACAGCGAGGAGACACCGAGGCCGACGAGGACGACCGCCATCGCGGGGTCCGCCGCGGCCTCGCCGCACACCCCGACCGGCCGGCCCTGCTGGTCGCCGCCGCGGCAGGTGGCGTCGATCATCCGCAGGACGGCGGGCTGGAAGGAGTCCGACAGCGAGGCGAGGGAGCCGAGCAGCCGGTCGGCGGCCATCGTGTACTGGGTGAGGTCGTTGGTGCCGATGGAGGCGAAGGCGGCGCGGGCGAGGATCGGCCCGGACATGAGCGCGGCGCTCGGCACCTCGACCATGACGCCGGCGGTCTCCAGGCCGTGCTTGGCGCAGGCGGCGACGAAGTCCTCCGCGTCCTCGACGGTGGCGACCATCGGGGCCATGACCCAGACCTCGGCGCTCTCCGCGGACGCGGCCTCGGCGATCGCGATGAGCTGGTGGTCCAGGATGCGCGGGTTGCGCCACGAGGTGCGCAGGCCGCGTACGCCGAGCGCCGGGTTGGGCTCGGCGGTGTCGGTGAGGAACGGCATCGGCTTGTCGGCACCGGCGTCGAGGGTGCGCACGACGACCTTCTTGCCGGGGAACGCCGAGAGCACCTTGCGGTACTCCTTGACCTGCTCGGCGATGCTCGGCTCCTCGGCGCGGTCGAGGAAGCAGAACTCGGTGCGGAACAGGCCCACGCCCTCCGCCCCGGCCTCGGCGGCCTTGGCGGCGCCGGCAGGCTCGCCGACGTTCGCGAGCAGCTGGACGTGGTGGCCGTCGCTCGTGCGCCCGTGGCCGTCGAAGGTCCGCACCTGCGCGGCGAGTGCCTCGGCGGCAGCGACCTCCTCGGGGCTCGGGTCGAGGACGGCGGTGCCGGCGGCGCCGTCGACGAGAACGAGGCGGCCGTCCTCGAGCGTCTCGACCGCGCCGGCCGCGCCGACGACGGCGGGGATGCCGAGCGAGCGGGCGAGGATCGCCGTGTGGGACGTCGGGCCGCCCTCGGCGGTGACGATCGCGCGGACCCTGGCCGGGTCGAGCAGCGCGGTGTCGGCCGGTGCGAGGTCGAGCGCCACGAGCACGAACGGCTCCTCGAGCTGAGGGATGCCCGGCATCGGCAGGCCCTGGAGCCCGGCGACGATGCGGTCGCGGACGTCGCGGACGTCCCGCGCGCGCTCGGCCATGTACCCGCCGAGGGCGCTGAGCTGGTCGGCGACGCCGTTGGCCGCCTCCCACACCGCCAGGGCCGGGGTCTTGCGCTCGTCGCGCACCTTGGCCTGCGCGGCGGTGACGAGGGTCGGGTCGGCGGCCATCTGCGCCGTCGTCGCGAGGATCTCGGCGGCCTCGCCGTGGGCGGCGGCGGCCGAGGCGTTGAGGGTGTCGGCGACCTTCGTGGCGTGCTCGGCGACCTGCGCCGCCGCGGCCTCGACGTCCGCCTCCGCGGGCAGCCGGTCCGCCGCGTCCGGGGCGGGGATCGCCCCGGCGAGCTGAGCCACCGGGCCGGCGGCACGCCCCGGGCTCACGCCGATACCCCGGACCTGTGTGCGGGCGTGCTCAGTGCTCAAGATCGTGCTCCCGTCGCGTGGTGCATGCTGTGCTTATTGTGCGCCCCTGGCGGGGTGTGGTCGCAGGTGCCGGTACGGGCCGGTGCCGGGTCACATTCTCCCTGACGGAGCGTCTCGACGGGCTCGCCGCCCGGCCCGCCGTACGGTCGACCTTATCGCCCGAAAGTGTGATGCGTGCCGTCCCGGGGGACTACCGGGGTGCCAGTCTGGCAAGATCGACAGCGTGCCGAGGACCATGGCAAGGAGCAGCTGAGCACGTGAACACCGCAACCCCGACGGCACCTGACCTGCCGAGCGGCGACCTCCAGCGGCTGGCGGCCGCCTACGGCGTCGCGACCGACTTCTGGGACTTCACCGGTCACCACCGCACCGTCTCCGCGACGACCATCCGCGCAGTGCTGGCGGCGCTCGGCGTCGTCGTCGACAGCGAGGACGACGTCGCCACCGCGCTGTCCGACGTCGAGCTCGCGCCGTGGCGCTCCGTCCTGCCCCCCAGCCTCGTGCTGCGGCAGAGCCGGGACCACGAGCTGGCCGTCCACGTCCCGGACGGGACCCCCGTGACCGTGCACGTGGCGCTCGAGGACGGGCAGCGCCGGGACCTCGAGCAGCTCCCGGTGTGGGTCGAGCCGCGCGACGTCGACGGCGTGCGCACCGGGCGTGCCACCTTCCGCATCCCCGCCGGGCTGCCGCTCGGCTGGCACGAGGTCGTCGCCGTCGTCGGCGAGGAGGAGCTGGCCCGCTGCACGCTCGCCGTGTCCCCGGACGCGCTCACCCCGCCGGCCGGGCTGCCCGAGCGCACGTGGGGCGTCATGGCCCAGCTGTACTCGGTGCGCTCGCGCGCGTCGTGGGGCGTCGGCGACCTCGCCGACCTCGCCGAGCTCGGCAGCTTCTTCGGGGACCAGGGCGCAGACTTCCTGCTCATCAACCCCCTCCACGCCGCCGAGCCGGTCGGCCCGATGACCCCCTCGCCCTACCTCCCGGTGACCCGGCGGTTCGTCAACCCGCTGTACATCCGCCCCGAGGACATCCGCGAGTGCGCCTACCTGCCGGGCCCGCAGCGCGCGCTCGTCGAGTGGGCGGCCGAGGAGGTCCGCGGCTCCGTCAGCGACCCCAGCCCCATCGACCGCGACGCCGCGTGGGCCGCCAAGCGCCAGGCGCTGGAGGTCATCTACGCCGCCGGCCGCTCACCGGCCCGCCAGCGCCGTCTGGACGCCTTCCGCGCCGCGCAGGGGCAGGGTCTGGAGGACTTCGCCCTCTGGTGCGCCCTCACCGAGCGCTACGAGGGCAAGGAGTGGCCCGAGGGCCTGGACGACCTCTCCTCGCCCGCCCTCTACAAGGCACGCGTCGAGCTCGCCGACCGGATCGACTACTACGTGTGGCTCCAGTGGGTGGCCGACACCCAGCTCGCCGACGCCCAGCGCACGGCCACCGAGGCGGGGATGGCGTTCGGCGTCATGCACGACCTCGCCGTCGGCGTGCACCCGGGCGGGGCCGACGCGTGGACGATGAAGGACGTCCTCGCGCGCGGCATCGGCGTCGGTGCGCCGCCGGACATGTACAACCAGCAGGGGCAGAACTGGTCCCAGCCGCCGATGCGTCCCGACGCGCTCGCCCGCACGGGCTACGCCGCGTTCCGCGACATGCTGCGCACGGTCCTGCGGCACGCCGGGGCGATCCGCGTCGACCACATCCTCGGCCTGTTCCGGCTGTGGTGGATCCCGGACGGCCACGGCGCCGCCGAGGGCACCTACGTCCGCTACGACCACGAGGCGATGGTCGGCGTCCTGCTCCTGGAGGCGCAGCGCGTCGGCGCCGTCGTCATCGGTGAGGACCTCGGCACCGTCGAGCCGTGGGTGCGCGACTACCTCGCCGAGCGCGGCGTGCTCGGCACCTCGGTCCTGTGGTTCGAGAAGACCGACGACGGCGGGCCGCTGCGGCCCGAGCACTACCGCGAGCTCGTGCTCGCCACCGTCAACACCCACGACCTGCCGCCGACGGCGGGCTACCTCGCCGAGGAGCACGTCGACCTGCGCGAGCGCCTGGGTCTGCTCACCGAGCCGGTGCCGGTCGTCCGCGCCGAGGCGCGGCGTGAGCGCGACCGGATGGTCGCCCGGCTGCGTGAGTACGGGCTGCTGCCCGAGAAGCCGACCGAGCGCCAGCTCGTCGAGGCGCTGCACGCCTACGTCACCCGTACCCCCTCGCGCATGGTCGGCGTCGCGCTCGTCGACGCGGTGGGGGAGCGGCGCGCCCAGAACCAGCCCGGGACCGACGAGGAGTACCCGAACTGGAAGCTGCCGCTGGCCGACGGATCGGAGCACGTCGTCCTCGTCGAGGACCTCGCCGAGAACGCCCGTCTGCGCTCCCTGCTCGACGTCGTCCGCGAGGAGATCGCGCGCGACTGACGCTCGCGCTCTAAGGGCCCGGCACCACTCGGTGCCGGGCCCTTCGCGTGCGTGGCCGCCGGTGCCGGAGCGGGCGTGGGTGCCGCCGTGGCCTGGGGTGCGTGCGGGCGTCGTCGGCGTGGGTGGTGCCGTCGTGCCCGGCGCGAGTTCCGGCGCCGTCGTGGGCGCCGCCCGTGCAGGTGCCGGGGCTTCTCGTGGGTGCCTGACCCGGTCCGGCGGCGTCGGCGTTGTCCCGGGCACGCGAAAGGGCCCGGCACCTCGCGGTGCCGGGCCCTTCGTGGTGCGCGTGGCTAGCTGTTGCTGCTCGGCTCGGCGCCGGCGGCCCCAGGCTCGGCGTCGCGCTTGCCGGTCGAGACGGCGGCGGCCTCCTGGGCCTCGTCGAAGACCGACGGCGTCGCGGCGCCGTCCTCGCCGTCGTCCTCACGCCCCGGGGTGCGGAGGTTGAACTTGGTGATGGCGAAGCGGAACAGGACGTAGTAGATCGCGCCGTAGATGAGGCCGAAGACGAGGATCATCAGCGGCCCGGTCGCGATGTTGAAGTTGAGCGCGTAGTCGAAGAAGCCGGCCGAGAAGGAGAACCCGCTGCGGTACTCCAGCGCGTTCATCAGCGCCAGCGAGCTACCGGTGAGCAGCGCGTGCACGACGTACAGCGGGAAGGCGACGTAGGCGAACGCGAACTCGAGGGGCTCGGTGATACCGGTGAGGAAGGCGGTGAGAGCAACCGAGAGCATGATGCCGCCGGTGATCTTGCGGCGCGACGGCTTGGCGGTGTGCCAGATCGCCAGGGCGGCGGCCGGCAGGGCGAACATCATGATCGGGAAGAAGCCGGTCATGAAGACACCAGCGGTCGGGTCGCCCGCGAAGAAGCGGGCGATGTCGCCGTGGACGACCTCGCCGGCCGCGTTCTCGAAGGAGCCGAACTGGAACCACGGCAGGTTGTTCAGCAGGTGGTGCAGGCCGAACGGGATGAGCAGACGGTTGACGGTACCGAAGACGAAGCCGCCGAGAACCGAGTTGCCCGGGTCGGTGACCCAGTCGCCGAAGCCCGTGATGACGGTGTCGAACACCGGGTAGATGAAGGCCAGGACGACGGCCGCGACGATCGCCGCGACGGCCGTGACGATCGGGACGAAGCGACGCCCACCGAAGAACGCGAGGTAGGTCGGCAGCTTGATCCGGTAGTACTTCTGGTAGAGCACCGCGGCGATGATGCCGATGATGATGCCGCCGAGGACGCCGTAGTTGATGGTCTCGGCGCCGGCCTCGCCACCGCCGAACGTGCCGCCCCACGGGGCCTCCATCGGCGCGAGCGCGCCGAGCACGTTGGTGAGGACGAGGTAGCCGACGACGGCGGCCAGCGCCGTCGAGCCGTCGGACTTGCGGGCGAAGCCGACGGCGACACCGACGGCGAAGAGGAGGGGGAGGTTGGAGAAGAGGGCGTTACCGGCCGCGGCGAAGACGGCTGCGACCGGCTCCATCCAGCCCATGCCTGCCCAGCCGGCGACGCCGTCGACACCGAGCAGGTCCGGCTGGCCAAGCCGGAGCAGGAGGCCGGCTGCCGGGAGGGCAGCGATGGGCAGCATGAGGGAGCGACCCACACGCTGGAGCTGGGCGAAGCCGGGGATCGGCTTCTTTACCTTCTTGGCCGGGGCCGCGGCGGCGCCGGCGGTTGCTGCTGTCACGTCAGGCTCCTCATCGAGGGGCGACGGTGGGGGAACCGTCGGGATTTCTTACGTTCCGGGAGGGTTACCCGGGCGGGGTCGTAGACATCTCGTGAAGGATGTCTGGACCAGTTGTGCATACTAGAGCGCCCTAAGATCGTGCGTGTCAAGCGTCGGTAGGGCGCGCCGCAGAAGGCACGTCCGATCCGCTGTCGGAAGGACGGCCATGAAGTACCTGACGGTGCGGGAACACCTGCGCTCGCTCATCGCCGAGGAGCTCGGCGTCGGTGACGCCATCCCCTCCGAGCGTGAGCTGTGCGGGCAGTTCGGGGTCTCCCGAATGACCGTCCGCCAGGCTGTGGACGCCCTCGTCGTCGAGGGTCTCCTCGAACGCGTCCAGGGGCGTGGGACCTTCGTCGCCCAGCCCAAGGTCGACCTCCAGCTCCGGCTCGCCTCCTTCCCCGAGGAGATGCGGCGCCGGGGCATGGAGCCGGACCTGCGCGTGCTCGCCGCCGAGCTCACCGCCGCTACCCCCCAGCTGGCCGCGGCGCTCGAGCTGCCCGTCGGGGCCGACGTCTACTACCTGCGCCGCCTGCGGCTGGCCGACGGGCTGCCGATGGCGGTGGAGCAGAACTGGGTGCCCGCCGCGCTCGTGCCCGACCTCCTCGAGCCGGAGCCCGCGTCGAGCGTCTACGACGCGCTCGCCGAGCGCGAGCTCGCCCCGACGTGGGGAGAGGACGTCATCGAGGCGGTCCAGCTGGACGAGGAGGTTGCCGGGCACCTCGGGATCAGCCCCGGCGCCGCCGGGCTGCAGATCCGCCGCCGCACCTTCTCTGGGGATCTGGCCGTGGACTACGGCGTGTCGGTGTACCGCGGTGACCGATACTCGCTGTGGGTCCCGGTCAGCGCGCCCGGTCCCACCCTGGTGCCCTCCCGGCGTCGTCTCGCCGCGGTGGTCGGTACCCGGAACGAACCGAACCCGAAGGAGGGACTGGCGTGAAGGACATCCACGCGATCCTCGCCGGCCTGGGCGGCATCGACAACATTCGCGAGCTCGAGTCCTGCATCACCCGCCTTCGCGTCGAGGTCGAGGACCCCCAGCAGGTCGACCCCGACGCGCTGCGTGCGGCCGGGGCGCACGGCTCGCTCCAGCGGGGGCGCATCGTCCAGGTCGTCGTCGGCCCCGAGCTCGACGCCCTCCTCGGGGACCTGAGCGAGGAGGCGTGGCGCCGCTCCGACGACGCCTGAGGTCACGACGCCGCACACGTCTGGACCAGTTAAGGTTTCCCTACGCGACGACGCATGGCGCGTCAGTCATCGACACACGGCCGCGGCCGTGGATGAGGAGCACACAATGAGCAAGGCAGAGTCCATCCTCGCGGCCCTCGGTGGCGACGAGAACATCGTCGACCTCGAGGCGTGCATCACCCGGATCCGTGTCGAGGTCGAGGACTCGAGCAAGGTCGACGAGGCCGCGCTGCGCGCCGCCGGGGCCTTCGGCGTCGTCCAGCAGGGCAACGCCATCCAGGTCGTCGTGGGCCCCGAGGCCGACAACATCGTCGAGGACATCGAGGACCTTCGGTGACGGTGCGCGTCCTCGCGCCGGTCGCGGGCACCGTCGTCGCCATGTCCGACGTGCCCGACCCCGTCTTCGCGGGCTCGATCGTCGGCCCCGGCATCGCGGTCGAGCCCGAGGGGGACGGTCAGGTCGACGTCCTGGCCCCCGTCGCCGGCACCATCGTCAAGCTTCACCCGCACGCCTTCGTCATCCTCACCGCGGAGGGCAAGGGCGTCCTGGTCCACCTCGGCCTGGACACCGTCCAGCTCGAGGGCGAAGGGTTCATCCTGCACGCCCAGGAGAAGGACACCGTCAGCGAGGGACAGCTGCTCGTCAGCTGGAGCCCCGCGGAGGTCAAGGCCGGCGGTCGGTCCCCGGTGAGCCCCGTCGTCGCGCTCGAGGGCGCGGCGGACTCCCTCACGCTCGCGGTCGAGCCCGGCGCGCACGTCGCGGCCGGAGACGACCTGTTCACCTGGGAGTGAGGACCGTCGAGGACCTGCGGCTCCGGGTCGGCACCTTCCTGCGCCGGCCCGGTGCCGCCGTGCTGCTCGACCTCGACGGCACGCTCGTCGACTCCGAGCCGATGCAGCGCGCTGCCTTCCACGCCTACTTCGCCTCCCGGGGCTGGGACGTCGGCCATGAGGTCGTGGGCCAGTTCATGGGGCGGCGCGGGCACGAGTCCTTCGCCGCCATCGACGGGCCGTGGCGCGGGGAGGACCCGCGGGAGCTCACCGCTGCCGTGCTCTCCCACCTCGACCACGAGGCCAACCCGCCGGTCGCCGTCCCGGGCGCCGCGGAGGCCATTCGCGGGTGGCGGGCAGCCGGCCTCCCGGTCTCGCTCGTGACCTCGGCGTTCCGCTCGTGGGCCGAGGAGGCGCTCGAGCTGCTCGGCGTCGCCGACCTCGGGGTCCGGCTCGTCACGGCGGAGGACACGCCCGTCGGCAAGCCGCAGCCCGCGCCGTTCCTCCTGGGCGCCGAACGGCTCGGGGTCGACCCGGCCGACTGCCTGGCCGCCGAGGACTCGGTCGCCGGGATCGCCTCCGCCCGTGGCGCCGGCGTCGGGTTCGTCGTCGGCGTGACGACGAGCCTGGGCCACGACGTCCTCGCCCAGGCCGGAGCCGACGCCGTCGTCCCCGACCTCACCCTCCTCGCACCCACCCCCTGACCCACCCCACCCCTCCCGCGAGAGCCGACTTCCGCACGACAGCGGATTAGCGCGCGACAGCGGAGTTGTGTGCGAGAGCCGACTTCCGCACGACAGCGGAGTTGTGTGCGACAGCGGAGTTGCACGCGAGAGCCGACTTCCGCGCGACAGCGGAGTTGCACGCGAGAGCCGACTTCCGCGCGGCAGCGGAGTTGTGCACGACGGCGGAGCCTCGCGTGGGAGCGGCTGCTCGACGTCCGCATGACCAGGGTCTTGTCGCGCCGGCGACGCTGCCCGCCGGCGGAGCCCGAAGATCACTGCCGCCCACACTCCCGGCGCCGATCCGTCACAGGGGACGCGCCGCGTGCGCGCCGTGACCCGAACGGCCGACCGCCCCATGCCTGGTCAGGCACGGGGCGGTCGGCCGTAGTCCGTCATCCCCTGGCGGCTGTCACACACAACTCCGCTCTCGCGCAGAATCCCGCTCTCGTGCGGAAGTCGGCTGTCGCGGAGAGAGGGGTGGGATTGGGGGAGGGTCAGGGCTGGGTGGTGCGGTCGGCGGCCTGGGCGGCGAGGGCACGGCGGACGGCGTCGCGGTCCTCGCTCACCAGCCGGCGCAGCGCGGGCGCGGCGTCGGGGTGGGCGGCGAGCCACTCGTCGGTCCGGGCGAGGAGGTCGACGCCGTGGACGTCGGCCAGCCCCGCGAGCGGGAACGGGTACATGCCCGTGACGACGGTCTGGGCCATCTCGTTGGTCCGCTCGGCCCACACCCGCTCGAGGGAGTCGAAGTAGCGGTCGACGAACGGCACGAGCAGCGCCGGGTCGTGGACGTCGGTGAACCCGTCGACGACGGCGTTCTGGAGGGCGTTCGGCAGTCGCTCGGAGTCGACGACCGACTCCCACACCTGCTCCTTGGCCTCGCGCGTCGGGATGATGGCCCCGGCCCGCGCGGCGGCCTGACGCCCGGCGGCGGTGTTGTCGCGACGGGACTCCGCGGCGATCTCCTCCTCACCCGCGCGCCCGCCGGCCGCGAGGGAGGTGAGCAGCGCCCAGCGCAGGTCGGTGTCCACGGCCAGGCCGGGCAGCGTCGTCGTGCCGTCGAGCAGGCCGGCGACGGTGTCGAGCTGGGACTCGGTCACCGCCTCGTGGGCGAACGCCCGGACGAGCTGGAGCTGGCTGTCCGATCCAGCCTCGGCGGCCTGCGCGATCTCCCACAGCCGGTCGGCGACCCGCGGGGTGAGCTCGGCGCGACTCTCCGGCGCGCTGTAGCCGCGCAGCGCGAGACCGAGCTGGCGCAGCAGGACGAGCAGGACGGTGGAGTCGGTCTGGGCTCCGACGTTGCGCAGCACGAGCTCGATGTACTCGCGGGCCGGCAGCTCGCCGTCACGGGTCATGTCCCAGGCCGCCGCCCAGATGAGGGAGCGGGCGAGGGAGTCCTCGAAGTGGGCGAGGTGCTCGACGGCGGTGCGCAGCGAGTCCTCGTCCAGGCGGACCTTCGCGTAGGCGAGGTCCTCGTCGTTGAGGAGGATGAGCGCCGGGCGCGGACGCCCGACGAGCTCGGGGATCTCGGTCCGCGCGCCGTCGACGTCGGTCTCGACGCGCAGCACGCGCTCCAGGCGGGTGGCGCCGTCGCGCTCGACGACGTCGTACCCGCCGATGACGAGGCGGTGCGGGCGCTGGACGGGGTACTCCTCGGGCACCTCCTGGGTGACGACGAAGGAGGTGATGACGCCGTCGTCGTCGGTCGTCAGCTCGGGCCGCAGCAGGGTGACGCCCGCGCGCTCGAGCCACACCTGGGACCAGGCGGTGAGGTCGCGGCCGCTGGTCGCCTCGAGCTCGGTGAGCAGGTCGCGCAGCTCGGTGTTGCCCCACTCGTGCTTGGCGAAGTACCGGCGCACGCCGGCGAGGAACTCCTCGCGTCCCACCCAGGCGACGAGCTGCTTGAGCACCGAGGCGCCCTTGGCGTAGGTGATGCCGTCGAAGTTCACCTCGACGTCCTCGAGGTCGTTGATCTCCGCGACGATCGGGTGCGTGGAGGGGAGCTGGTCCTGCCGGTAGGCCCAGCCCTTCTCCAGGGAGGAGAAGGTGGTCCACGCCTCGGTCCACTCGGTGGCCTCGGCGGTGGCGAGGGTGGACATGTACTCGGCGAAGGACTCGTTGAGCCACAGGTCGTTCCACCACCGCATGGTCACGAGGTCGCCGAACCACATGTGGGCGAGCTCGTGGAGGATGGTGACGACGCGCCGCTCGACGGTGGCCTCGGGGACCTTGGAGCGGAAGACGTAGTTCTCCAGGAAGGTGACGGCGCCCGCGTTCTCCATCGCGCCGGCGTTGAACTCGGGGACGAAGAGCTGGTCGTACTTCTCGAACGGGTAGGGGCGGTCGAACGTCTTCTCGAAGAACGCGAAGCCGGCCCGGGTGATGTCCATGACGTTCTCGGCGTCGAGGTGCTCGGCGAGCGACGCGCGGCAGAACACGCCGAGGGGGATGGTCCGGCCGTCGGAGCTCGTGAGCTCGCCGGTGACCCGGTGGTAGGGGCCGGCGACGATCGCCGTGATGTAGCTGGAGATCCGCGGCGTCGGGGCGAAGTGCCAGACGGCGGCGCTCTCGTCGCCGTCCGCGGCCTGCGGCTCGGGGGTCGGGGAGTTGGACACGACGGTCCAGTGCTTGGGGGCGCGCACGCTGAAGCGGAACTCGGCCTTGAGGTCGGGCTGCTCGAAGACGGCGAACACGCGCCGGGAGTCGGCGACCTCGAACTGGCTGTAGAGGTAGACCTCGTCGTCGACCGGGTCGACGAAGCGGTGCAGGCCCTCGCCGGTGTGCATGTAGCGGCAGTCGGCGACGACGACGAGCTCGTTGCGCTCGGCAAGGCCCTCGACAGCGACGCGCGCGCCGTCCCAGGCGCGGGGGTCGACCTGGCGGCCGTTGAGCTCGATCTCGTGGACGGCGTCGGCGATGAGGTCGACGAAGGTGCTCGCCCCCGGCGTCGCGGTGAAGGTGATCCGCGTGCGCGAGGCGAAGATCCGGTCCCCCCGGGTGAGGTCGAGGTCGACGTCGTAGCTCTCGACGGCGACGGTCGCGGCGCGGTCCGCGGCCTCCTGACGGGTGAGGTTCTCTCCGGGCACGGTCCCTGCTCCTTCTGCGGTGTGTGCGCGCTTGTCGCGGCCCCCTCGATCCTGCCACGGCGGGCGACCGGGACACATCCGCATATGGTGGGCGCGGCGGTGCGCCGCCCCTATCCGCCCCTCAAGGAGGACGCACATGAGCGAGGCCGTGACCACCCGGGAGGTCGCAGACTTCTGGTTCGACCCGGTCTGTCCCTGGGCCTGGATGACGTCGCGCTGGATCGGAGAGGTCGAGAAGGTGCGACCGGTGGGGGTCCGCTGGCACATCATGTCCCTCGCCGTGCTCAACGAGGGGCGCGAGCTGCCCGAGGAGTACCGCGAGGTCATGGCCAAGGCGTGGGGCCCGGCGCGCGTGGTCAACGCCGCGCGCGAGCTGCACGGCGAGGACGTCGTCAAGCCGCTCTACGACGCGCTCGGCACCCGCTTCCACCCAGGCGGCCGGGACACCGGTGACCCGGAGGTGCTCGTCGAGGCGCTCGAGGAGGCCGGCCTGCCGGCCGAGCTGGCCCGCTACGCGACCTCCGACGAGCTCGACGAGTCGCTGCGCGCGTCCCACCGCGAGGGCATCACCCGGGTGGGCGAGGACGTCGGCACGCCGGTCGTCGCCTTCGACGGCGTCGCGTTCTTCGGGCCGGTCGTCACGCCCGCGCCGAAGGGGGAGGACGCCGGACGGCTGTGGGACGGCTGCGTCCTCGTCGCCGGCACGCCCGGGTTCTTCGAGCTCAAGCGCACCCGCACCCAGGGCCCCCGGTTCGACTGACCCGAAGGCCCGGCTCTCCCTCCCTCCGTCCCCGACGCCGAGAGCCGGGTCCTGCACACGCTGAGGCGTGCAGGACCCAGCTCTCGCGGGGAGGGGTGTTCTCGCGCCGGCCTGACGCGTGCAGATCCAGCGCTCGGCGGGGGCGGGGGACCGCGGGTCGTCAGCCGGCGGTGTACTGCTCCAGGACGAGGGCGGCCTCGGCGCGGTAGCGCTCGCGGACCTCGGGGGTGGGCTGGGCGCTGAGCACGCGCGTGCCCTCCCGCTCCCACGTCGGGGGCTCCTCGGCGCCGGAGAGCACCCACGCCGCCTGGCGTGCGGCGCCGTCGGCGACGTACTCGCCCGGCTCGGGCAGCTCGACGTCCTGTCCCAGCACCGCCGGGGCGACGGCCTGCACCGCGGCCGAGCGGGCGGCCCCGCCGATGAGGCTGATCCGCCGGACGTCCACACCCTGCGCCTGCACCGCGGCCATCCCCTCGGCGAGGTGGCACAGCATGCCCTCGACGGCGGCGCGCGCGAGGTTCTCCCGCGTCATCGACTCGCGGGTCATGCCGCGCAGCGAGCCCGTCGCCTGCGGCAGGTTGGGGGTGCGCTCGCCGTCGAGGTAGGGCACGTGGACGAGCCCGCCGGCCCCGGGCTCGGCGGCGAGGGCGAGCTCGCTGAGCCCGGCGTGGTCCACGCCGAGCAGCCGGGCGGTCGCGTCGAGCACCCGTGAGGCGTTGAGCGTCGTCGCCATGGGCAGGAAGTTGCCCGTCGCGTCGGCGAAGCCGGTGACCAGCCCGCTGGGGTCGCGCACCGGGTCGGCGGCGACGGCGGAGACCACCCCGGAGGTGCCGAGGGAGATCGTCACGTGCCCGGTTCCCATGCCGACGCCGAGAGCGGCGGCCGCGTTGTCCCCGGCGCCGGGGCCGAGCAGCGCGCCGGTCCCGCCGACCCGTCCGGCGACGTCGGAGGGGCCGAGCACGCGGGGGAGGACGACGTCCTCGCGCCCGAGGGCCAGGGCGAGCAGGTCACGCCGGTAGGTGCCGGTCGCGGGGTCGAAGTAGCCCGTGCCGGAGGCGTCCGAGCGGTCGGTCACGAGGTCCGTCAGGACGCCGGTGCCGGCCAGGCGCCAGGTGAGCCAGTCGTGGGGGAGGGCGACGGCCGCCACCCGCGCGGCGTTGTCCGGCTCGTGCTCGGCGAGCCAGCGCAGCTTCGTCACGGTGAGCGAGGCGACGGGGACCGAGCCGATGGCCTCGACCCATGCGCGGCGCCCGGCCGCGACGTCGCCGTCGCCGAGCTCGGCGACGAGGTCCGCGGCGGCCTGGGCCGAGCGGGTGTCGTTCCACAGGAGCGCTGGCCGCACCACGCGGCCCTCGGCGTCGAGGGCGACGAGCCCGTGCTGCTGACCGCCGACGGCGACGGCGGCGACGTCGTCCAGGCCGCCCGCCTGGGCCAGCGCCTCCTGCAGGGCGACCCACCACGCCTCGGGGTCGACCTCGGTGCCGTCGGGGTGGCGGGCCTGCCCGCTGCGGACGAGCCGACCTGTCCGCGCGTCGCGGACGACGACCTTGCAGGACTGGGTCGAGCTGTCGATCCCGGCGACGAGCCGACCGGTGAGCGGGGACATGGCGCCACCTCTTTGGGAGCGAAGGGTTTGTTAGAGCATAGAACTAAAGCAGTCGGCGCCGGTAAGGTCAAGGCATGACGGCACTCGACGACCTGCGCAGCGACCCGCCGACGACGGTGGGCGTGGGGCAGGCCGCGCTGCGCGACCAGAACCTCGCCGTCGTCGCCACCCTGGCCTTCGCCGCACCGGAGCCGGTCTCCCGGGCGGCGATCGCCGCGGCGAGCGGTCTCACCCGGTCCACCGTCTCGCGGCTCGTCGACGAGCTCCTCGCCGGCGGGGTGCTGCGTGAGCTCCCGCGGCAGGTGGCCGGTCGGGGCCGGCCGGCCACGCCTCTCGCCCCGGCGCGCGGCACTCTCGTCGGGCTGGGCCTGGAGGTCTCGCCCAGCTACCTCGGCGCCCGGCTCGTCGACCTCAACGGAGACGTCCTCGCCGAGCAGGTCCTCCCCGCCCACCTGGAGCGGAGCGACGCGCATGAGGTCCTCGCCCGCCTCTCCCGGCTCGCCTCGCAGGTGCTCGCCGACAGCTCGGAGGGCTGGTCCACCCTTGCTGGGGTGCGCCTCGCCGTGCCGGGCCTGGTCGATTCCGCGGGCCTCGTCCTGCGGGCACCGAACCTCGGCTGGCGCGAGGTCTCGCCAGGCGACCACCTCGACGCCGCCGTCCTCGCCGCGGCCGGCGGGCGTCCTGGGCCGCCGCCGGCGGTGGGGGTGGGCAACGAGGCCGACTTCGCCGCGCTCGCCCACGCCCTGGAGGTCCCGGGCCGCCCGGCGGGCAGCGCGAGCTTCTTCTACGTCTCCGCCGACATCGGCATCGGTGGCGCGTGCGTGGTCGACGGCGCGCCCGCGCGTGGGCGGCACGGGTGGGCGGGGGAGATCGGGCACACGCTCATCGACCCCGCCGGGCCCGTGTGCACGTGCGGTGCGCGTGGCTGCCTCGAGCAGTACGCCGGGCGTGACGCGCTGCTCGCCGCGGCGGGACTGGCCCCGGACGTGGAGGTCGAGGCGCTCGCGGCCGCGGCTTCCGAGCCGGGACGTGCGCGGGAGGCCGTCGCGCAGGCGGGCCGTGCGCTCGGAGTGGCGATCTCCAACGTCGTCAACTTGCTCGACGTCGCCGACGTCGTCCTCGGGGGCCAGTTCGTCCCGCTCCTGCCGGCCCTGCGGCCGGCCATGGAGGAGGAGCTGCGCAGCCGGGTGCTCGCCGCGCCGTGGCTGGACGTGACGCTGCGAGCGGGCGAGGGCGGGATGCCGTCACTGACCGGGGCCGCCTACGCGGTGCTCGGGGACGTCGTCGCCGGTCCGAGCGCCTGGCTGCAGGTGGCTTGACACGGCCCTCCGAACCTAGTTAATTTCACTACACAACAAATCTCGACGAGGAGTCAACCATGGTGCGAAAGCCCACCCCTGACGACCGCTTCTCCTTCGGTATCTGGACCGTCGGCTGGACTGCCCACGACGCGTTCGGATCGGCGAGCCGGCCGGCGCTCGACCCGTGGGAGTACGCGACGAAGCTCGCCGAGCTCGGCGCGTGGGGCGTGACCTTCCACGACGACGACGTCGTGCCCTTCGGCTCCGACGACGCCGAGCGCGAGCGGATCCTCACCCGCTTCAAGCAGGCCACCGACGACGCCGGCCTCGTCATCGAGATGGTGACGACCAACACCTTCAGCCACCCCGTCTTCAAGGACGGCGCGTTCACCGCCAACGACCGCTCCGTGCGTCGTTACGGCCTGCGCAAGGTGCTGCGCAACGTCGACCTCGCCGCCGAGCTGGGCGCCTCGACCTTCGTCATGTGGGGCGGGCGTGAGGGCAGCGAGTACGACGGCGTCAAGGACGTCAAGGCCGCGCTCGACCGCTACCGCGAGGGCATCGACACCGTCGCCGGCTACATCAAGGAGAAGGGCTACGACCTGCGCATCGCGCTCGAGCCCAAGCCGAACGAGCCCCGCGGCGACATCCTCCTGCCGACCGTCGGCCACGCGCTCGGCTTCATCGCCGAGCTCGAGAACGGCGACATCGTCGGCCTCAACCCGGAGACCGGCCACGAGCAGATGGCGGGCCTGAACTACACCCACGCCCTCGCGCAGGCGCTGTGGTCCGGCAAGCTCTTCCACATCGACCTCAACGGCCAGCGGTCCATCAAGTACGACCAGGACCTCGTCTTCGGTCACGGCGACCTGCTGTCGGCGTTCTTCACCGTCGACCTGATCGAGAACGGCTTCCCGGGCGGCGGCCCCCGCTACGAGGGCCCGCGCCACTTCGACTACAAGCCCTCGCGCACCGAGTACATGCAGGGCGTGTGGGACTCCGCCGAGGCGAACATGGCGATGTACCTCATGCTCGCCGAGAAGGCCGCGGCCTACCGCGCCGACCCGCGCGTGCAGGAGGCGTTCGCCGAGTCCGGCGTGCTCGAGCTGTCCCAGCCCACCCTCGGTGAGGGCGAGACCCTCACCGACCTGCTCGCCGACCGCAGCACCTTCGAGGACTTCGACGTCGAGGCCGCCGCGCGTCGCGAGTACCGCTTCGTGCGCCTCAACCAGCTCGCGATGGAGCACCTCATCGGCTGACCGGCCGCCAGACGCCGAGAGCCGGATCATGCACCATGCATGATCCGGCTCTCGTGCGTCTGGGTGCGTGCGTCTCGGGGGAAGGACCGCGCGGCGTGCACGATCCAGCTCTCGGCGGGATGCGTGGGCCGGCGTGTGCGCGGCTGAGCGTGCGGTCCCGCCCGTGCTGCCTACCCCCCATGCACCACCACATGCGCCCCACATGCACCACCACATGCGCCGAGAGCTGGATCGTGCGCGGTGCACGATCCAGCTCTCGGTGGGAGGGGCTGGGTGTCAGAGGCCGATGAGGGTGCCGAGCTCGGCCTTCATCGTCTCCAGGCGTTCCGCGGCGGCCCGACGGGTGTCGGGCAGCTCGTCGCGCTCGTGCACCGGCACGATGACCTCGAGGTAGCACTTGAGCTTGGGCTCGGTGCCGCTCGGCCGGACGATCGCCCGGTCCCCGCGCTCGGTGAGGTAGACCAGGCCCTCGGTCGGGGGCAGGCCGTCCGCGCCGGCGCTGAGGTCGGTGGTGCGCACGACGGGCGAGCCCGCGAGCGTCGCCGGGCCCTGGCTCCGCAGCCGCTCCATGGCCTGCGGGATGAGGCTGAGGTCGGCCACCCGCAGCGTGAGCGGGGCGGTGGCGTGCAGCCCGTACTGCAGGGCGAGGTCGTCCAGCGCGTCGGTGAGGGTCCGGCCCTTGTCGACGAGCTGGCTGGCGAGGAACGCCACCCGCACGGCGGCGCTGATGCCGTCCTTGTCGCGCACGGCCTCGGGGTCCACGCAGTAGCCCAGCGCCTCCTCGTAGCCGAACACGAGGCCCGGCACCCGGCTGATCCACTTGAACCCGGTGAGGGTCGTGCGGTGCTCCAGCCCGTGGGACTCGGCGATCCGCGCGAGCAGCCGCGAGGAGACCAGGGAGCTGGCGAGCACGCCGCGCCCCTCGACCGCCGCGCTGATCGCGGACTGCTTGCCGAGCAGCGCCCCGACCTCGTCGCCGGTGAGCTGGCGCCAGCCGCCGAGCGCGGACTGGTCCGGCACCGCGACCGAGCAGCGGTCGGCGTCGGGGTCGTTGGCGATGATGAGGTCGGCGTCGACCTTCTGCGCGAGGCGGAAGGCGAGGTCGAGCGCGCCGGGCTCCTCGGGGTTGGGGAACGCGACCGTCGGGAAGTCCGGGTCGGGCTCGGCCTGCTCGGCGACGACGTGGAGGTCGGTGAACCCGGCCCGCCGGAGCGTCTCGGACGCCACCGCCGCCCCCACCCCGTGCATCGGGGTGTAGACGATGCGCAGGCTGCGCGCGTACCCGGTGGGCACGAGCGAGGAGGCGCGGGCGATGTAGTCCTCGACGATCGAGGGGTCGAGCACCTGCCACCCGTCGGGCGGCAGCGGCACGTCCGGCACCGCGCCGACGGCGTCGATGCGGGCGGCGATCTGCGCGTCCGCGGGGGTGACGAGCTGGGCGCCCTGCCCGGAGTCGGTGACGACCCGCCCACCGAGGTAGACCTTGTAGCCGTTGTCCTCCTTCGGGTTGTGGGAGGCGGTGACCATGACTCCGGCGTCGGCACCGAGCGCGCGCACGGCGTAGGCGAGCACCGGGGTGGGGCCGGGACCGGGCATGAGCATCGCCTCGCCGCCCGCGCCGGTGACGACGGCGGCGGCGTCCTGCGCGAAGCGCTCGGAGCCGTGCCGGGCGTCGTAGCCGATGACGACGCGCGGGGCCGCGCCGTCGAGCTGCTCGGTGAGCCAGGCGGTGAGCCCGGCGGTGGTGCGGATGATGACGGCCCGGTTCATCCGGTTCGGGCCGCCGGCGACCGCGCCGCGCAGTCCTGCCGTGCCGAAGACGAGCGGCCCGGAGAAGCGGTCCTCGAGCTCGGCCCGGGCCTCCTGCGCCTCGGGCCCGTCACCGGTGGCCTCCTCGAGCAGCGTGCCGACCTCGTTCGCGGTGAACGGGTCCGGGTCCTCGGCGATCCAACGCCGGATGACCTCGACATCCATGTGTGTGCTCCCTTTCTCAGATACGACGGACGATCTGCGCCAGCAGCCGGGAGATCCGTGGCCCGGCCGCGCGGCCGGCCTCGAGGACCTCCTCGTGCGACAGCGGGTCGGCGCTGATGCCGGCCGCCAGGTTCGTCACGAGCGACAGACCGAGGATCTCCAGGCCGACGTGGCGGGCGGCGATCGCCTCGAGCGCGGTCGACATGCCGACGAGCGTGCCGCCGAGCATGGCGGCCATGCGCACCTCGGCGGGGGTCTCGTAGTGCGGGCCGGGGAACTGGACGTACACGCCCTCGGTCAGCGTCGGGTCGACCTCGCGGGCGATGTCGCGCAGCCGGGAGGAGTACAGGTCGGTGAGGTCGACGAACGTCGCGCCCTCGATCGGCGAGGCCGCCGTGAGGTTGAGGTGGTCGGCGATGAGGACCGGGGTGCCGGGCAGCAGGGCCGGGTCGAGCCCGCCGCAGCCGTTCGTCAGGACGAGCTGGCGCACGCCCGCGGCCGCCGCGGTGCGCACACCGTGGGCGACGGCGCGCACGTCGCGCGACTCGTAGTAGTGGGTGCGGGAGCCGAGGACCAGCGCGTGCCGGCCGTCCTCGATGCGGATCGAGCGGATGGAGCCGCCGTGCCCGGCGACGGCCGGTGCCCGGAAGCCGGGGACCTGCTCGGCGGGGATGTCGGCGACGGTCTCACCGAGGAGGTCGGCGGCGCCTCCCCATCCCGAGCCGAGGACGAGCGCGACGTCGTGCTGTGCGATGCCGGTGAGCTCCGCGAGCCGTTCGGCCGCCTTGTGGGCGAGCTCGAACGGAGCGCGCGGATCCGAGGAGTCAACAGGGGTGTCCATGCCCCGACGGTACCGCCCGCCCGGGTGGAGGGGCATCGCGGGGGACAAAGGCGGCACAATGCCAGGGTGATGACCTCAGCCGACGAGCACCAGCCCGCCGGGGACCGCCCGGAGCCCCCCGCACCCGCCGAGGGGAGGCGCACCCAGGAGACCGCCGGCAGCTCGCCGGTGCGTGCCGGCAGTCGGGTGGTGATCATCGGCGGCGGGCCGGGCGGCTACGAGGCCGCCCTCGTCGCGGCGCAGCTCGGCGCCCGGGTCAGCGTCGTCGAGCGGCAGGGGATGGGCGGGGCCGCGGTCCTCACCGACGTCGTCCCTTCCAAGACCCTCATCGCCACCGCGGAGTGGATGACGGCGACCGACCAGTCCGCCGAGCTCGGCATCCGCGGCGGCGCCGAGGGCGCCTCGGTGGACATGGCGGCGGTCAACCGTCGCGTCCTCACGCTCGCCGCCCGCCAGTCCCAGGACATCCGCGCGCGGCTCGAGCGGGAGGGCGTCCGCGTCGTCGACGGCGTCGGCCGTCTCGTCGGGGACCTGCGCGCCGACGGCACCCGCATCGTCCGCGCGAGGACCGAGGACGGCGAGGAGGACCTCGTCGCCGAGATCGTCCTCGTCGCCACCGGCGCCCACCCGCGGGTGCTGCCCGACGCCCTGCCCGACGGCGAGCGGATCCTCACCTGGGCACAGATGTACAACCTCACCGAGCTGCCCGAGCACCTCGTCGTCGTCGGCTCGGGCGTCACCGGTGCCGAGTTCGCCGGCGCCTACAACGGGCTGGGTGTGCCGGTCACCCTCGTCTCCAGCCGTGACCGCGTGCTGCCGGGGGAGGACGAGGACGCCGCCGAGCTCATCGAGACGGTGTTCCGCCGTCGCGGCATGAACGTCCTGTCCCGCTCGCGGGCCGCGGCCGTGCGCCGGGTGGGTGGCGGCGTCGAGGTCGAGCTCACCGACGGCCGCGTCATCGCCGCCTCGCACTGCCTGCTCGCCGTCGGCGGCGTCCCGAACACCGAGGGGCTGGGCCTGGAGGACGTCGGCGTCGCGCTCACCGAGCAGGGCCACGTGCGCGTGGACCGTGTCTCGCGCACGACGGCGGTGCGCGTCTACGCCGCCGGGGACTGCACCGGCGTCCTGCCGCTCGCGTCCGTCGCCGCCATGCAGGGCCGCATCGCCATGTGGCACGCCCTGGGTGACGCGGTCGCCCCGCTCGACCTCGACGCCGTCACCGCCAACATCTTCACCGCCCCGGAGATCGCCACCATCGGCGTCACCGAGAAGGACGTGCAGGAGGGGAAGGTCGACGCCGTCGTCACCCAGCTGCCGCTCGCGCGCAACCCGCGCGCGAAGATGCTCGGCATCCGGGAGGGCTTCGTCAAGGTCATGGCCGACCGGCACTCCGGCGCCGTCATCGGCGGGGTGGTCGTCGCCCCGCGGGCGAGCGAGCTCATCTTCCCGCTCGCGATCGCGGTGACCCAGCGGATCACCGTCGACCAGCTCGCCAACGTCTTCACGATCTACCCCTCGCTCACCGGCTCGATCGCCGAGGCCGCCCGCACCCTCCACCAGACCGGGAACTGACCGTGCCCCACCCCTTGCTGCCCGACCTGCGCACCGCCGACGTCGTCGAGCTCACCCGCGCGCTGTGCGACATCCCCTCCGTCTCCGGGGAGGAGGGGCCGCTCGCCGACGCGATCGAGGCGGCGCTCGCGCCACTGCCGCACCTCGAGGTGCTCCGCGACGGGGACGCCGTCCTCGCCCGGACGGTTCTCGGGCGGCCGCGGCGGGCGGTCGTCGCCGGCCACATCGACACGGTGCCCGTCGCCGGGAACCTGCCGAGCGAGCTGCGCGAGGTCGAGGGCCAGGAGGTGCTGTGGGGCCGGGGCAGCGTCGACATGCTCGGCGGGGTCGCCGTCGCCCTCCACCTCGCCGCCCGGCTCACCGCCCCGGCGTGGGACGTCACGTGGGTGTTCTACGACAACGAGGAGGTCGAGGCGGAGCGCAACGGGCTGGGTCGCCTCGCCCGCAACCACCCCGACTGGCTCGCCGCCGACTTCGCCGTCCTCGGTGAGCCGAGCAACGGCGGCATCGAGGGCGGGTGCAACGGGACGCTGCGCGTCGCGGTGCGCACCACCGGGCGGGCCGCCCACTCGGCCCGGGCCTGGCGCGGGGTCAACGCCATCCACCTCATGGCCCCGGCCCTCACCCGGCTGTCCGCCTACGAGCCGCGCTCGGTCGAGGTCGACGGCCTCGTCTACCGCGAGGGCCTGTCGGCCGTGGGGATCTCCGGGGGCATCGCGGGCAACGTCGTGCCCGACGCCTGCGAGCTCCTCGTCAACTACCGCTTCGCCCCCTCCCGGTCCCTCGCGGAGGCCGAGGCGCACGTCCGGGAGGTGTTCGCGGGTTACGACGTCACCGTCGTCGACGCGGCGGCGGGCGCGCGTCCCGGGCTCGACGCCCCGGGAGTGGCGGAGTTCGTCGACGCCGTCGCCCGGGTCACCGGGGGTGGCCCCGCGCCGAAGTACGGGTGGACCGACGTCGCCCGTTTCGCCGCCCTCGGGGTGCCCGCCGTGAACTTCGGCCCGGGCGACCCCTCCCTCGCCCACGCCGACGACGAGCACTGCCCGACCGTCCAGATCCGCGACTGCGCCACCGCGCTGGAGGCGTGGCTGACCGAAGGAGCGTCATGAGGTCCTACAGCAAGAACGACCGTCCCGCCTCGCTGCGGACCCGGCCGGCCGACGGCCGCGACTCCGAGGTCTACCGCAAGGGCCCGGTCACCCTGCGCGGCCAGCAGATCCCCGAGGAGACCTCCGACGAGCGCCTGCTCGCCGCGGACGGTGACTCGGACTGGGTGCACTCCGACCCGTGGCGGGTGATGCGGATCCAGAGCGAGTTCGTCGAGGGCTTCGGCGCGCTCGCCGAGCTCGGCCCGGCGATCAGCGTGTTCGGCTCGGCGCGCATCCCGGACGGTGCCCCGCAGTACGTGCTCGCCGAGGAGATCGGCCGCCGGCTCGTCGAGTCGGGCTACGCCGTCATCACCGGCGGCGGGCCCGGCGTCATGGAGGCGGCGAACAAGGGTGCGTGCGAGGCCGGCGGGGTGTCCGTGGGGCTGGGCATCGAGCTGCCCTTCGAGCAGGGCATGAACGAGTGGGTCGACCTCGGCGTCAACTTCCGCTACTTCTTCGCCCGCAAGACGATGTTCGTCAAGTACTCCCTCGGGTTCATCGCGCTGCCCGGCGGCTTCGGGACGATGGACGAGCTGTGGGAGGCCCTCACCCTCGTCCAGACCGGCAAGGTGCGCTCCTTCCCCATCGTCCTCGTCGGGTCCGACTACTGGGGCGGGCTGCTCGAGTGGACCCGCACGACGATGGTCGAGGCCGGCACGATCTCCGCCGAGGACGTCGAGCTCATCCAGCTCGTCGACACCGCGGAGGAGGCGGTCGACCGCATCCAGCACCGCCTCGAGCTGCTCGACGACGAGGCGCAGGCGGTCGCCCGGGCGGCGGAGGAGACGCGGCGCGGCTGAGCGCGGGCATTCTTCCGCAGCCACCTCTCTCACCCCGCGCGGGGGAGGGGTGGACTAGACTGGATCCTGGTGTGCTGTACAACCTGCGGCACGACACGAGACAGAATGGGGAGCCAGATGGCCGCGATGAAGCCGAGGACCGGGGACGGGCCGATGGAGGTCACGAAGGAGGGACGCGGCATCGTCATGCGCGTTCCCCTCGAGGGTGGCGGCCGTCTCGTCGTCGAGCTGACGCCCGCCGAGGCCGGCGAGCTCAGCGAGGCCCTCAGCGCCGTCGCCTCCTGACCATCAGATGACCGCTCTGAGCGAGCTCGGCCTCACCGAGCTGCCCGAGGTCCTGGCCGCCGACGACTCGCCGGAGGCCGCCGACCGGTGGCTCACGACCGCTGACGCCCTCGTCGTCGCGGTCGCCCCGCCGGTGTCCGGGGAGGAGGGCGTCGACCCCCGTCCCGGCACCGCGGACGCCGCGGCCCGGTACGGCATCGACCTCGCCGACCTCGTCGCCCGGCACGACCTCACCGGCGCGGCCGGTGAGTCGGCCGTGCTCGACCTGCCCAGGCCACTGCCCGGTCGCAGCTTCGGGTGGGAGGGCCTGCCCTCCCGGCTCGTCGTCGTCGGCGTCGGTGACGCCGGCCCCGACGCGATGCGCACGGTCGGCTCGGTCCTGTGCCGCACGACGGCGGGCCTCGGCACCGTCGTCACGGCCGTCGGCGCGCTGGCCGGCTCCGCCGCGCTCGCGGCGCTGCTCGAGGGCTTCTGGCTGACCGCCTACCGCGGCCCGCGCCGCGCGGCGTCCCCGCGGCCCGGCAAGCCGGCCGCGGAACGCCTCGTCCTCCTCGGCAACACCGAGGACGCCGGGGTCGTGGCGGCCGCACGCGTGGCCGCCACCGCGACGGTCCGCGCCCGCTTCCTGGCCGCGACGCCGTCGAACGTCAAGAACCCGCAGTGGCTCGCCGAGCGCGCGG
The DNA here is from genome assembly GCF_006349365.1 of Georgenia wutianyii. Lineage (NCBI taxonomy): Bacteria > Bacillati > Actinomycetota > Actinomycetes > Allobogoriellales > Allobogoriellaceae > Georgenia > Georgenia wutianyii. The sequence goes on from NZ_CP040899.1 coordinate 899,285, forward strand.
TGGAGCTCGCCTCCACCACGCCCCGCGTCACCGCCGTGGTGCACGACGAGGCGTGGATCCGCGCCCAGGGGATGGGTGCCCTGCTCGCCGTCGGCTCCGGGTCGGCGACCCCGCCGCGGCTCGTCACCGTCACCTACGACCCCGGCACCCGCGGTGCGCGCACCGTCGCGCTCGTCGGCAAGGGCATCACGTTCGACACCGGCGGCATCTCGATCAAGCCGCGCGAGTCGATGGTCGGGATGAAGACCGACATGGCCGGCGCCGCCGCAGTGCTCGCCGCCGTCCTCGCGGCAGCCGAGCTCGGCCTGCCCCACCGGGTGGTCGGCGTGCTCGCGCTCGCCGAGAACGCCGTCGGCGCGGGCTCCTACCGGCCCGGCGACGTCGTGCGCGCCTACGACGGCACGAGCATCGAGGTCTCGAACACCGACGCCGAGGGCCGCATGGTCCTCGCCGACGCGATGGCCTGGGTGCGGCAGACCGCCCGTCCCGACGTCCTCGTCGACGTCGCGACGCTCACCGGCGCCGTCACCCTCGGCCTGGGCCGCACCCACGCCGGCCTGTACGCGACCGACGACACGCTGGCGGCCGCGCTGACGAGCGCCGGTGAGGTGAGCGGGGAGCGCGTGTGGCGCCTGCCGCTCGTCGAGTCCTACCGCGCGAGCCTGGACTCCTCCGTCGCCGACATCTCCCACCAGTCGCGTGACCCGCACATCATGGGCGGGTCGATCACCGCGGCGCTGTTCCTCCAGCGGTTCGCCGGGGACACCCCGTGGGCGCACCTCGACATCGCCGGCGCCGGCCGCGCGACCAAGGCTCGCCACGAGATCCCGGAGGGCCCCACAGGCTACGGAGCCCGCCTCCTCCTGCGCTGGCTCACCGACCTGGCCTGACGAGCACGCCCGACGCGGCCACCGCGCCGCGCCACACGCGCCTCACACCACACGCGCCGAGAGCTGGATCATGCACAGTGCATGATCCAGCTCTCGGCGGTTGAGGGGCGTGCCCCGGGGACACCTGTGCGAGGTTGTCCGGCGCCGGGGCTGCGTCAGTCGTCCTCGGTGAGGAGGGGGTAGACGCCGTTCTCGTCGTGGACCTCGCGGCCGGTGACCGGGGGGTTGAAGACGCAGATCGTGCGGATCTCGGTCCGCGGGCGCACGACGTGCTTGTCGTGCTCATCGAGCAGGTACGTCGTGCCCGGGCGCAGCTCGTGCGTCTCACTCGTGCCGAGGTCGGTGATCGTCCCCTCGCCCTCGATGACCATCACGGCCTCGATGTGGTTGGCGTACCAGAACTCGTTCTCGGTGCCGGCGTACAAGGTGGTCTCGTGGACCGAGAACCCGGCCTTGTCCCGCGCGAGGATGATGCGCTTGGAGCGCCAGCTCGGCGTCCGGACGTCGAACTCGGTGTCGTCGAGGTCGTGGAAGCTGCGGACGATCATGAGGGGGTCTCCTTCTCGAGGACGGTGACGACGGCCTGCTGGAGTGCGCATCCCGCCCTCGAGCTCTCGACGGTCGAGGGGGCCCGGCGTCAGGACGCGGCCGCGGCGGACTCCCGCTCGGCGCGCTTGCGCGCCCGCTCGAGGGCCCGGGTGCGCTGCTCGCGCGCGTCCTTCTCGAGCGTGGCGGCCCGCTCCTCGTCGCGGGTGAGGTTGTCCCCGGACTGGGCGTCGAAGACGTGCATCTCGGTGGGGTCGAACCACAGCTCGGCGGTGTCGCCCGCGCGCACGGTGCTCACCGAGTCCAGGGAGATGATGAGCTGGGAGCGCATCCCCTCGCCGTCGAGGTCCCGGTCGAGGTCCTCGAGCTGCTGGCGGACGGCGTCGTGCGTCTCGAACGGGATGTAGGCGTAGAGGACCTCCCCGAGCCACTCGGTGACGTCGACGTCCGCCTCGAAGTGCACACCGGCGCCCGCGCGGTCCGGCTCCAGGGTGTCGGCGTCCTCGAAGGAGTCGGGGCGGATGCCGACGATGACGATGTCGCGGTCCCCGACGGCGGCGCGGAGCCGGTCGTCGAGGGGCACCTCCGCGATGGGCAGGCGCAGGACGTCGCCCTCGACGATGCCCGGCAGGAAGTTCATCGGCGGGGAGCCGATGAACCCGGCGACGAAGAGGTTGACCGGCTGGTCGTACAGCCCGCGAGGACTGGCCACCTGCTGCAGCTCGCCGCGGCGCAGCACGGCCACCCGGTCCCCGAGGGTCATCGCCTCGGTCTGGTCGTGGGTGACGTACACGGTCGTCGTGGCGAGGTTGCGCTGCAGCCGGGCGATCTCCGTGCGCATCTGCCCGCGGAGCTTGGCGTCGAGGTTGGACAGCGGCTCGTCGAAGAGGAACGCCTTGGCACGCCGCACGATCGCACGGCCCATCGCCACGCGCTGGCGCTGCCCGCCGGAGAGGTTGGCGGGCTTGCGCTGCAGGTGCTCGTCCAGCTCGAGGAGCTTGGAGGCGTTCCGCACGCGCTCGTCGATCTGCTCCTCGGTGTACTGGCCCTTGGCCAGCCGCAGCGGGAAGGCGATGTTCTCGTAGACCGTGAGGTGGGGGTACAGGGCGTAGTTCTGGAAGACCATCGCGAGGTCCCGGTCGCGGGGCGCCTTGTCGTTGACGACCTCGTCCCCGATGCGCAGCTCGCCGTCGGTGATGTCCTCCAGCCCGACGATCATCCGCAGCAGGGTGGACTTCCCGCAGCCGGAGGGCCCGACGAGGATGACGAACTCGCCGTCGGCGATGTCGAGGTCCACCCCCTTGACGGCGGTGAAACCGTCCGGGTAGGTCTTGACGACGTTGTCGAGGGTGATCGATGCCATGGGAGGACTCCTTTGCGGGCTCAGCCCTTGACTGCGCCTTGGGTGAGGCCGGACACGATGCGCCGCTGGAAGAGCAGCACGACGATGACGACGGGCACGGTGACGACGATGGCCGCCGCCGAGATCGCGCCGGTGGGCTCCTCGAACTGCGAGGCGCCGGTGAAGAAGGACAGCGCCGCCGGGACCGGACGGGCGGCGCTGGTCGAGGTGAGCGAGATGCCGTAGACGAAGTCGTTCCACGCGATGAAGAACGCGATGATCGCCGTGGTGAACACGCCGGGCGCCGCGAGCGGGACGACCGCCTTGCGGAAGGCCTGGAACGCGGTGGCGCCGTCCACCTGCGCCGCCTGCTCGAGCTCCCACGGGATCTGCCGGAAGAACGCGGCGAGGGTCCAGATCGAGATCGGCAGGGTGAGGGACAGGTAGGGGATGATGAGGCCGGGCCACGTGTCGTACAGGCCGATGGAGCGCCAGAGGTTGAACAGCGGCGTGACGATCGAGACGACCGGGAAGACCGAGACCGCCAGTGCCGTCGTGAGGATGACCCGCTTGCCGGGGAAGTCGAGCCGGGCGATGGCGTAGGCGCAGAACGTCGCGAGGACGACGGCGATGAACGTCGCGATGAGCGAGATGCCGATGGAGTTGCGCAGCGACGGGAGGAACAGGTCCTGGGCGCTGCCGCCCGGCGCGAGGATCGTCTCGTAGTTCTCCCAGGTCCACTCCTCGGGGAGGAACGTGCCGGAGAAGAGCCCCGCCTGCGTCTTGAAGGACGTCATGAGGATCGAGGCGACCGGGAAGAGCGACCACACGAGCACGACGAGCGTGATGGCGATCCACCCGACCTTCTGCTTCGCGGACAGCCCTCTCATCACTTGCCTCCCGTCGTGCCGGCGAGATCCACCTTGAAGCCCTTGACGGCCACCCCCGCGATGATGAGCACGCAGAGGAACAGCAGGACGGAGATCGCCGAGCCGAGCCCGATCTCCAGGCGACCGATCGAGGTGTTGTAGGCGAGCAGGGACAGCACCTCGGTGTCGTTCGCGCCGCGCGTCATGATGTAGACGTTGTCGAAGATCCGGAAGGCCTCCAGCGCCCGGAAGAGCACGGCGACCATGATCGCCGCCTTCATGTTCGGCAGGATCACCCGGCGCAGCACCTGCCAGCCGGTCGCGCCGTCGACCTTGGCCGCCTCCTCGAGCTCTCCCGGCACCTGTGCCAGGCCGGAGAGGAGGAGCAGCGAGATGAACGGGGTGGTCTTCCAGACCTCCGAGGCGATGATGACGAACAGCGAGGTGCCCGCCTGGGCGAACCAGTTGAGGTTCTCGGTGATTCCCGGGACCCAGCTGAACCAGTGGTTGACGTAACCGGTGTCGATGTCGAAGGCGTACAGCCAGGCGAAGGCGGAGACGACGGTGATGATGCCGTACGGCACGAGGATCGCCGTGCGGATGAGCCCGCGCAGGCGCTGGATCGCGCGGTGCATGACGAGGGCGAGCAGGAACCCGAGGATGAGCTCGATGAGCACCGTGATGACGGTGATGAGCGCGGTGACCCCGAGCGAGCGCCAGAACACCGGCTCGCCGAGCACCACCTGGTAGTTGCGGAACCAGATGAGCTCGGTCTCGTCGGGGGCGGTGAGCCGCAGGCTGAACAGCGAGTCGTACAGCGCCTGGAGGATCGGGTAGAGCGTGACGAGCAGCATGATGACGAACGCCGGGCCGGCGAGGTACCAGCCGAGCCGGGCCTCCGACCGCGAGCGGTCCGAGGTCCGCCGGGAGCGGCGACGGCCGTTCGCGCGCGGCGTCGTTCCGTCGGGACGCTGCCCGGCTGCCGGACCGGCAGCGGGGATGTTGGAGCTCATAGCAGCCTCTCGTCTCGCAGGACCGCGCTGATGAAGTCGGCCGACTCGCCCGGTGTGGTCTCGGGGTCGACCGAGGCCGGCGGGTACCACGTCTCCTGCAGGCCGATGGAGACCTCGTTGTAGTACGGCGTCTGCGGACGGGGGACGGCCAGCTCGAGGGACTCCCGGATGGTCTCCGCCATCGGGAACTCCTCGGTCACCCGCTCGTCCTCGTACGCCGAGACGGATGAGGGCGGGTTGCCGTTCGTCACGAAGTACGTGGCCTGGTGCTCTGGCCGGACGATGCACCCGACGGCCTCGTAGGCGTCGTCGATGTGCTCGCTGAACGCGCTGACACCGAGGTTGATCCCGCCCACGGGGGGAGCGGTGTCGGTGTCCTCGTCCACCCGCGGGTACAGCGCCCACCCGATGTCCTCGACGATCTCCGGGTTCGAGGCGTTGAGGGCCGGCCAGATGAAGGGCCAGTTGACCATGAAGGAGCCCTGGTCCCCCCGGAAGACGTTCATCGAGGCGTTCTCGTCGGCGGTCGGGAAGCCGGAGCCCGCCAGGCCCTCCTGGCCGATCCTGCGGAGCACGTCGGCCGCGGCGCGCCCGGCGTCGGAGTCGAGCGCGAACTCCACCTCCTCGGCCGTGGCCTCGGGGTTGGTGATGACCTCACCGCCGGCCGAGGCGATGAGGGCGTTGATCCAGACGGTGAGCGACTCGGCCTTGGCGCCCTGCACCCCCAGGCGGACGTCGAGGTCGCTCGCGGTGTCGATGAGCTGCTCCCAGGTGACCGGCTGCTCGAGGTCGAGCCCGGCCTCCTCCGCCACCGACTTGCGGTACCAGAGCAGCTGGGTGTTGGCCCAGAAGGGCACGGTGACGAGCTCGTCGGCCCAGGTGGCGGAGTCGACGGCGCCCTGGACGACGTCCTCGGTCTCCTGCAGCTCCTCCGGCACCGGCGCGAGGAACCCGGCCTCGGCGAGCTCGGGGATGAACGGCGGGTCGAGGCTCATGATGTCGATCGAGGAGTCCGACGCCGCGAGGCGCCGGGCGAGCTGCTCGCGCTGGGAGGCGGCGTCGCGGGGGAGCAGCGAGGTCTCGATGACGTACTTGCCGTCCGCCTCCTCGCTGCAGATCTGCGCGAGCTCCTCCTGACCACCGTCGTCCGGGTTGATGTACCAGGTCAGCACGGGTGGCCCGGACTCACCGGCGCAGGCACCGAGGCCCAGGGCCAGGGCGAGCGCCAGGGCCGTGGCTGTCGTCCGCGGTCGTCGCACGATGCCCCTCCTCGGCGTCGAGACCGGTCTGCCGCGACCGGCTTCGTCACACAGGAAACACGTGGTGGGCGAAGTGCGCATCCGGAGGCGCGTCGGGGTGGAGGACGACGTCGGCGGGGCCCGTTCAGTCGCGGGCGCGGGGCTCCTCGTCGGCCGGCTCGCGGGCCGCCTCCGGCTCCTCGTCCTCCTCCGGCTCCGCGGCGGTCTGCGTGTCGCCGGCGGGGGCGTCGGCCGGGGCCGCGACGTCCGCCCGGAGCGAGGGGAGCTCGGCGGTCGCGTTCGGGTCGAAGCCCGCCTCGTCGGCGTCCGTCTCCTCGGCGTCCTCGGTGGCCTCGGCCCAGTCCTCGGGCCGCCCGGGCACGACGACGGGCTCGCGGTGGCCGATCGGCTCGGCGTCGCGCACCTGCTCGGCGAGGTCGGCGAGCATCGCGGTGGCGTCGGCGACGACGGCGTCGTTCCCGGTGTTGACGCCGTGCACGAGCCAGCGGGCCAGGGCCAGCTCGCCGACGAGCTGGGCACGGTCGAGCAGGTAGGTGTCGGCGTTCTCGGGCCGGGCGAGGGCGTAGGCCTCCTCGATCGCGTCGAGGCAGTCCTCCGGGGCGCTGGCGAGCAGCCACGCGAGGTCGACCGCCGGGTCGCCGACGTGCGCCTCGGAGAAGCTGATGACCGCGCTCACCTCGCCGTCCAGGACGAGGACGTGCTCCTCGGCGAGGTCACCGTGGACGGGGGTGGTGCGGAAACGCCACAGCGCGACGTCCTCCAGTGCCCGCTCCCACCGCTCGAGCACGAGGGTGGGCACGTGCCCGGTGCGGGCGGCGATGTCGACCTCGGCGAGGCAGCGCTTGCGGTACTCCTCGGCGGTGTAGCTCGGCAGGCCGGCGTCCTCGACGACGCTCGCCGGCAGCTCGTGGAGAGCGGCGAGGCAGCGGCCGAGGTCCGCGGCGAGGCCGGGGCCCGGCCCGAGCCGCTCGAGGTCGAGCGGCCGGCCGCGCAGCTGGCGGTAGACCATCGCTCGGCCGCCCTCGGGCAGGGCCGCGAAGCCCGCGGGCTCCGGCACGGCGAAGGGCAGCGCGCCACTGGTCACGTACGGGGCGAGGGCGGCGAGCAGCACGACCTCCGCCTCCAGGGCGGCACCCGCGGAGGGGTGCAGGGGGCAGCGCACGACCCACTGCCGGCCGCCCGAGTCGAGCACCCCGGTGACCTGGAAGTCGGCCGTGGTGCTCTGGGGCGACCGGGTCGCCACGACGTCGAGCCCGGGCACCGCCGCCGTGGCGAGCGCCGCCAGAGCGAGGGGGGATCTGCGTGCCACGGGCCAACCCTAGGCCGACCAGGCCCCTCAGCGCCCGACGCGGCACGGCGCGCCTCAACTTCGGCCGGTACGGTGCCGACGTGGTCCTCGCCCAGCTGCCCCTCGCCCGCACGACCGTCGACGCCGACGGCGCGGCCCGCGCCCGTCCCGACCTGCTCACCGAGCTGCGTCGGGACGACGCCACCCGTGTCGTCCTCGTCCACCGAGGGCTCCTCGGCGTGGCGGAGGACGACGGGCTCTCGCTGCTCCCGGTCGCGGACGTGCCGGACGCGGCGTGGACCGCCGAGCACGTCCTCTACCTCGGCCGGCAGGGAACCGCGCGGTACGTCGCGCTCGTCCTGCCCGAGCACCTCGGCCAGGAGCGGGACCTCGACGGCGCACCCGTCGACACCGACGCGCCGCTCGTGAGCCTCGCCGCCGGCGCCCGCTTCGCCCACCTGCGTGACGTCGGGGACCGGCTCTGCGACCGGGACACCGGGCTGGCGACGACGGCGGTGGCGCTCGCGGCCTGGCACGAGCGCAACCCGCGCTGCCCACGGTGCGGGGAGGCGACGGAGGTCGTCGAGGCCGGCTGGGTCCGCCGGTGCCTCGTCGACCACTCGCTGCACTACCCGCGCACCGACGCCGCGGTGATCATGGCCGTGGTCGACGCCGCGGACCGGCTCCTCCTCGGGCACGCGGCGCACTGGCCGCAGCGGCGGTACTCCACGCTCGCCGGCTACGTCGAGCCCGGGGAGTCGCTCGAGGCCGCCGTGCGCCGGGAGGTCGCGGAGGAGACCGGCGTCGTCGTGGGCGACGTGCGGTACGTCGGCAGCCAGCCCTGGCCCTTCCCGTGCTCGCTCATGACGGCGTTCCGGGCGCAGGTCGCCGAGGGCGCAGGCACCGACGTCGTCGTGGACGGCGTCGAGCTCACCGCCGCCCGCTTCTTCAGTCGGGAGGAGCTCGGGGCGGCCGTGGCCGCCGGCGAGGTGCACCTGCCGACGCGCACGTCCATCGCCCGCGCCCTCATCGAGGACTGGTTCGGGGGCCCGCTCCCGCAGCCGCCCGCCTGACGGGGCCCCGCCTGACGGGGCTCAGCCCAGCCGGGTGCGGACCTCGGCGAGGGAGGGGTTGGTCGCCGCGGAGCCGTCCGGGAAGAGCACGGTCGGCACCGTCTGGTTGCCGCCGTTGACCTCCTCGACGAAGCCCGCCGCCTCCGGGTGCTCCTCGATGTTCACCTCGCGGTAGCCGATGCCCTCGCCCTCGAGCTGCTTCTTCAGCCGGCGGCAGTAGCCGCACCAGCTGGTCGTGTACATCGTGATGGTGCCGGGCTCGGGCGCGGTCGTGGTCAACGTGGCTCCTCGTGGTCGGAATGCTCTGCAGACCGTAACGCGCCCGCGCCCCCGCGCATTTCCTCCCGCGTCGCGGCTGGGGACGGCGCACCCGCGTGTCGGCGCAGGCTGAGACACTGGCGGGGATGACGAGCACGACCATCCCCAGCAGCGAGGAGCTCCTCGCCGCCCTGGACGACGACCAGCGCGCCGTCGCCCAGCACCTCACCGGGCCGCTGTGCGTCCTGGCGGGCGCCGGCACGGGCAAGACCCGCGCGATCACCTACCGCATCGCCCACGGCGTGCGCTCCGGGGCCTACAACCCCACCGCGGTGCTCGCCGTGACGTTCACCGCCCGGGCGGCGGGGGAGATGCGCTCGCGGCTGCGCGACCTCGGCGTCGGCGGGGTGCAGGCCCGGACCTTCCACGCCGCCGCCCTGCGCCAGCTGTCCTACTTCTGGCCCGCGGCCATCGGCGGCGGGGTGCCCAAGGTGCAGGAGCACAAGGCGCCGCTCGTCGCCGAGGCGTCCTCCCGGCTCGGGCTGGCGGTCGACCGCGTGAGCATCCGCGACCTCGCCGCCGAGATCGAGTGGGCCAAGGTCAGTCTCGTCACCGCCGAGGACTACGTCGCGCGCGCCGCGGCCGCCGGACGCGAGGGTGCCCCGGCCGGGCAGGACCGCGCCACCGTCGCGCGGCTGCTCGAGCTCTACGAGGACGTCAAGACCGAGCGCGGCGTCATCGACTTCGAGGACGTCCTCCTCCTCACCGTCGGGATCCTCGAGGAGCGCGCCGACGTCGCGGCCGAGGTGCGCCGGCAGTACCGACACTTCGTCGTCGACGAGTACCAGGACGTCTCCCCGCTCCAGCAGCGCCTGCTGGACCTGTGGCTGGGGGAGCGCAGCGAGCTGTGCGTCGTCGGGGACGTGTCCCAGACGATCTACTCCTTCACCGGGGCGAGCCCGCGCTTCCTCACCGACTTCTCCCGCCGCTTCCCCGGCGCCGCCGTCGTGCGGCTCGTGCGCGACTACCGCTCCACCCCGCAGGTCGTCTCGCTCGCCAACCAGGTGCTCGAACGGGCCGGGCGCCACCGCTCGAGCGCGGCGGTCCACCTTCAGGCGCAGCGCCCCTCCGGCCCCGCCGTCCGGTTCGAGGCCTTCGACGACGACGTCGCCGAGGCGGCCGGGGTCGCCGCGCAGATCGCCCGGCTGGAGAAGGGCGGGGTGCCGCGCCACGAGATCGCCGTCCTCTACCGGACCAACGGGCAGGCCGAGGCGGTGGAGCAGGCGCTCGCGCAGGCCGGCATCTCCTACCTCGTGCGCGGTGGCGAGCGCTTCTTCTCCCGGCGGGAGGTGCGCGAGGCCGTCGTGCTGCTGCGTGGGGCGGCCCGCTCGGCGGCGGGCCAGCCGATGCCCGAGGCCGTGCGGGACGTCCTCGGCACCGTCGGCTGGTCCGCCGACCCGCCGTCGGCCCGCGGCGCCGTCCGGGAGCGGTGGGAGTCGCTGCAGGCGCTCGTCGCGCTCGCCGACGACCTCGCCGCGACCCGGGACGCGGACCTTCCCGGGCTCGTCGCCGAGCTCGAGGAGCGGGCCGCCGTCCAGCACGCCCCGACCGTCTCGGGCGTCACCCTCGCCTCCCTCCACGCGGCCAAGGGGCTGGAGTGGGACGCGGTGTTCCTCATCGGCGTGAGCGAGGGGCTGCTGCCCATCTCCCTCGCCGAGACGGAGGACGCCGTCGCCGAGGAGCGCCGGCTGCTGTACGTCGGGATCACCCGGGCGCGCGAGCACCTCATGCTCTCCTACGCCCGGGCGCGCACGGTCGGCGGGCGCGCCTCGCGCAAGCCGTCCCGCTTCCTCGACGGGCTGTGGCCCGACGGCGAGCGGGGCCGGCGCCGTCCCGCGGCCCGGACCTCGGGACGGGACCGGCTCGCCGAGGTCGCCGCGAGCGACCCCGAGGGCGCCGAGCTCGTCGGGCGGCTGCGTGCCTGGCGCGACCAGGTCGCCACGGCCACCGGCAAGCCGCGCCACAGCGTCCTGCACGACACCACGCTCGCGGCGATCGCCGAGGCCCGCCCCAAGGACCTGCGCCAGCTCGGCTTCCTTCGCGGCGTCGGGGCGGCGAAGCTCGAGGCGTACGGCCCGGCCGTGCTCGCGATCGTGCGCGGCGAGGAAGTCCTCGTCGACCCACCCGGAGCCTGACGCTCTCGCCCGCAGCACAGCCGGCTCCGGGCCCCCGGGCGAAGTGCGCAGAACAGTCGCCGTAAATACCTTGCCCCCCGTCCGGAGGCGGGCGTAATGTCCTCCACGTCCGTGACCGAACAGGGCCCGTGCCTAGCCAGCACACGGGGGCCCCATGTGCGAGAGGGAGGTGAACCGCAGTGACCAAGAACGTAGCCGCCGGCCGAGCACGAGCCGAGTGGGCCGGGATGCTCCGGTTCACCAGTCCCGCTGCCGGCGTCGCCGGTATGCCGGCCCGCCCTCGCCCGTACCTCGCCCCCATCGGGGGCGGCACGTTCCGGACGTCGTAGAACAGCACCCGTTCTCCGCCGGACCGCGCCGCTCCTCACTGCGGTCCACCCCTCCCGGGGAATGCCGCAGTCGATCCCAGACCCGGCTTCGCACCCACGGAGACACTCGTGCAACTCACCACCCTTCTCGACCGCCTCAGCCAGGGGTCGTCACAGTCGTGGCCGCTCCCCGAGGAGGCGATGGCCCTCGTCCTGGAGGAGTCCACCGCGCTCGCCCCGTGCCAGGAGGCACACGACCCGGACCTGTGGTTCGCCGAGCGTCAGGCGGATGTCGAGTTCGCCAAGACGCTGTGCCGCACCTGCCCCGTGCGCGAGGCCTGCCTCGCCGGTGCCCTCGAGCGCGCGGAGCCGTGGGGCGTGTGGGGCGGCGAGGTGTTCATCGGCGGTGAGGTCGTGGCCACGAAGCGTGGTCGCGGTCGTCCCCGCAAGCACCAGCCGGCGGCCTGACGTCACGCGGGGGCCGGCTGGGCACCGCCCGGCACCACCGCGAGGCCGGTGCACCCGCACTCCGGGTGCACCGGCCACTGCCGTGTCCGGGGCACCGGCCGGCGCGCGTCGACGGCCAGGCTCGTGCCCGACGTCGCGACGGGACGCCCGTCGAGGTGGGCGAGGACCTCGCCCACCGCGGTCCCGGCGGCGAGCAGCGCCGACGTCGCCTCGACCCCGCGGTCCGGGGCACCGAGGAGCTGGGTCGCCAGCGCCGGCCAGCGGTCGTCGGCGTCGGTGCGGTGCAGCTCGACGCACCGCCCGCACGGTCCGCCCCCGGGCGTGACGAGCGGCCCGACGAGGACGTCGACCTCGCGGACGACGACGAGCAGGTGGGTGACGTCCTCGCGCACGAGCGGCCGCAGCCGGACCGGGTCGCTGACGCCGTGGTCGACGAGCACGACGAGGTCGGGCCGGGTGCGCGGCGGCGCGGAGGTGCGCACGTGCGGGTAGGTGAGCCGCAGGATCCCCCGTGCCCGGTCGCCGCGCTGCTCCCCGACGTCGCGCAGGGTGTAGCCCCCGAGGCCGACGTCCTCGCGCCGCACCCGGGCGCGGTCCTCGGTGAGCAGGGTGCCGACGCCCGCCGCCGCGAGCCCGCTCGCCAGGAGCAGCCCGAGGCGGTCGAGCCCGAGCACCGCGACCACCGCCTCCTGGCGGCGCGTGAGGACGTCGCGCGCGTCGCGCTGGGCGACGCGCGACCAGTGGTCGAGCTCGGCGCCCAGGCCGTGGTGGCCGACGGCGGGGTCTCGGTCGCGCTCGAGGGCGCCGCACGCCTCGAGCCGCGTGAGCAGCTCGCGCACCCGCGGCGCCCGGATCCCGAGCTCCCGGCCCCGGGCGAGGACGGCGCTCTCGCTCGTCTCCCGGCCCAGGCCCTCGAGGAGCCGCTGCTCCTCGACGCTCAGCCCGTCGAGGACGACGGCGAGCTCCGGGTCCGCGTGGACCTGGCTCGTGCCCTCGCGGCGCCACAGCACGTGGCTGCCTGGTCGTAGTCGCATCCTCGCCCTCCCGCGCCCAGGATGGCACCGCGAGCGGTACGTCGAGGGTCCCGGCCCGCCTCCTGTGGACAACGCCGGGGGAGCGCCCCGGCGCGTCGGTGGGTCGCCGTAGCCTGGAGACATGACGCAGATCGAGGTGAGGCGGAGCCGTCGCCGGACCAAGACCGTGCAGGCGTTCCGCGAGAACGGCCGCACGGTCGTGGCGATCCCCGACCGCTTCACCCGCGCGGAGGAGGAGGAGTGGGTGGCGCGGATGGTCGCGCGTCTCGAGCGCAGCGGGCAGCGCCGTCGCCCGTCGGACGCCGAGCTCGCCGAGCGCGCCGGGCGGCTCTCCGAGCGCTACCTCGAGGGCCGCGCCCGTCCGCAGACCGTGGCCTGGGTGAGCAACCAGGCCACCCGGTGGGGCTCGTGCACCCCGTCCACCGGCACCATCCGCATCTCCGACCAGCTCAAGGGCATGCCCTCGTGGGTGCTGGACTACGTCCTCGTCCACGAGCTCGCCCACCTGCTCGCAGCCGGGCACGGCCCGGACTTCTGGGCGTGGGTCGAGCGCTACCCGCACACCACCCGGGCGCGCGGGTTCCTCGAGGGCGTGTCCTTCGCCCGGCGCGAGGCCGGGCACGCGGCGCCCGGACCGGACGAGGAGCCGGCCTAGCCGGCGGGCCGCCCGCCATCGTCGGGCTCGCCCTCGCCGGGCTCTCCCTCGCCGGGGCCAGCGGCCTCGTCGGTGCCCTCGTCCGCCGTCGGTGCCTCGACTCCCGGCTGCTCGGTGCCGGCGAAGATGCTCGCGAGAGCGGCATCGACGTCGTCCTGGCCGGCCGCGGCGGCGTCCCGGGCGGCGACGAAGCCGGCGGGGTCGTCGAGCTCCTCCGCGGTCGGCATGAGGTCGAAGTGCTCCCACAGGGAGTCACGGGCCTCCTGGCCGCGCTCGCGGCCGAGGTTGCTCCACAGCTCGGCGGCCTCACGCACCCGCCGGGGCCGCAGCTCGAGCCCGACGAGCGAGGCGAAGGTCTGCTCGGCCGGCCCGCCGGCCGCCCGGCGGCGGCGGATCATCTCGCGCAGCGGGACCGCGTGGGGGAGGTGCGGGGCCACCGCCTGGCCCGCGACGACCTCGACCCACCCCTCGACGAGGGCCAGCGCCGTCTCCAGCCGCAGCAGCGCAGCCTCCTGGGCCTCGCTGCGCTCGAGGACGAACACGCCGCCGGAGAACGCCTCACGCAGCGCCTCGGGGTCGTTCGGGTCGAGGGAGCGCATGGCCTCCTCGATGGCCCCGGTGTCGATGGAGATCTCCCGCGCGTAGGCCTCGACGGCGCCCAGGAGGTGGGCGCGCAGCCACGGCACGTGGGCGAAGAGGCGGGCGTGCGCGACCTCGCGCACGGCGAGGAACAGGCGCACCTCCTCCTCCGGGGCGTCGAGCCCCTCGGCGAAGGCGGCGACGTTGGCGGGGACGAGCGCGGTGTCCGGGGCCTCGACGAGCGGCAGGCCGGTGTCGGACGTGCCGAAGGCCTCGCCGGCGAGCGTGCCGACGGCCTGGCCCACCTGCATGCCGAACACGGCGCCACCGAGCCGGCGGATCATCCCGCCCGCACCGCCGGCGAGCCCCGCGGCGAGCGGGTGCTCCCCGAGCTCGCCGGCCTGCTCGTCGAGCACGCTCTCCATCGCCCGCGCCACCGAGGTGGCGATCGGCTCGGCGAGACGCTTCCACGTCGGCATGGTCCGCTGCGCCCAGTCGCTGCGGGACCACGCCTGCTTGGTGCCCGTCGTCGGTCCGAGCTCGGTGGCGGCGTCGAGCCAGAGGTCGGCGACCTGCAGCGCCTGGGTCACCTGCGCGGCCTGGGCGGCGGTGAGGGTCGGGTCCCCGGCCTGGCGCACGGCCTGGCCCGCGAGGTCCCCGGCCAGCGCCCAGTTCACCGGGTCGTTCCCGCCGGCAGCGAGCACCTGCTGCATCTGCTGGAGCATCATGGCGAGCTGGTTGCGGTCCTGCGGCAGGCCGGCCGCGGTGGCCATCGTCTCGGGGTCGAGGCCGGCGGCGCGCATGGCGCTCATCGCCTCCTCGGCTGCCTGCGGTCCGAGCATGGACCGCAGGAGCTCCTCCCAGCTGTCCTCACCGGGGCGACTCGGGTCCTCGCTCATCTCCGCTGCTCCAGTCCTCGGGGAGTTCCACGGTAACCCCGCCACCGTCGCGGTCAGGCTCCCCGCCGGGCCGTTTCGCCCAGGGCGAGACACGGTCGGCGGCGTGGTCGCCGCCGGGTGATGATGAGGCGGTGCGCCTTCGACCCGACCAGCCGCCCGCGACCCAGCCGCAGTGGCCCGACGACGACCGGCCGCTGCTCAGCCCCCGCACGGTGACGGCGGCGGTCGCGGGCGCGGTGACGTTCGTCCTCGCGCTCACGATGCTCTTCGTCACCCCTCCGTACGCGATCCAGAGCCCCGGCCCCACCGTCGACACGCTCGGTGACGTGGACGAGGACGTCCCGCTCATCACCGTCGAGGGCGCCGAGACCTACCCGACGGACGGGGAGCTGCTGCTCACCACCGTCTCCACGCGCGGCGGGCCGGGGTACCCGGCGACCGCGGCGCAGGTCGTCGCCGGGTGGCTGTCGGGCAGCACGACCGTCGTCCCGCGGGAGTCGGCCTTCGACCCGGACCAGACCCGGGAGGAGGTCCAGGAGGAGTCCAGCCTCCAGATGAGCTCCTCGCAGACCAACGCGACCGTCGCCGCGCTCACCGAGCTCGGCACCGACGTGCCCACCCAGCTGACGGTCGCCGGGACCTCCCCGCACGGCGCGTCGGCCGGGCTGCTGGAGTCCGGGGACCGTCTCCTGTCGATCTCCACGCCAGACGGCGGGCAGACCGAGCTCACCTCCTTCGCCGTGCTCGACGACGTCCTGGGCCGGACCCCGCCCGGGTCCACGGTCACCCTCGGGGTGGAGCGCGGTGGGGAGGAGACGACGGTCGACGTCGTCACGGGCGACGACGGCAAGGGCGGCAGCCTGCTCGGCGTCATGATCTCCCCGGACGTCGAGCTCCCGTTCGAGGTCGACTTCGCCATCGAGAACATCGGCGGCCCGAGCGCCGGCCTCATGCTCACCCTCGCGATCATCGACAAGCTCACGCCCGAGCAGCTGACGAACGGCGAGGTGGTCGCCGGGACCGGCACCGTCGACCTCGCCGGCGACGTCGGCCCGATCGGCGGCATCCGGCAGAAGATGGCGGGTGCGGTCCGCGACGGCGCCACGCTGTTCCTCGCCCCGGTCGAGAACTGCGACGAGGTGACCGGCCACGTCCCCGACGGGCTCGAGGTCATCGCCGTCGACACGGTCTCGGACGCCGTCACGGCCCTCGAGGCGGTCGGCGCGGGGGACACCGGGGACCTGCCGCGCTGCCCCGCCTCCTAGGCGGGCCGGCCTTCTAGTCGAAGGTCGCGCGCAGCGCCTCGACGAGGCCGGGCACCGCGTCGGGCGAGCCGCCGACGGCGTCGTCGGAGTCGTGGAGCCGGGAGCGCAGCGCGCACCAGGACTCGCCGGTGCGCAGCACGCCGACGGCGATCCGCACATCCTGCCGGTCGGGGTGGGCCTCGAGGTAGGCGACGGCGGCGTCGGGGTCGCGGGGCATGTCGGTCTCGGCCTCCGGCGGCACGACGATGCGCTCGACGACGATCGCGGCGCCGTCGACCTCCGCCGGCCACGCGAGCTGGGCGAGCAGCTCCTCGAGCGTCGCCGCCTGCGGCAGGCCGTCCTGCTCGATCGACAGGAGGTGCTCGGGGTCGGCGGTGGCCGAGTCCACGGCGCCCTCGGGCAGCTCGCTCGCGATGGCGGGGTTGACGGCCAGGGCGTCCGCCGTGCGGACGAGGGAGAAGACGAGCACCGGGGAGTCCCACCCCAGCGAGCTCACGTGCCGTTCGATGTCGAGGACCGCCCCCTGGAGGGCGCGCTGGCGGGGGCTGAGGTCGGGAGCCGTCATGCGGCCATGATCCCCCACCGCTCCCCACCCGAACCACTCGCCCCCGACGGGGCGCGGCGCCGGAGGCGCAGCGTCGCCTGCCGGACGGCGGAACGGCGGGTGTGGGAACCTAGGTGCAGGGCCGCGCGTTCGCCCCATGAGGGCGGGTCTTTGCCGCCCACCGCCAGTACGACGACCGAAGGTGCCACCTCGTGACAGCTGCCCCCGCCCCACGTCCACCGCGACCGGCCGGAGGCCGACGACGCGGTGCCCTCGTGCCCACGCTCATCGTCCTCGCGGCGCTCGCGGTGCTCCTCATGATCACCGCCCAGCTGTGGACCGAGGTGCTGTGGTTCTCCCACCTGTCCTTCGAGGACGTCCTGTGGCGTGAGTGGGGCACCCGTGCGGTGCTCTTCGTCCTCGGGTTCGTCCTCATGGCCGTGCCCGTGTGGCTCGGGCTGCGCCTCGCCTACCGGTCGCGGCCGATCTACGCCCCGGTCACCCCCGAGCAGCAGAACCTCGACCGCTACCGCGAGAGCGTGGAGCCGCTGCGCCGCCTCGTCATGATCGGCGCCCCGCTCGTCCTCGGCCTGTTCGCCGGCATCTCGGCGACCGCCAACTGGCGCGCGGTCCTCATGTGGCTCAACCGTGAGCCCTTCGGGCAGACGGACCCCGAGTTCGGCATGGACATCGGGTTCTTCGTCTTCACCCTGCCGCTCATGCGCACGATCGTCTCCTTCCTCATGACGGTCGTCCTCATCACGGCGGTGGCCTCGCTCGTCACGCACTACCTCTACGGCGGCATCCAGATCGGCGGCCGGCCGCAGCGGGTGACCAACGCGGCCCGGATCCAGCTGTCGATCATGGCCGGGGTGTTCGTCCTGCTCATCGCGGCGAACTACTGGCTTGACCGCTACTCCCTGCTCGTCGGCCAGAACGACCGGTTCGCCGGCGCGTCCTTCGCCGACATCAACGCCAACCTGCCCGCGCGCACGATCCTCGCGGTCATCGCCGTCATCATCGCGGTGCTCTTCTTCGTCTCCGCGTTCCGCGGCAGCTGGCTGCTGCCCGCCGCGGGCGTGGGCGTCATGATCGTCTCGGGCGTCGTCGTCGGCGGCATCTACCCGGCGATCGTCCAGCGCTTCCAGGTGACGCCGAACGCGGTGGAGGCGGAGTCGCCGTTCATCCAGCGCAACATCGACGCGACGCTCGTGGCCTACGGCCTGGACGACATCGAGACCGAGCCCTACGACGCGGTCACCGAGACCGAGGCCGGCCAGCTGCGCAACGACTCCGAGTCGACCGCCAGCATCCGCCTCCTCGACCCGAACATCGTCTCCCCGACGTTCCGCCAGCTGCAGCAGAACCGGCAGTACTACGACTTCGCGCAGACCCTGGCGGTCGACCGGTACGTGATCGACGGCGAGAAGCGCGACACCGTCATCGCGATCCGCGAGCTCAACCAGGAGGGCCTGGGCTCCGACCAGCGCACCTGGGTCAACGACCACACGGTCTACACGCACGGCTTCGGCGCCGTCGCCGCCTACGGCAACACGGTCGCCGCGGACGGTCAGCCGGCCTTCTTCGAGTACGGCATCCCCTCGATCGGTGAGCTCGGGGAGTACGAGGAGCGGGTCTACTTCGGCCAGAGCACCCCGGAGTACTCGATCGTCGGCGCCCCGGAGGGCACCTCGCCGTGGGAGCTGGACTACCCCAGCGACGACGCCCCGCAGGGCCAGGTGAACACCACCTACGACGGCGACGGCGGGCCGAGCCTCGGCAACTTCTGGAACCAGCTCCTCTACGCGATCCGCATGGGCTCGGAGCAGATCCTCTTCTCCGACCGCGTGAACGCCGACTCGCAGATCCTCTACGACCGCGACCCGCACGAGCGCGTCCAGAAGGTCGCCCCGTACCTCACGCTCGACGCCCGCGCCTACCCCGCGATCGTCGACATGGACGGCGACGAGTCGACCCCGAAGGACCTCGTGTGGATCGTCGACGGGTACACGACGACGAACGAGTACCCCTACTCCGCCCGTGAGTCCCTGGAGGACGCGACGACGGACGCGCTGACCGACGAGCTCGGCGGCGTCGTCGTCGGCCCGGCGCCGGAGGAGGTCAACTACATCCGCAACTCCGTCAAGGCGGTCGTCAACGCCTACGACGGTGAGGTCACGCTCTACGAGTGGGACCCCGAGGACCCGATCCTCCAGACGTGGAAGAACGTCTTCCCCGACCACATCCAGCCGATCAGCGAGATCAGCGGCGACCTCATGAGCCACCTGCGCTACCCGGAGGACCTGTTCAAGGTCCAGCGCGAGCTGCTCAGCCGCTACCACGTCACCGACGCGGCCTCGTTCTACTCCGGCGGCAACTTCTGGAACATCCCGAACGACCCGACCGCCGGCGAGGGCGTCCCGCAGCCGCCGTACTACCTCACGCTGCAGATGCCGGGGCAGGAGAGCGCAGAGTTCTCCCTCACCTCGAGCTTCATCCCCGGTGGTCAGACCGACCGGAACATCCTCACCGGGTTCCTCGCGGTGGACTCCGAGACGGGCAACACCCCGGGGGAGGTGAGAGAGGGCTACGGGCAGCTGAGGCTGCTCGAGCTGCCCTCCGACGTCACCGTGCCCGGACCGGGACAGGTGCAGAACACCTTCAACTCCAACCCGACGATCTCCACCGAGCTCAACCTGCTCGAGCAGGGCGGGTCGCAGGTGCTGCGCGGGAACCTGCTCACCCTGCCCGTCGGTGGCGGTCTGCTCTACGTCCAGCCGGTGTACGTCCAGGCCTCGGCCGGCACCCAGTACCCGCTGCTGCAGTACGTCCTCGTCGCGTTCGGTGAGGAGATCGGCTTCGCGCCGACGCTCACCGAGGCGCTGGACCAGGTGTTCGGCGGTGACTCCGGTGCGGAGGGCGGTGACGCCGACGTCGTCGGCGAGACGCCCGACGACCAGCCGGCGACCGACGAGCCCGGCGGCACGACCGAGGTCGACGCCGCGGCGCAGGAGCGGCTGACCCGGGCCCTGCAGGACGCCAACCAGGCGCTCGAGGACGGCCAGGCCGCCCTGAGCGAGGGGAACTGGGTGAACTACGGCCAGGCCCAGGAGCGCCTCCAGGAGGCGCTCGAGGCGGCCAGCGAGGCACAGGCCGAGCTCGACGCCGCCGCGGCCGGGACGCCGCCGCCCCCGGAGGACGGTGCCACCGCGCCGGCCGACGAGGCGACGACACCGGCCGCCGACAGCGGAGGCTGACAGGGCTCCGGCGGGCGGTGAGGCTACTCACAGCCCGCCGGATTGCCCTGGGTGGGCATCGCCGCGTAAGGTGGTGCTTACCGACGCGGGGTGGAGCAGTTCGGTAGCTCGCCGGGCTCATAACCCGGAGGTCGCAGGTTCAAATCCTGCCCCCGCTACCAGGAGAAGGCCCGGACCATCAGGTCCGGGCCTTCTGCGTTGCCCGGTGCGGCGCCGCCGGTGCGCCGGCCCGGGGCGACGGCTCAGCGGCCGTGGTGCGGGACGCGGATGAGCGGGACGGGGAAGCGGGCTGCGCGGATGGGGTCGAGGGTGTCGTCGGTGATGCCGGCCGTGAAGTCCTCGAAGCCGAAGACCTTGAAGAGGGCCTCACGCCCGAACTTGGTCGAGTCCGCGACGAAGAAGGACTGCGCGGCGATCGACTGCATCTTGCGCTTGAGCTCGATGGCGTAGCTGCTGCTCGCGTAGATCCCGTCGTCCATCACGCAGCCAGCCCCGAAGATCGCCACGTTGACCCGCATCGTCTCCAGCTGCTGGATCGACATGGGTCCCCACATCGACGTGCTGGCCGGCAGCAGCTCCCCGCCGACGAAGACGAGGTTGATGTGGGGCTTGGTGGAGATCTCCAGGCCGACGGCGAGATCGTTCGTCACGACGGTGAGGCGGGCGTGGTCCAGGTGCCGCGCGACCTCCAGGCAGGTCGTACCGCCCTCGAGGAGGATGGTCTGCCCCTCGTAGATCCGCTCGGCCATGGCGGCACCGATCGCACGCTTCTCCGCGCGTTGGGTGCCCTGCTCGGTGAGGGCCTCGGGCTCCTCGTCGGCGAGGACGGCGGCGGCGCCCCCGTGGGTCCGCACCACCACACCGTCGCTGGCGAGACGGTCGAGGTCACGCCGGATCGTGGAGGCATCCACGCCGAAGTGTTCGGCGAGCGTCTTCACGCTCTGGAAGCCGCGCTCTTCGACGAGCTCGGCGATCTGCTGGCGGCGCGACATCGTTGACCTTCCGCTGAATCGGACCTCATGTTAGCAAACGCATCGGTGCACGATAACACGCACGCGATGCACGGACCCACGCGACGAGCGCGCAGAGTCCGATTGGACGTGCGCAAGAAACGCGCTTATGGTGACGAGAGTCAGGCAACCTGACGCACGATTAACCAGGACGATGCGCGGACGCGGGGGTCCAAGCGCTCGATCACGAGGGAGTGACGAATGAGGAACAAGAAGCTCACCACCGGAGTCGTTGCCGCTGGGCTGGCCACCATGCTCCTGGCAGCCTGTGGCTCCGTGAACGACGGTGCGGCGCCCGCGGGCGACGCCACCGCCGGCGGCAGCGGCGAGGCCGCGGACATGACGATGGTCACCGTCGTCAAGGTCAAGGGCATCGCGTGGTTCGACCGGATGGACGAGGGCGTGCTCGCCTATGGGGAGCGCACCGGGATCGACACGCGCACCGAGGGAGGTGACGACGTCTCCCCGGAGAAGCAGATCCAGATCATCCAGGACCTCATCGCGCAGAAGCCGACCGCCATCACGGTGGTGCCCAACTCCCCGGAGGCGCTGTCGGCCGTCCTCGCCCAGGCCCAGGCCCAGGGCATCATCACGGTCGCGCACGAGGCGACCGGCATCGAGAACGTCGACATCGACATCGAGGCCTTCGACAACGCTGACTACGGCGTCGACATCATGGACAACCTCGCCCAGTGCATGGGCGAGGAGGGCGAGTACGTCCAGTTCGTCGGCGGTCTCACCGCGAAGACCCACATGGAGTGGGTGACCGCGGCGTACGACCACCAGCTCGAGAACTACCCGAACATGACCCGGGTCGAGGCGCCGATCGAGAGCACCGACAACGAGACCGCCGCCTACGAGAAGGCCAAGGAGATCCTCGCGAAGTACCCCAACCTCAAGGGCTTCCAGGGATCCGCCGGCAACGACGTGCCGGGCATCGCCCGCGCGATCGAGGAGGCCGGCCTCGAGGACTCGACCTGCAACATGGGCACCTCCATCCCGTCCGCCGCGGCCAAGTTCCTCGAGACGGGCTCCATCGACAAGATCTTCTTCTGGGACCCCGCCCTCGCCGGTGAGGCCCAGCTCGAGATCGCCCGCATCCTCGCCGGGGGTGGCTCGATCGAGGTCGGCACCGACCTGGGCATCGAGGGCTACGAGAGCCTGCGGAAGATGGACGGCTACGACAACGTGTTCGTCGGCAACGCCGGCATCTCCGCCGACGCGGAAGAGGCCAAGAACTACGCGTTCTGACCGGTCCAGCGTGTGCGGGGCGGAGGACCTCCCGCCCCGCACCGCTGGTGGCGCTTCCCGACGGCGGGCGGCGCGGCAGCACGAGATCCGTTGAGAGGCGCACAAGCATGAGCACCACAGCCCCTTCGGGGCCTCCGGCACCCGTCCTCGAGGTGCGCAACATCGTCAAGACCTTCGGCGGGGTGACCGCCCTGGGTGGCGTCTCGCTCGACCTGCGACCCGGTGAGGTGCTCTGCCTCGCGGGTGAGAACGGCAGCGGCAAGTCCACCCTGATCAAGGTGATCTCCGGGGCGGAGCGACCCGACTCCGGCGAGATCGTCATCGACGGCAAGACCTTCACGGCGATGGACACGACCGACGCGATCAAGAGCGGGATCCAGGTCATCTACCAGGACTTCTCGCTCTTCCCGAACCTCACGGCGGCGGAGAACATCGTCTTCACCTCCGCCGTCGCCTCCCGCCACCGGCTGTACGCCCCGCGGGCCGCCCGGCCCGCCGCCGAGCGGGTCGTCGCGGACCTGGGCCTCACCCTCGACCTCGACGCCGACGTCGAGAAGCTCTCGGTGGCGGACAAGCAGCTCACGGCCATCTGCCGCTCGCTCGTGAACGACGCCCGCGTCATCATCATGGACGAGCCGACGACAGCCCTCACCCACACCGAGGTCGCGCGCCTGTTCACCATCGTCGAGCGGCTCCGGGCACGGGGCGTGGCGTTCATCTTCGTCTCGCACAAGCTCGACGAGGTGCTGGCGATCTCCGACAGGGTCACCGTGCTGCGCTCGGGAAAGCACGTCGTCACCCGCCCCGCAGCCGAGCTGTCCCTCCGCTCGATCGCCGAGCACATGACCGGCCACGAGCTCGACGAGACCCGGAGGGTGAGCGGTCTTCCCGACGGCACCGATGTGGTGCTCGACGTCGAGAACCTCACCCTGCCCGGCGCGTACCACGACGTCTCCTTCAACCTGCGCCGCGGCGAGATCCTCGGGCTCACCGGCCTCCTCGGCTCGGGGCGCACCGAGATCGCCGAGTCGCTGTTCGGGGTCCACCCGCCGCAGTCCGGGAGCGTGACGGTCGACGGCGTCCCCGTGCGGCTGCGCAGCGTCGACGACGCGATCGCGGCCGGCATCGGGTACGTGCCCGAGGACCGGCTCACCCAAGGGCTGTTCCTCGAGAAGTCGATCGCGAGCAACATCATCGCCAGCTCGGCCGAGCAGCACCGCACGAGGTGGCGCTCGCTGGACAAGGGGGCCATCGGCCGGACGATCGACAGCCTGTTCTCCCGGCTCCGGATCAAGGCCCCCAACGTCCAGGCCCCGGTCCGCTCGCTGTCCGGCGGCAACGCCCAGCGCGTCGTCCTGGCCAAGTGGCTCGCCCGCAGGCCCAAGGTGCTCATGCTCAACGGTCCGACGGTGGGCGTGGACGTCGGCTCGAAGTCCGAGATCCTCGAGATCCTGCGTGCCCAGGCCGCCGAGGGGATGGGCGTGCTCGTCATCTCCGACGACGCCCCCGAGCTCGTCGCCTGCTGCCACCGGGTCCTCGTGGTCCGGCACGGCCGCATCGTCGACGTCCTCGAGGGCACTGACATCGACGTCGACACGATCCGGAAGAAGGTTGCCGCATGAGCGCGCACGAGTCACGGACGGCATGGCTGCGTCGCCTGCGGGGACGCAACAACGAGGGCGTCCTCGCGCTCGTCCTCATCGTCCTCGTCATCGGGATGTCCATCGCCAACCCCGTCTTCTTCTCGGGGCCGACGGCGTTCAGCATCCTGCGCAGCGCGATCGTCCCCCTGATCTTCGCCCTGGGCGTGCTGCTCGTCATCATCTCCGGTGGCATCGACATGTCCTTCGCGGCCATCGCGGTGGCCGCCGCCTACACGACGATCCACGTGCAGGTGAACGGCGGTTTCGACCTCGGCCTCGTCGGTGCGTTCGCTCTCGCCCTGCTCATCGGGGCGACGCTGGGGTCGATCAACGGGTTCCTCATCGCCCGCTTCCGGCTCAACACGATGATCGTCACCCTCGGCACCCGGGGGATCTTCACCGGAGCGCTGCTCACCTACGTGGGGTCGCGCTACATCGCCAACCTCCCGGCCGGGATGGAGTCGGTGGCGACCACGAACATCGCCTCGGTGCAGTCCCCGACCGGCACCGCCTACCTGCACGTCATGGTCGTGCCCGCGATCGTCCTCGCCCTGCTCATCGGCTGGGTGCTCCGACGGACGATGTTCGGTCGCAGCATCTACGCGCTCGGCGGTGACATCGAGGCCGCCCGCCGTGCCGGCATCCGGGTGGTGCGCACCCAGGTGTGGATGTACGTCCTCGTCGGGGCCATGGCCGCGGTGGGCGGCATGATCTACATGATCATGGGCCGCTCGGGCACGCCGCAGGAGCTGGTCGGCGACGAGCTCGACATCATCGCCGCCGTCGTCCTGGGCGGAGCGTCCATCTTCGGAGGCCGCGGCTCGGTCACCGGCACGGTCCTCGGCGTGCTGCTCATCCAGGTCATCAACAACAGCCTCATCCTCGCCGGCGTGCCGAGCGCCTGGCAGCGAGCTGCCGTCGGTCTGCTCCTCGTCCTCGGCGTCGGTGTCCAGGCCCTCGCCGCCCGCCGTGCCGCACGCACCGTCCGCACGCTCGACACCGACGACCCCACCGCGAACCCCGCACCCCGAACCGAGAAGGTGACGGCATGAACGACACCCAGGCCTCGTTGGGCCGCCTCAACCGCACGGTCGACTCCCGCTGGCGAGAGCTCCTCGGTCGCGCGAACGTGGACCGCAGCGCCCGGCGGATGCTCCTCCTCGTCGTCGTGGCGTTCGGGATCTTCACGGTCCTCAACCCCGCGGTGTTCCTCAACCCCATCAACCTGCAGAACATCGCGCTCGCCTCGCCCGAGATCGGCATCCTCGCCCTGGCGATGATGCTCGCGATGCTCAGCGGGGGCATCGACCTCTCGCTCGTCTCGATCGCGAACCTCACCGCGATCACCATCTCCACGCTCTACACGGCGATCGCGACGAACGACCCGACCCAGGCGGACCAGCTGTTCCCGGTCATCGTGCTGGTGGGCGTGGCCGTCGGGCTGTGCGGAGGGGTGGTCAACGGCCTGCTCATCGCGCGGGTGGGGATCACCCCGATCCTTGCCACGCTGGGCACGATGCAGATCTACAACGGCATCGCCGTCGCGTGGACCGGGGGCAAGACCCTCTACGGCTCCCCGGCCGGGCTCACCGCCTTCGGACAGTCGACGATGGGCGGGATCCCCACGCTGTTCATCGTCTTCGTCGTCGTCGCGCTGGCGATCGGCCTGGTGATCAACCGGACACCGCTCGGGCTCAAGGTCACCCTCCAGGGCGCCAACCCCGCCGCGGCGTACTACTCCGGCATCAACAGCACCCGCGTGCTCATGGGCACCTACATGCTCACCGGTCTGCTCGGCTCGATCGCCGGCGTGCTGTTCATCGGGCGCAACCCCACCGCGTCCGCCGACTACGGCGCCTCCTACGTCCTGCTCGTCGTCGTCATCGCGGTCCTGGCCGGGACCAACCCCAACGGCGGCTTCGCCACCGTGTTCGGCGTCGTCCTGGCCACGCTCGTGCTCCAGATCGTCCAGAGCGGGTTCACCGCGATGCGCCTGTCCACCTTCGAGTACTCCATGGCCCAGGGCCTCATCCTCGTCGCGGTCATGGTCTTCGACCAGATCAAGTGGCGCGGTAGGCGCCGCCGGCCACGTCGCGCCGTCGCGGCGAGTGCCGCGTAGCCCCACCCACGAACGGTCGGCCGGCAGCCCCGGCGGACTGCACACGAAAGGAACGTCATGCGGAAGATCATCAACAAGCCCGAGAACTTCGTCGACGAGATGGTGGAGGGCATCCTCCTGGCCCACCCGGACCAGCTGAAGACCCCTGGCGACGACCGCCGCATCCTCGTGCGGGCCGACGCCCCCGTCGCCGGCAAGGTCGGCATCGTCACCGGAGGTGGCTCCGGGCACCTGCCGCTGTTCAAGGGCTACGTGGGCAAGGGCCTCGCGTCGGGCGTCGCGATCGGCAACGTGTTCAGCTCCCCGAGCGCCCAGCAGTGCTTCGAGGCCACCAAGGCGGTCGACGGCGGCCGTGGCGTCCTCTACCTGTACGGCAACTACGGGGGTGACGTCTTCAACTTCGACCTCGCCGCGGACCTCGCCGAGCTCGAGGACATCGAGACCCGCACCGTCCTCGGCCGCGACGACGTCGCGAGCCAGCCGAAGGACCGCAAGCACGACCGCCGCGGGGTCGCCGGGATCTTCTTCGCCTACAAGGCGGCCGGAGCGGCCGCGGAGCGCGGCGACAGCCTGGAGCAGGTGGCGGCGGTGGCGGAGGACGTCGTCGAGCACACGGCGACGATGGGCATCGGGCTCGCCCCGACGATCCTGCCGACCACCGGTGAGCCCAGCTTCGTGCTGCCCGAGGGCGAGATGGAGGTCGGTATCGGCATCCACGGCGAGCCCGGCTTCCACCGTGGGCCCCTGGAGACGGCCGACGAGATCACCGAGCGGATCGTGGCCGCCCTGGTGGCGGACCTCGAGCTCACGGACGGTGACCGGGTGGCCGTGCTCGTCAACGGCCTGGGCGCCACGCCCCTCGAGGAGCTGTACGTCATGTACCGCCGGGTCCACCAGGTTCTCCAGGACCTCGGCGTGACCATCGAACGCAGGTACATCGGTGAGTACGCGACCAGCCTGGAGATGGCGGGCGCGTCCATCTCGCTCCTCGCGCTCGACGACGACCGGCTCGCCCTGCTCGACGCCCCCGCGGCGTCCCCGTTCTTCCAGGAGGTCTGAGAACCATGCACTCCACCACCCTCATCGGCACGATCCAGCGCAGCCTCGCCGAGCTGGTCGGCTACGCCGACGAGCTGCGCGACCTCGACCAGGCGCTGGGTGACGGCGACCTCGGCATCACGGTCACGCTCGGCGCGAACGCCGTCATCGAGGCGCTGAACCACATCTCGCCCGAGGCGACCCCGGCCGAGATCGCGCGCGCGGCCGCCAAGGCGTTCGCCAACGCGAACCCCTCCACCATGGCGGCGCTGGTCGCCGGCGGACTCCTCGCGGGCTCCAAGTCCTGGGCCGACGTCGAGGACGTCGACGTCGCCGCTGCAGCGGCGTTCGTCCGGGCGGCGGGGGAGAACATCGCCCAGCGCGGCAAGACACAGCTCGGCGACAAGACGATCCTCGACGCCATCATGCCCGCCGCCGACGCGCTGGCAGGGGCCCGGGACGGCGAGACGGGGATCGCCGACGCGATCGCGGCGGCCGAGCAGGCCGTCGTCGAGACCCGTGGCCTCCAGTCCCGGCGTGGCCGGGCCTCCTGGCTCCAGGAGCGCAGCATCGGCCTGCAGGACCCGGGAGCGACGGCGATGCTGCGCTTCCTGCAGTCCTGGCAGCAGGCCGGGGTCGCGGCTGTCGGATGAGCGCCGTCGCCGTCCTCGGGCTGGGGACGATGGGGCGGGGCATGGCCACCAACCTCGTCTCCGCCGGTCACGCGGTGACCGTGTGGAACCGCTCGGAGGTGTCCGGCGTGGCCGGCGCGCGCTCGGCAGGGTCGATCGCCGAGGCCGTGCGGGGCCAGGACGTCGTGCTCTACTGCCTGTCCGACGACGCCGCCGTGCGCGACGTCGCGCTCGGGGCGGGGGGTGTGCTCGCGCACGTCGCGGCACCGACGGTGGTGGTGGACATGTCCACCGTCAGCCTCTCGCTGAGCGAGGAGGAGCACGCCGCGTTCGCCGAGCGGGACGTCGACCTGCTCGACGCCCCCGTCTTCGGCTCCAGGGGCGAGGCGGCGTCCGGCGGGCTGTGGGTGGTGGTCGGCGGCGACGCCGGTGCCCTCGACCGGGCGCGGCCGGCGCTCGAGGCCGTCAGCGCCACGGTGCACCACCTGGGGCCCGCCACCTCGGGCGTGCGCATGAAGCTGGTGGGAAACCTGCTCGTCGCGGCGCAGCTCCAGTCCCTGGGTGAGGCGCTCACGCTGGCGCGCGCGGCCGGGCTCGACTTGCGCACGGTGCTCGACGTCGTCTCGGTGGCGGACTTCCGCACGCCGATCTACGACGGTGTCGGTGCGGCCGTGCTCGCCGACGACTACTCCCCGGCGTTCGCGCTCCGCCTCATGCACAAGGACGTGGGCCTCATCGAGGACCTGGCCGGACGGGTGGGCGCACCGGTTCCGGGCGTCGGGGTCGTGGCGCAGACGCTGGAGGACGCGATGGCGGCCGGGCTCGGTGGGCAGAACGCCTCGGCGCTGATCCGCGTGCTCGCCGGCCGCGCCGGCGTGTCCCTGGCACAGCCCTGACCCGTCCGCGGGCAGCACGTCCGGAACGCCGGACGTGCCGCCCGCGGACGGCCGGTCACGACGCCGGCTCGGCACGGGGCGTGGTGACGGCCCGAGAGGTGGCGGCGCCCGGCCGCGCGCGTCCCTCGCGGCGCGAGCACGACGATGTCGTGGACAACGCCCGGGTCGCGGGCCGCCGCGCAGGACCCGGAGGTCCTCGGCCGTCTCGGCGACGTGGGTCCGGGTGGCCGCACGCGGCTGGACCGCGCCCGGAAATCGCTTGGCCGCGCGGGTGGCGCCCCTGCACACTGCCTCGTGTCCCCGCGGGCCGGCCGCGTGTGTGAGGGGACGGAGCAGAGGACTGCGATGACAGGACCGGAGACCACCTCTCCAGCGCGCTGACGCCCCCCCCGGGCGCGGCGCGACGTCCCGCACCCGGAAGGTCCTCCCGTGTCCACCAGCCCCTCCGTCGTCCTGCACGACGTGTCCTTCGCCTGGCCCGACGGCACCTCCGCCCTCGACCGGGTGAGCGGCGCGTTCGGTCGCGGGCGCACCGGGCTCGTCGGTGCCAACGGCGCCGGCAAGTCCACGCTGCTCCGCCTCGTCGCCGGCCGGCTCACGCCCACCGGCGGCTCGCTCGCCGTCACCGGCAGCGTCGACCACCTGCCGCAACGGCTCACCCGCGCACCCGGAGCGACCCTCGCCGACCTCCTCGGCGTGCGCGTCACCCGCGACGCGCTGCGCGCCGTCGAGGCAGGGTCGGTCGACCCGGCCCACTACGACGCCGTCGGCACCGACTGGGACGTCGAGGGCCGCGCGGCCGCCCAGCTCGCGGCCCTCGACCTGCCCGCCGACCTCGACCGCCCGGTCACCGCGCTGTCGGGAGGGGAGGCGGTGCTCGCCGCCCTCGCCGGGCTGCTGCTGCGCCGGGCGGACGTCGCGCTGCTCGACGAGCCGACGAACAACCTCGACCTCGACTCGCGCGAGCGCGTCTACGACGTCGTGCGGCAGTGGCACGGCACGCTGGTCGTGGTCAGCCACGACCTCACGCTGCTCGACCTCGTGGACGAGACGGCCGAGCTGCGCGCCGGCGCGCTCACGACGTTCGGCGGCCCGTACAGCGACTACCGGGAGTGGGTGGGCACGCAGCAGGAGGCTGCCCGCCAGGCGCTGCGCACCGCCGACCAGGCGCTGCGCAAGGTGCAGCGTGAGCAGGTGAGGGCCGAGGAGCGGTTCGCGCACAGCCGTCGGCAGGGGCGCACCGACCGTGCCGAGGGCAGGTACCCGCCCATCGTCCTCGGCGGTCGCAAGAACGCGGCGGAGCGCTCGCAGGGCGCGCGCAGGGACGCGCTGGCCGGCCGGCTGGAGGCGGCCCGTGCGACGGTCGACCTCACCGCGGACGCGGTGCGGGACGACGACACGATCCGCGTCGACCTGCCCGACCCGCACGTGCCCCGCGGCCGCCGGCTCGCGCGTCTGCCGAGCAGCGACGGACGCGACGTCGTCCTCCAGGGGCCCGAGCGCATCGCCCTCGTCGGGGCGAACGGCGTGGGGAAGACGACGCTGCTGCGCGGCCTGGTCCCGCGGCTCACGGTCCGCGTCGGCTACCTCCCGCAGCAGGTCGACCTCCCCGAGGACGCCTCGGTGCTCGACGTCGTGCGCGTGGCCGCCCCGGACGTGCCACCGGGTGAGGTCCGCCGCCGGCTGGCCCGGCTGCTCGTCCGCGGGGACACGGTCGACCGCCCCGTCGGGAGCCTGTCCGGTGGAGAGCGCTTCCGTGTCGCGCTCGCGCGGCTGCTGCTCGCCGACCCGCCGCCGGAGCTGCTCGTCCTCGACGAGCCGACGAACGACCTCGACATCCCGAGCGTCGACCGGCTCGTCGGGGCGCTCACCGTCTACCGCGGGGGGCTGCTCGTCGTGAGCCACGACGGTGCCTTCCTCGACCGTCTCGCCCTCGACGCCGTCGTCCGCCTCACCGCCGACGGGCGGCTCGAGCAGGTGGCCTGACGGGGCACGAGCGGGTCAGGCGCGCAGGTCTCGCACGAGCGCCCAGCCCAGGGCGCCCAGCCCGGCGACGGCGAGGACGGTGAGCCACGGGACGGGTGCGGCGTCGTCGAGCAGGAGGGCGAGCGCCGCGGCCGCCTGGGCGACGGCCTGCACGGCGAGGAACCCGCCCACCGCGTCCCGCAGCACGCCGAGCTCGACCCGTCCCTGCCAGGCGACGGCGTCGGTGAGGGCGCCGAGCCGCAGGAGCGAGTGGGTGAGGAGCACGAGCACCGGCAGCTGCCACGGGTGCGCACCGGACACCGCGAGCATCCCCACGAGGACCGCCGCGGCGAGCGAGACGAGCGCCGCGTGCGGGCGCGCCGCGACGAGGAGGCCCGCGACGAGAAGCACCCACCACTGCGCCTGGCTCGCCGTCAGGGCCACACCTGCGGCGAGGCACAGGAGCAGGAGCGCGAGCCGCAGGACGAGGGCGGGCACGCTGCGCGCGGTGCGCACCGAGGTCCGCGGCGGCGGAGTGCCGCGCCCGCGGGCGGACAGCGCGCGCCACGAGGACCGGGCCTCCTGCAGTGCCGGGCGGGCCCTCATCGCGGCGCCCCGTGCCGCTGCCGGGCGAGCGTGGCCAGCCGGGCACTGCCACCGGCCGGTGCGTCCTGCGCCCACGGCACGACCTCGACCCCGCTGCGGCGCAGCATCGTCAGCCGGTCCTCGCGGCGCAGCGAGACCATGCGGTGGGCCATGAGGAGGTGGACCCGCAGCTGCGCGCCCCGCACGGGCGGCAGGACGTCCACGGCGAGGACCCGGTGGCCCTGGTGGCGCCACTCGACCGCCATCCGGGCGGCCTCCTCGTCGAGGAACGTCGACAGCACGACGACGAGCGCCCCGGACGGCACCTGGGGTGCCCGCACCCGCGGCCGGGGCGTGCCCTCCGGCGCGGACAGCGCCAGCCGCCGCACGATCCGCTCGAGGTGCCGGCGCCCGCCACCGGGCCGGACCGGCCGGCGACGCAGGCCGAGGTCCTCCAGCCCCACCCGGTCGCCATGGTCGAGGTAGGCGCGCGCGAGGGAGGCGGCGGCCTCCCTCGCCATGTCGAGGGACGTGACGTCGCTGGTGAGCACCTCCCGGCCGCCGGCCCACGTCGCGACGTCGGGCCCGACGTCGTCGCGCGAGTCGATGACGAGGACGACCGTCGCCTCCGCGGTCGACTGGGTGCGGCGCACGTAGAGGTCCTGCAGCCGGCCGCCGTGGACCCCGCGGCGGGCGCTGGTGCGCCAGTCGATGCGGCGCAGGCGGTCCCCGGGGGTGAAGAGACTGACGTCGTGGAGCTCCTCGCCGTCGCCGATGCGCCGTGCCGGGTGCGGTCCGACGAGGCCCTGGAGCCGGAAGGGGAGCGGCAGCTCGGCGAGCGGCCGGTGGCCGGGCAGGACGAGGACGCTCACCGGTCCCACCGTGACGACCTCGCCGGCGGTGGCCTGCCCGGCCCCCAGCCCGACGACGTCGAGCCGGAAGAGCTCGTTCTCCCCGGTGCGCACGCTCGTCGTCGTGAGCGTGAGGTCCCGTGGCTCGCCCGGCGTCAGCCGCACGAGCCGCTCCTCGGGGCGGGTGCCGGGGCTGGAGGCGCGCACCCGGGCGGCGCGCACCCCCTGGGGCGCGGTGACCCGGGCAGGTGCGCGCAGCTCGCTGCGCACGGTGAGCTGGCCCGGTGCGCGCAGGTCGACCTCGAGCGGCCCGCGTGGACGCTGCGACCACTGCCACACCCCGCCGACGAGGGGGGCGACGCCGAGGGCGGCGACGTCCGGTCGCGCGAGCACGGCCCCGGCGACGAGCACGAGGGTTCCGAGGACGAGCGGGGCGGTGAGGTGGGTGAGCGGCAGCCAGCGACTGGTGGACCCGTGCCGCACCGGACGGGGGGCGCTCACCTGACGGGCACGCCCTGTCGGGTGCTCGCGGGGCCCGGCACCGAGGCGAGCAGGGCGTCGACGACGCTGCGCGGCTGCGTGCCCCCGGCCCAGGCGGCCGCCGTGAGGGTGAGGCGGTGGGCCAGCGCGGGCACGGCGACGGCCTTGACGTCCTCCGGGGTGACGAAGTCTCGCCCGTCGAGCACCGCGAGCGCCCGCCCCACGAGCACGAGCGCCTGGGAGCCGCGAGGGGAGGCACCGACCTCCACCGCCTGGTGCCCGCGGGTGGCCGCGGCGAGCGCGACGCAGTACTCGATGACGTCGCGCTCGACGTCGACCGCCTCGACCCCGGCCTGCATGGCCAGCAGCTGCTCGGGCGTCACGACCTGCCCGACGTCCGCCCGTTCCCGGCGGCGGGCCAGCCGGCGGTGCAGGACCTCGGTCTCCGCCTCCGCCGTGGGGTAGCCGACGGCGAGCCGGACCATGAACCGGTCGAGCTGCGCCTCGGGCAGCGGGTATGTCCCCTCGTACTCCACCGGGTTGGACGTCGCCATGACGTGGAACGGTGCGGGCAGGGGGAAGCTCGTGCCCTCGACTGACACCTGGCGCTCGGCCATCGCCTCGAGCAGCGCGGACTGGGTCTTGGGGGCGGTGCGGTTGATCTCGTCGGCGAGCAGCAGGCCGGTGAACACCGGCCCGGGGCGGAAGGCGAACCCCGCCGTCGCGGGGTCGTAGACGTAGGAGCCGGTGATGTCGGCCGGCAGGAGGTCCGGGGTGCACTGCAGCCGCCGGAAGTCCAGGCCGAGCGCGGTCGCCAGCGAGCGCGCGGCGAGGGTCTTGCCGAGGCCGGGCACGTCCTCGAAGAGCACGTGCCCGCCCGCGAGGATCGCCGCCAGCGCCAGGCGCAGCGGCTGGGTCATGCCGACGACGGCGGTGCCCACCTCGCGCAGCACCTCCCCGCCCAGGGCGGCGACGTCGGCGACGGGCAGGGGGCGGGTCGGCTCGGTCATCGGCGCGGCTCCAGGTTCTCGAGGGCGGTGAGGCAGGCGTCCAGCGCCCGCACGGTCGGTGGGGAGGAGGCGGTGAGGGTGGTCCAGGCGCGCTCGCCGACGGCGGCGCGGGCCGCGGTGGCGTCGGACGGGTCGATCCCCGCGGTGCGCAGCCGGCCGGCGGCGACGGCGCGCAGCTCGCGCAGCCCGTGCTCGCTCACGCGGCCGTCCGCGTCGGTGAGGGACCAGGAGATCCGGGCCGCCTCGTGCCGGTGGCCGGATCGTTCCGCGTCGCGCAGCCCGGGCAGCGTGACGTCCCGCCCGAGGTCGCGGTGGCCGAGCAGGGTGCCCAGGGCGGCGGTGGTGACGGCGGCGAGCGCGATGTTGACCCCGGCGAACCCGATGAGCGCCATGACCGCGACGACCACGGCGACGGCGGCCGCGGTCGCGGCTGCGCGCGCTGCGCTCACCGGCCCTCCCAGGACTCGGCGAGCCGCTCGAGGCAGTGCCGCGCGGCGGCGACGTCGTCGGCCGTCATGACGGCATGGGGCGCGAACCGGGCGCGGTGGTAGAGACGAAGCAGCCCGCGGGTGGCGTCGGGGTCGGCGCTCGTCGCGTCGAGCACCGCGGTGGTGAGCTCGGTCGGGGTGTCCGAGGGTCGGCGGACGACGCCCGAGCTCGCCGCGGCCGCCTCGAGCTCGAGCCACGCGGCGATGATCGCGTCGTCCGGCTCGGCGCGGGCCGCGAGCACCTCGCGCGCCGCGGCCACGCCGCGCCGGAGGGCGGGCAGGTCGGGCTCCGGCTCGGCGTCCGCGGCCGCGACGGTCCCGCGTGCGGCCTCGTAGGTCGCCCCGGTGGTGCCCCGGGCCAGCGTGGCCCGTCGCAGGAAGGTACGCAGGAGGAGGAAGAGCAGGAGGAGGCCGATGACGGCGAGGACGAGGGTGAGCGGCACCCCGCCCTCCGTGGGCTCGGGGGGAGGGGCGAGGTCGGCCGTTGCCGTCGGCGTCGGGGCGGTCGGTGCCTCGGACGGGAGGGGAGGGGTGACGTCCCGGTCGGGGAGGCGCCACGGTCCTGACACGGCGGACCCGGCGACGACGGCGAGCGCGACGACGCCGGCGAGGAGCGGCAGCAGCGGCGAGGGACGGCGGCGCGTCACAGCCCCGTCTCCACCGTCCATGGGCACACGGTACCCGCGGCGCCTACGGTGGCCGGATGAATGAGCGAGGGCGCGTGCGCCGTGGCCGACTGGTCCTCGACGTCGAGGATGCGGGCAGCGGGCCACCCGTGCTGCTCCTCCACGGCTTCCCGCAGGACCTGACGAGCTGGCGTCGGGTCGTCCCGCTGCTGCGGTCCGCCGGGCTGCGCACGATCGCCTTCGACCAGCGCGGCTACTCACCCGGCGCCCGCCCGCCGCAGCGGGCCGCCTACCGCCTGGAGCACCTCGTCGCCGACGCGCTCGCGGTCCTCGACGCCGCGGGGGTCGACAGGGCGCACGTCGTCGGCCACGACTGGGGCGGGGGCGTGGCCTGGGCGCTGGGCTGGGCCCACCCCGAGCGGGTCGCCTCGCTCACCGTCGTCTCCACGCCCCACCCCGGGGCGATGAGGTGGTCGCTGCCGCGCTCGGACCAGGCGCTGCGCTCGACGTACATGGGCTTCTTCCAGCTGCCGTGGCTGCCCGAGCAGGTGGTGCGCCGACGGCTCGTGCCGGCGCTCGCGGGCACCGGCCTGCCCGAGGCGACCGCACGGCACTACGAGGAGCGGATGCGTGAGCCGGGGGCGGCGCGCGGGGCCCTCAACTGGTACCGCGCCGTCCCGCTCAGCCGGCTCGCCCCCCGCCCGGTCACCGTCCCCACGACGTACGTCTGGGGCGAGGCGGACCCCTTCCTCGGACCGGTCGCCGCTCGGGCCACGGCGCGGTTCGCCCTGGGCCCCTACGAGTTCCTCCCGGTGCCCGGCGGGCACTGGCTGCCCGAGCTCGCCCCCGACGCCGTCGCCGGTGCCGTCCTCGCGCGCGTCCGTAGCGTGCCCTGAGAGAGGTCCGCGTCGACGCCGCGCGGAAGTCGGCTGTCGGGCGGAAGTCGGCTGTCGGGCGGAAGTCGGCTGTCGGGCGGAAGTCGGCTGTCGGGCGGAAGTCGGCTGTCGCGGGGGAGGGGGAGTCCAGGAGGGGGTTCCGCGGATGTAGCACTCCTGCTACATTCCATCTTGTCACTACGACAGAGGGGGGCGACCATGGTCGCAGCAACCGAGACCGTCATCGAGGTCAGCGGTCTGCGCATGCGCTACGGCGCCAAGGACGTGCTCGACGGCGTGGACCTCCAGGTCCGCCGCGGCGAGGTCGTCGTCCTCCTCGGTCCCAACGGTGCCGGGAAGACGACGACGATCGAGGTCCTCGAGGGCTTCCGGCTCCCGTCCGGCGGGCGGGCGCGCGTCCTGGGGCAGGACCCCGCCCAGGCGGACGAGGGGTGGCGCGCCGACGTCGGCGTCGTCCTGCAGTCCTGGCGGGACCACGGCCGCTGGACGGTCCGCGAGCTCGTCGAGCACTACGGGGCCTACTACCGGCCCTACTCCGAGGCCGGGCGCGAGCGTCCCTACGCGGCCGACGAGCTGCTCGAGCGGGTCGGCCTCGCCCCGCAGGCCGACCAGCAGGTGAAGAAGCTCTCCGGTGGCCAGCGCCGTCGCCTCGACGTCGCGATCGGGATCGTCGGCCGCCCGCGCCTCCTCTTCCTCGACGAGCCGACCGCCGGGTTCGACCCGGTCGCCCGGCGCGACTTCCACGACCTCATCCACCGGCTGAGCGACCTCGAGGACACGACCATCCTCCTCACCACGCACGACCTCGCCGAGGCGGAGCGGCTCGCCGACCGGATCCTCATCCTCGACGACGGCCGGATCGTGGCGGACGGCAGTGCCGAGCAGCTCGCCCGCCAGGTCGCCGGGCGCACCGAGGTCCGCTGGACGTCCGGGGGCCAGCGCCACGTCCACGCCACCGAGGACGGCACCGCGTTCACCCGCGAGCTGCTGGCCCGTCACGACGACGTGCGCGACCTCGAGGTGCGGCGCACGACCCTGGAGGACACCTACCTCACGATGGTCGCCCGCAGCGACGCCCGGCGTCGCGAGGAGCAGGCGGCACCGGCACGAGTGGAGGCAGCCCGATGAACGCCACGACGAACGCCACGACGAACGCCACGACGAACGCCGTGCGGGTCGGGGCCCGCCGCGGCTGGATCGAGATGCGCAACTCCCTGCGCGCCCCGGACGACGTCGCCTACTACGTCATCGGCGCGGCGGTCTTCGTCGTCGTCATGTGGCTCAACCGGGACAACGAGATCCAGGGCACCGGCATCACCGCCGCGCTCCTCATCTTCCCCGGCGTGCTCGCCTTCAGCACGATGTTCTCCGCCTCCTACGGGCTGGCGACGCAGGTCGCCACCGAGCGCGAGGACGGCACCCTGCTCCGGGCCAAGTCGGTCCCGCACGGCATGCGCGGCTACGTCGTCGGCCAGACCACCCGCGGGACGCTCGAGGTCGCCCTCAACGTCCTCCTCCTGTCGGTCCCGGCGACCCTCCTCGTCCCGGGCCTGTGGGGCTCCGCCGGCCCGGAGGGCATCGCGGTCATGGTCGCCGTGCTCCTGCTCGGGCTCGTCGCCTGCGTCCCGATCGGCTTCGCGGTGGGCTCGGTGTTCCGCAGTCCGCGCGCCGTCGGCGGGTGGGGGATGCTGGTCATCGCCGGGCTGGTCTACGTCTCCGGCGTCTTCTTCCCCATCTCCCAGATCCCGGGCTGGGCCCAGGTGGTCGGTCAGCTCACCCCGATGTACTGGATGGGGCTCGGCCTGCGCGGCGCGCTGCTCCCGGACTCCGCCGTGGCCATCGAGCTCGGGCAGAGCTGGCGCACGCTGGAGGTCTTCGGCGTGCTCGGTCTGTGGGCGGTCGTCGGCGTCGTGCTGGCCCCCGTCCTCCTGCGACGGATGGCCCGCCGGGAGTCCGGCTCCGTCGTCCAGGCCGGCCGGGAGAAGCAGCTGCAGCGTGTCTGAGCCCACCGACGTCGTCCACAACCGCATCGCCATGCTCCGGGTTGAGCGCGGCGTCACCCGGCGTGAGCTCGCCGAGGCCCTGGGCGTGCACTACCAGACGGTCGGGTACCTCGAGCGCGGTGAGTACGCCCCGAGCCTGCACCTCGCGCTGCGCATCAGCGCCTACTTCGGCGTCCCGCTCGAGTTCGTCTTCTCCCTGGAGCCCTTCCCCAAGATCGGCCCGGGGTGAGGCGCGGTCAGTCGCGGCGGTAGGTGAGGATGCGGAAGCGCATGCCGTTCTCGGCGACGTGCCAGCCGCCGTCGGCGGGGTCCTGCTCGGTGACGCGCCACTGCGGGCCGATCGGCGGGGCGTAGCGGTCGCCCTCGACGGCGTGGTCGATCTCGGTGACGACGAGGAGGTCGGCGTGGTCCAGGGCGGCCTCGTACACCTGCGCGCCGCCGCAGATCCACGCGTCCTCCTCGGAGACGAGCGCGAGCGCGGCCTCGAGGTCGGTGACGACCTCGGCGCCGGGGGCGTCGTAGTCGGGGTTGCGGGTGAGGACGACGTTGCGCCGGCCGGGCAGCGGGCGGATGCGCTCCGGCAGCGACTCCCACTGGCGTCGGCCCATGACGACGGCGTCACCCGCCGTCGTGCGGCGGAAGTGGCGCAGGTCCTCGGGCAGGTGCCAGGGCAGGTCGTTGTCGCGGCCGATGACGCGGTCGTGGGCCTGGGCCCAGATCATCCCGAGCGTCATACGGCCACCGGCGCCTTGATCGCGGGGTGGTGGCGGTAGTCGTGGACGACGACGTCCTCGAACGTGTAGTCGAACAGGGACGCCGCCTTGCGCAGCTCGAGCCGGGGCAGCGGGTATGGCTCGCGGCTCAGCTGCTCGCGCACCTGGTCGACGTGGTTGTCGTAGATGTGGCAGTCCCCGCCGGTCCACACGAGGTCACCGACCTCGAGGCCCACCTGCTGGGCGACCATGTGGGTGAGCAGGGCGTAGGACGCGATGTTGAACGGCACCCCGAGGAAGAGGTCGGCCGAGCGCTGGTACACCTGGAGCGACAGGCGCCCGTCGGCCACGTAGAACTGGAAGAAGGCGTGGCAAGGGGCCAGGGCCATGGCGTCGAGGTCGGCGACGTTCCACGCCGAGACGATCATCCGCCGGGAGTCGGGGTTCTCCCGCAGGGTGCGCAGCACCTCGGCGAGCTGGTCGACGTGGCCGCCGCCGGGCGTGGGCCACGAGCGCCACTGGTAGCCGTAGACGGGCCCGAGGTCGCCGTCCTCGGCGGCCCACTCGTCCCAGATGTGCACGCCCTTGTCCTGCAGCGGGCGGGCGTTGCGCTCCCCGCGCAGGAACCACAGCAGCTCCTCGACGACGCCGCGGAGGAACACGCGCTTGGTCGTGACGAGCGGGAAGCCGGCGGTGAGGTCGAAGCGCATCTGGTGCCCGAAGACGCTGCGGGTGCCGGTGCCGGTGCGGTCGGCCTTGGGGGTCCCGTGCTCGAGCACGTGGCGCAGGAGGTCCTCGTAGGGCGTGGCGACAGGAGCGGTGGTCACCGCGCCATCGTATGCCGAGGGCCGCCGCCCGGGTGATCGGTGCGGCGGCCCGTCGGGGAGAACGGCTCAGGCCTGCGGGGTGTCCTGCTCGATGGTCCGCGGGGTGTGGGAGACCTGGATCTTGCGCGGCTTGGCCTCCTCGGCCACCGGGATCGTCAGGGTGAGGACGCCGTCGGAGTAGTCGGCGTCGATGCGGTCCAGCGCGAGGCCGGCGCCGAGCACGAGCTGACGGGCGAACGTGCCGGTGGGGCGCTCGTGCGAGAGCCACTGGATGTCCTCGCCGGTGACGCTCGTGCGCTCGGCCCGGACGGTGAGCGTGCGGTCCTCGACGTCGATGTCGATCGTCGACGGGTCGACTCCCGGCAGGTCGATCTGTGCGGTGAAGGACTCACCGCGGCGGTACAGGTCCAGCGGCATCGCGGCCGATGCGGGTGCCTGACGCAGGACGCTGTTGACCACGCGGTCCATGTCCCGCAGCGGGTCGGTGAAGAGTGCCATGAATGTCCCTCCTTCGGTCCCAGGCGCCCGGGGTGGGACGCCGTCGAGGACAATGCTGGCACTCGGGAGGCGAGAGTGCCAGCCGAGTTCGCCTGCCGCGAAAGAGTTGAGCCGAGCAGGCTCAATTCATGGACTGACCTGCGGGGACGGGGCCGAGAGCGGCCCGGACCCCGGTGACCACCTGGTTCGACAGGCCGCGTCCGAGCATCCAGCCGACGACGGCGCCGACCCCGAAGGGAGCGAGCCGCCCGAGGAGCAGGGCGCCGGTCCGCTCGGTGGCCGAGCGCACGAGGCGCCGCGAGAGGCCCTTGTTCACGGCGCGGACCGTGCCCAGCGGCAGGCGACCGAGGACACCGCGGCCCCAGTAGAGGCTGCTCACCCCGAGGTCGCCGGTGACCGCTCGCGCGCCGTCCTCACCGAGCAGCGCGCCCAGGACGAGGGTGCGGCGGCGGTCGGCGTCCTCGAGCGGCACGCCGTGGACGCGCGCGACGGAGCCGACGAAGGTCGTGCTCATGCGCAGGAACGTGCCGACGTTCGCGGCGGTGAGCACGGCGGCGATCCCGGTGCCCACGCCCGGCACCGCCGCGGTGAGGCCGACGGCGGCGCTCAGCGTCTTGACCCGCCGGCGGTAGCGGTGCTCGAGGATCGCGACGACGTCGGCGGCCGAGGCACGTGGGTGGCGGCGGGTGAGCCGCTCGACCTGGCGGCGTGAGCGCTCCTCCCCGGAGGCGACGGCGCGGTCGACGAGCCGTTCGAGGAGGTTCGGGGCGGACTCGTCCTCGGTCTGGGCAGGCAGGGCGATCTGGGTCATCAGCGCTCCCGGATGGGTTCGTCGGTCACCGTGAGGTCGTAGTCGGCCCCGGCCTTGAGTGTGCGCCCGACCGTGCACAGGCGCGCGGAGGTGCGCTCGACCCGCTCGGGCAGGGCGGCGCGCTTGCCCTCCTCGAGGTCGGCGAGGTCGAGGAGGAGCTCGACGGCGAGGTGCCCGTACCGGTTCTCGCCCTCGACGCCGGTGGAGGAGACGCCGACGACGGCGGGGAAGTCCTCACCGAGCCGGCTGCGCAGGACGTGGTCGGTCGACAGCGCGGTGCAGGTGGCCAGGGCGATCTTCAGCAGCTCACCGGGGGAGAAGACGCCCTCGGTGTCGCCGCTGCCGATGCGCACCTGCGCCCCGCGCTCGTTGCGGGCGACGTACACGGGCCCGCCCTGTCGTTCGGCCCACAGCGCGCGGGCAGCGGGTTCGTCCTGGGTCGTCGTGTCGCTCATGCCCCGATCGTGGCACGGGGCGCACCGGCCCGCCGCTCGCAGGGCTCAGCGGACCGGGTCGACGGCGGCCGGGCGGGAGCCGGGGAGCAGGGACCGGAGGTGGGTGGTGCCGTCGGCCGGCAGGAGCGCTGCACCCAGCCGCCGACCGCGGGGAGTGTGGCGGCGGCGCCAGTCGAGGACCGTGCGCACGTCCTCGCCCATCGTCCCGAGGGAGGGCGGGCGAGGGGCGTAGCGGGCGGCCTCGAGCCGGGCGGAGGCGCGGGTGAGCGCCTCGAGCGTGGGCGGGTCGGCGGCGAGCTCGCGCGCGTAGTGGTCGCGCAGCCCGCGGGGCGTGGCCGCCTCGTCCGGTGGGGGAACGCCGAGGTCGGCGAGCCCGGTGACGAGGCCCGCCCACTCGCCCTCGATCTGTTGGGTCACGTCGGGGCCGTGACGCAGCCGCCACCGCCGCCAGGCCCCGGCCAGCGGGACGACGGACAGGAGCGCGGCCAGACCGGCGAGCCCGAGGGCCACCTGCCCCACCGTCCGCCCGTTGCGGTCCCACCACCCCAGCGACGTGCCGCCGCCGCGCGGGTCGAGCGCGTCCACGGCCGCCGCGGA
The DNA here is from genome assembly GCF_006349365.1 of Georgenia wutianyii. Lineage (NCBI taxonomy): Bacteria > Bacillati > Actinomycetota > Actinomycetes > Allobogoriellales > Allobogoriellaceae > Georgenia > Georgenia wutianyii. The sequence goes on from NZ_CP040899.1 coordinate 940,421, forward strand.
CGGGGTCGGCCGCCCGGCGGTGGGGTCGGCACCGACCGTGGGCACCTCCTCCTCGTTGCCCGGGGTGGCGTAGAACGGCGCCGACCCGGCGCGGGAGCTCGGCGTCGGCTCGAAGCGCGTCCAGCCGAGCCCGTTGACGTAGAGCTCGGGCCAGGCGTGGGCGTCGGAGGCCACGACGGTGCGGGTGCCGTCCAGGCCCTCGCTGCCCGGCAGGAAGCCGACGGCGAGCCGGGCGGGGATGCCGGTGGCCCGGGCGAGCATGACCATCGCGGTGGCGAACTGGGTGCAGTAGCCCTGCTTGGTCTCCAGGAAGTGGGACAGCGGGTCGAGCGGCTCGCCGTCGGGACCCGCGACGGGGTCGGCGAGGGTGAGGGAGTAGGTGAAGTCCGGTCCGCGCAGGTAGCGCTGGATCTCCAGCGCGATCTCGACCTGGTTGGTCAGCCCTGCGGTGATCTCGGTGGCCAGCGCGCGGACCCGGTCGGCGGACCGCGGGTCGACGTGGAGGGCGTCGTCCGCGGCGTCGACACCCCAGAACGTGCGCACCGCCGTGCCGTCCGGCGCGACGATCTCGACGCTGCCGTCCGTGAACGGGCGTTGGCGGGTCCCGTCGGGCTGGACGAACTCGACCGGCTGTCCGTCGCGGGACAGGTGCATCTCCCAGCCCCCGCCGTCCTCCTGGACCTCCGTGACGGGCACGACGTCGAGCAGGCGCTGCGGCGGGGCGCCGACGCTGTCCGGCAGCGTCGTCAGGGGCCCGAGCTTGAGGTAGGAGGCCTCGTAGGTGCGTGGCGCCGCCTCCACCCCGACCGCCTCGCTCACCGGGTCCCACGTCCAGGGGACGTCCCCGAGGTCGACCGCGCTCGTCGGGTAGGGCACGGCGAGCTGGGGGGCGCGCATGCCGTTCTGGGTGACGGTGACGGTCTGGGTGGAGACCTCGACGCCGTGTGCGGCGAGGAACAGCTGCGTGGGGGTGCGGACCTCGGTGTCCCCGGGGCCCGCGACGGACTCGGCCGGGTACCACCGGCCGTCGGCGTAGTGGGTGGTGGCGCTGACGCGCAGCGGTGGGGGAGCGGGGTCGTCGGTGCGGTAGCGCAGCACCGGCGCGGTCGACCGGTCGGCAAGGTCCTCGGCGAGGTCGAGGGTGTCGGTGAAGCTCACCGAGCCGGCCTGCGGGTCCCCGGCCCGGTCCAGGAGCACGGTCGGTGGCAGGTGGGGCAGCGCCCCGGGCAGGACGACGGCGAGGACGAGCGCGGACAGCCCCATGACGCGCGCCGTCACCGACAGCCGGTGCAGCCCGCCGCTCGTGACGGCGCCGCTGTCGACCGTCGTCACCGTCGAGCGTGCCTGTGCGCGCGCGAGGGTGCGACGGCCCTGCTGGGTGAGCAGGAGCAGCCAGGCGGCAGCGGCGAGGAGGAAGTAGCGCGGGTCCAGGGCCGTGCCCGTGCTCGAGGCGGTGGCGGCGGAGACGAGCAGGAGCGGGACCCCGGCGACGGCCGCGGCCCGGAACGTCACCCCGACCGCCTCGACGAGCAGGGCGAGCAGCCCGGTGCCGGCGAGGACGAGGAGCACGAGCCCCGGCGTCGCGGGAGCGGGCACGGCGTAGTGCTGGATCGTGTCCACGCCCTGGACCGCGAGGGTGCTCAGCGCGGTGACGGCCGACTCTCCCGGCCGCTGCTCCTGGGCCCACACCGCCAGGCCGCTGGTGAGGGCGAGGAGCTGGGCCAGCAGGACGAGCCACGCGGGCACCCGG